>CAZVYU010000124.1:0-6899 GCA_964631645.1 uncultured Actinomycetes bacterium
TTCCTGTCGGGCATCAGCGAGCAGACCGATCCGGTCGGAACCGTCAAGAACGCCACCAACTGGAACCCGTCGTTCGCCTTCACTGCAGGCGAAGTGATCTCGACTCTGGACGACCTGCACAAGTGGGGCGTGGCGCTGGGTACCGGCGAGGGAATCCTGCCGGCCGAAACCCAGCAGATGCGGGTGGAGTCGGTGAACACGACCGTTCCCCCCAACACCCCGCAGCGGTCCTATGGCATGGGCATCGTCAACACCGCGGGGTGGCTCGGACACACCGGCGAGATCCCCGGCTACAACACCGTGGTGAACTACCAGCCGCAATCACGCACGACGATCGTGATCATGGTCAACAGCGACATCACCAATGGCCCGGCGACTCAGCCGATCGCCCCCGCGGTGACGGCCTTCGAGAACCTGGCGCAGATCATGACGACCGGCTCCCCCAGCGCCTCGCCCAGTTCGAGCTGACCCACCGGCCCGGTCACTTCTTGATCGGAGGCGGGTTCTTCGGGGCCAGGTACTTGCCGATCAGCCGCCACAGCTTGTCACTCGGATTACCGGGATAGTTGCCTTCGGCGTCGAAAGCCGCAGCTTTGAACGTGGCGGCGACGGCGATGGAGAGACGACGTTTGGGCAGGTTGGCCATCGCGGCGCTGTAGCCACCCAGCAACGGGTTCTGCAGGAGCCACGCCCCGGAGCGGACCACTCCGAGGCCGTAGTTGTAGCCCTTCACCTGGGTGAAACACTCCGGTACGCAGTTGGCCTGCGGTCGGCCGAAGCCCAGGAGATTGGGCCCGGTCATCAACCTGTGGCTTCGCTTCGACAACAGAGTTCCCGCACCGACTGCATCCGCGGTGGCGGTCATGTCGGCAATGGTGGTGGTCTGCGTGGCGCCCACCGGGGTCCCCCAGGCGGCGTTCCAGAAGGTGGACTCCTCGTAGAAGGGCTGATCGGCCGGGAGCCCGAAGAACGCGCGGCGCTCCGAACTGAACGAATGGAGCACCGGATCGGGGATCTTCGCGGTCTGGGAGGCGGTCGTGCTGGTGAGTCCCATCGGACGCAGCACCTGTTGGCGCAGCAGCCGGTGCAACGGCTTGCCGCCGATCTTGGACAGGATCTTGCCCAACAGCATGAAGTTGGTGTGTGAGTAACTCCAGTTCGTTCCGGGCGGGAACAGCTGCGGCCGGCTGAACGCGATGGACAGCCGCTGCTTGAACGAGAACTCCTGGAACGGATCACGCAAGAAGTCGGCGATGAAGGTCGGGTCTTCCTCGTAGTCCGGATAACCGCTGGTCTGGTTCGCGAGCATCTTCAGGGTGACCCGACGGGACAACGGAAGGTCAGGGAACCAACGGGACACCGGAGCACCGAGGCGGACCTTGCCCTGGTCGACGAAGCGCAGGAGCAGAGTGCTGACGTAGGCGAAAGCCACCGCACCATTGCGGAAGCGCATGTCCGTGGTCGCCGGGACTCCGGTCATGGACTTGCCGAACGCTTTGGTCATCACCACCCGGTCGCCCTTGGTGACGCGCACGATGACGGCTTTCAGGTGATCGGTCCTCATCTCGTCGCGAACGAGGCCGGAGATGTGCGCGACCTGCGCCTTCCTGGTGGCCGCCCCGTGGTCCTGGCTGACTCCAGCTGCGGCCGGCGATCCCAGACCACCGGCTAGGACCAGCCCCGTGATCGTGGCCCCGATCGTGGCGGTCAGGCCGACACGACGCCCGCCACCGAGCAGGCGCTTCCGGGGGTGAGCGTTCTCGGAGCGATCGATCATGTGTGCTGCCAATTCAGGTCGATGGCGAAAAGGGCCGACCCCCCGGCATCCCGCAGTTGAGTCGCGTCGATCGTAACGCCCCGTCTACGCGTCAGCGCTGAGCAACAGATCGGACACGGAGCGCGACTCCGCTTACTCCGACACATATGTCCAGCCACACGGCGTGACACACACGAGAATATTGCCCAAGATTTGCCTAAGAAAACTGCATCCAGCCCCCTCGGGTCGCGCGAATACACAGGCAACACGCTCGCACCAGGCGGGCCACCGACCAGGGGAGAACCCAATGTCCATCCGCACTCGACTCTCTGTCCTCGCCGCCACCGGAGCGCTCGCCGTCGTCAGCGTGGGGGCCGCCGCGCCCGCCCAGGCGCTGACCGAACAGGAGACCGGGTCGTTCCTGGGGCAACTGACCGCCACCTACAACGATCCGACCGGACCTGCCGACAACAACCCCTACGACTTCGACATCGTGACGAAAGCGGTCCTGGCCACCGGCGCCGACGCCACCCTGGCCTCGCTGCCCGCCTTCACCGTCTTCGCGCCCAACGACCGAGCCTTCGAGGTGCTGGCAAATCGCGTAGGTGCGCTGGGTCCGAACCACCGCTTCGGCGCGACCGTCGACGAAGCCAAGGTCTTCAACGGACTGGTGACCAAGCTCGGCGTGGACAAGATCCGTCAGGTGCTGCTGTACCACGTTCTCCCCAACGCCAAGGTGACCGGCAAGCAGGTGCTCAGCGGCCCCTTCTTCCAGCGACTGACCATGGCCAACGGACAGAAGTTGGGCGTGACGGTCCTGTCGCGCAGCGCCTCGTTCCCGGTCATCGTGCTCAACGACCGTGATGGTCGCTTCTTCAACGACCAGGTCGTGAAGAGCAAGATCGACGTGGTCCAGACCGACAACACCGTGGTCCACGGGATCAGCGACGTGCTTCTCCCCTGAGCCATGCGCTGATCCGGCGGCGCCCCTCCCCCATCGGGAGGGGCGCCGTTGCGTTCACTCCTTTGGCGCAAGTCCCCGGATCGTGGTTGTCCGCTTGACCTGCGAGCGACACTCCCGTGTCATGATGCGGGCATCCCGGGGCTGAGGCCCCCACGAGCAAGGGACGATCCGTGACTCGACGTTCTCGATTGCTGGCACTGGCGGTGGTTGCCGCCGGAGCTCTTGTCAGTGGCTGCGCTGTTCCCGACCCCGGAGCCGGTCAGGCCGCTGCAACGGATCCCCCATCAGCGGATGCGCAGTACCGCGTTCCCGAGGGTGGCCAACGAACCGGCGCGGTCGCCACGAGCATCACCAGCGATCAGACGTTCACCTTGCAGGGAGCAGTCGGTGATGACGGCGGGGTCGACTTCGCCGCCTACGACGAGTCCATGGATTTCGCCCTCGGGGCGATCAGCGAGTACTGGATCGAGACCATGGCGGCCGACTTCGGCGAGAAGTGGGTGCAGCCCGACGAGTTCATCGCCTACTACCCGCCCGAGGACGACGGTCCGACCTGCGGTGGCCAACCAGTCGGCGCGGTCAATGCCGTGTACTGCTCCCAGCCGGAGTCGGACTTCATCGCGTGGGACGAACCCGGACTCATGTTGCCCTTCTACCAAGAGAAGGGCGACATGGCGACAGCCGTGATCCTGGCCCATGAGTTCGGCCACGGCGCTCAGGCGCGGCTCGGATTGACCGAACAGTTCCCGTTGACCATCGAGTCCGAGCTGCAGGCCGACTGCTTCGCCGGCGCCTGGGCCCAGTGGGCGGAGAATCAGGGCCTGCTCGGCAAGCAGGCCATCAAGCAGGCTGTGGACGCCGTGATCTCCGTGGCCGACCCCGACGGCGTCCCCTGGAACGCCCCCGATGCCCACGGCACGGCAGAGGAACGACTCACCGCCTTTGCCGATGGTGCCGACTACGGCGCGACCGGCTGTGTCGAGGGCTACTACCCGGGTTTCTCGAGCGAGGGCTGACCGGCGACCGTTCTGGCGCCCGCCGAGTCGGTTTGGGCTTCGGCCAGCTCCCGCAGCCGTTCCGACGGCAGACCACCGGTCACCAGCAGCGTCAACGCGGCCACCCCTGCCGCCGCCAGCAGACCGGTCTTCAATGCCTGCAGTTGAGCGGCCTCGTACGTGGCGACCAACTCGTCGGCGACAGAACCGGTGAAGCCTTCTGCCGCCGCCACCGACTCCGCCTCGGCGGCTGGGACGAACTTGGTGCCGTTCGACAGGTCGACCTCGACCGCGGTGACGGTGGCAGGCCCCACTGCCGGATTGCGGTCGAGCAGGTTGATGTAGGCCGACGCCAATCCGGTCATCACGAAGGAGCCGATTACCGCGACCCCGACGGCGCTGCCCAGCTGCTGCGCTGTGTACTGCAGGCCCCCGGCCTCACTGCGCGATTCGCTCTCCACGGAACTGAGGATGACGTTGCCGAGTTGGCTGGCCATGAGTCCCATGCCCGCCCCCAACAGGGCCATGGACAGGGCGAAGTACTCCTGACGCAGGGTCGGTTCCAGCGTCATGAGCAGAACGGTCACGGAGCCGATCATGATCAACAGACTGAGTCGGATGATGGTCCGCGGTGACATCACGGTCAGAAGTGGACCGCCGCAGAACGACACGACGAACATGACCAACGACATGGGCAACAGCCGCAGGCCCGTGTCGAGCGCGTCGAGCCCGAGAACGATCTGCAGGTAGAGCGGCAGGATGAAGAAGACACCCATGAACACGACGTTCATGGCGAAGAGCGTCACCAGGCCCGCCTTCAAGGGCGGGATGCGGAACAGCGACAACCGGACCAACGGATCTTGGCCGCCGCGCTCCCGGTGGGCTTCCCAGAGGGCGAACCCGTACAGGACGACCACCCCCAGGGCCACGGCGAACGGCGTGAGGGAGTAACCGAAGGGCGTCACCGGACTGTTCACCGGAACGAGCCAGCCCCACGTGGACGACATGAGCAGACCGACGACGACGACGAACAGGCCCAGCGCCGACAGGACCGCCCCGACGAGGTCGAGGGTCGGCCGCGGAGCGGATCGCGGTGTGTCCGCCACCCACCGGCCGGCCACCAGCACCCCCAGCGCCACGACGACCTCTGCCGCGAAGATGACCCGCCAACTCCACTGGGTCGTGACCCACCCGCCGATGATCGGCCCCAACGCGATGGCCGCGCCGGCGGTGCCACCCAACACGCCGTACGCCGTCACTCGGGCGGCTCCGTGGTAGTTCCCGGCGATCAGCGCCGCCATGGCCGGGAGGACCAGAGCCGCACCGATGCCCTCAAGTGCCGACCA
Organism: uncultured Actinomycetes bacterium; assembly: GCA_964631645.1. Lineage (GTDB taxonomy): Bacteria > Actinomycetota > Actinomycetes > S36-B12 > CAIWTL01. The sequence continues at coordinate 5,062 of CAZVYU010000124.1, forward strand.
GCCCAGCCCCAGCGAGAGCACCGACCACGAGCCCGCCGTCAGCGCCGATCCGGCCGCATACAGCGCCAATCCGATCATCAGGACGCGCCGACGACCCAGGATGTCGCCCAGTTTGCCGCCGGCGATCATCAATGCGGCCATCACGAGTGAGTACAGCGTGATGACCGCCTGGATGGCGGAGACCGTGGTGTCGAAGTCGGCGACCAACTGGCTGATCGAGACGTTCATGACCGATGTGTCGAGGACCATCAGGAACTGCATCACCGACAGCACGATCAGCGAGCGCCACTGGGCCATAGGGCAACCTAGCGTTCGTCCGATGCGGCAGGGGCACGGTCTTTCGGACGCCGGCGACTCAGGCAACACGTACAGTGACCCAATGACTCGCCGACGCCTGGTTTCCCTGCCCCCCTTCCTGCTCGCTGCGGGACTGGTGGCGTCCCCCCTCGCTCCGGTGGCCACCGCTGCCGCTGCGGAGGCGCAGGGCCAGGCGGTGCAGGCGCAGGGCACCGTGATCGCGGCCTACAGCCTGGTGGCACCCCGTTCGGTGGCGAAGTCCCAGCTGCTCGCTCGCGTGATCACGACCGGCGGTCCGTGCCCGACGCTGGTGGTCAAGAAGCAGTCGAACAAGGTCAAGTCGTTGGCCATGATCCTGCGGCCCCGGCCGGCCAACACCGATCCGTACTTCACCGGCGTCGCGGTCTGCGATCGCAAACTGCCGAAGAACACGAAGAAGGCGAAGGCCGGCGGCCGCAAGGTGCCTGCCGCCCTGCCGGAGAACATCCGGCGGATGGCCCTGTTCGCCGACACCGGATGTCGGATCTCGGAATACAAGGGGAACTACGAGATCCAGAACTGCAACCAGCCGAGCAATCCCACCCGCGGCTGGCCGTTGAACCAGATCGCCAAGTCCATCGCCGCCGACAAGCCCGATGTGATCCTGAACCCGGGCGACTACTTCTACCGCGAGGCGAACTGCCCCACCTGGAAGTTCACCTGGGCGGCAGCGGCCTGCGGCGGCAGTCCGACGGTCCCCACGAGCGCCTACCCCTTCACCGACAGTGCCGCTGGGTGGCGGGCCGACGTCTTCACGCCGATGGCGCCCTTGTTCCCCGTGGCACCGATCGCCATGCTGCGCGGAAATCACGAAGCGTGTTTCCGGGCGGGTAACGGGTTCTTCTACTTCCTCGACCCGCGCCCCGGAACCTCCGGCACGTGCGCGCCGACGATCGCCGGCGGTAAACGTCGCGCTCCCGATAACGCCACCACCCCGACGTGGTCGGCGTCCCTCGATCTGATCCGGGGACGCACGTTGAAGATCGCCATGGTCGACTCGGCCTACGGCAATGACACGGCCATCGACTCCTGGGCCAACATCCAGCGACCTACCTACCAGGCGGCCGCCAACCAGACCCAGCCCGGCACCAATCAGGAGGCGTGGCTTCTGACCCACCGGCCGATCATCGGCCACACCAGCTCCTGGATCTCGGCGGATCAGACCGCGGCATCCAAGGGCCTGCTCGGGAACTACAACCTGATCCTGTCCAGCCACATCCATGTCGTGCAGGGCGTCAAGATCCCCGGCCTGCCGCCCAGCCTGGTGATGGGCAATGGCGGGACCAGCCTGGATCGCAACCCCGGCAAGATGACCAAGCCGCTGCGGTCCGGCGCGACCACCTACCCCAACGCGACGACCGACTGGTCGGCGTCCAAGTGGGGCTACGCGATCGCGACGGCCGGTAAGAGCCAGAAGACCTGGACCATCACGCAGAAGTCCCAGAGCGGCACCCCCTTCGCTGCCTGTCGCCTGCAGCAACGGGCGATGACCTGCTCCTGAG
>CAZVYU010000125.1:0-6866 GCA_964631645.1 uncultured Actinomycetes bacterium
ATCCTGTCGGACCCGTCGCGGCGGACCTCACCGGGACGATCGGCGAACACCCTGCTCGGCAAGAGCCTGTTCTGTCACTGCGGGTCGACGATGGCGTCCCAGTCGCGCGCTGGCGGGACCCCGACCTACATCTGCACCAAGAGGCAGGATCGCAAGATCGTCCGCCATGTGGTCGACGGCCCCGTGCTGGATCTCGTGGGCCGGGTCCTAGGCGAACTGGCCGACCGTGGACTGCTGCTGATGCCCGCCACCGGGGATGCTGCGACTGATCAACTACGTCAGCGGGCCGCGGACATCGAAACCCGGTTGGACGCACTGGCCGGTCTGCTGAGTGCGGGGGAACTGGATCCGGCCGACTATGCCACTGCGACCCGGAAACTGCGGTCGACCCTGACCGAGATCACCGAGCAACTGACCCGCCGCGCCGGACGTCCTGCTGTCGCGGCTCTCAGCGGCCACGGCGACGGAGTGCGTGCCGCATGGGACCAAGTGGTCGCCGACGCCCGCAAAGGCCATGTGGACCCACTGCGGGGCATCATGGCCGAACTGCTGCACGGCATCGACCTGCAACGCGACCGCCGCGTGCTGCTGCGCTGGCAGGAATGGGTCGGACCCGCGCCCGCGGAACTGGCCCTGCCCGGACAACCGCTGTATACGACGGTCGAACGCCGCGAGGCCGTCGCTCGGCTGCACGACAACGGCATGACGCAGGTCGCCATCGCCGCTGAGTTGAGCGTCAACCGAACGACCGTCCGCAGTGATCTTCGGGCGCTCGGGAGGTTGGCGGCATGATGACCCGCGCGCGCTATTGTGCCGCAGCCTGCCCGCTATTACGCTGAGAAACCACAAGCACATAACGTCGAGCGACACCCGTTCACCACCGTTGGCGCGATGCCAACACCGATGATTCGGGAGTCCGTTCGGAAAGCACGGTCACGGCGCGATGCCGGACCCTGCGGGACCGTTGAGCGCGATGCTCCGGACCCCGTGACCCGCGATGGGCACGCCGATAGAGAGCCATGATCACCACCGACTGAGCGCGGTTGTGATCGTGAGGCTTTCTCGGCGACTTCATCGAATCGGAGTCACCCACCGTGAGCGCACTGCTAACCCCCGCTGAGACGGCCACCCATGCCCGAGTCGACCGGTCCACCGTCTACAGGTGGATCAGAACTGGCCAACTGCGAGCCGTCCGCGTCGGCCCCCGCGCTATCCGCGTTCGCGCCGAAGATCTCGACGAACTGCTGACCCCGGTCGGTGCGCGATGATCACACCCAGCGCCGACCTGACCAACTGGCTGCAGTGGCTCGATGATCATGCCGACGACCCCGAACTACGCGCCGGATGCGGCCGTCTGGCCGGTCATCTGAACCGAGCCGGTGATACCCCGTGACCGGCGAACATGGGACCGCCGGCCACGTTCACGGGGGAGAGAACGGGACCGGCGCCACGTCAAGGATACCCGCCGGGTCCGACACATTCCGGCGGGTGACGCTGCCATGCCGTTGATCGCTGAGTCAGTGGAACACCCTGGCCGTCTGCTGCTACCCGGTGAGGGTGGGGTCCGCGCCGCCAAGTGCCCGGACCTGGCGTGCGGCCGGGCGATGACCTACGTGCGCGGCGTGGCCCTCACCGCCGCCGATGACCTCACCATCACCCGCCGCGCCGAACACTGGCGGCACCAAGCCGCCGCACATGGGCACCCCGGCTGTCCCAGAGCCGGGTCCCCGGACAAGGCGATGACCGCCTGGCATCGAGGCTGGCAAGAGTCCTGCACCGATCGGGAGCGGTTGGAAGTAGTCATCGAACGCGGCAGCGAACGGGTCCGCGCCGACATCCTGACCCGCTACGGGTGGGCTGTGGAGATCCAGCACTCCAGCATCGCCCGGTCGACGGTGCGCCGCCGGGAACGGGTCAACAACGGCAAGGTCATCTGGCTGCTCGACGCCGGATCACCTACCCGCGATGGGGACGTGACGGTTCACGACGACCGGCTGATCTGGACCGCATCGGCGGGACTGGACCGCATCGACGCGACCACGGTCACGGTGCTGGATCGCGGCCCGGCGGGGCTGACCCTATTGCCGCCGAACTGGACTGCCCATCCGGCCGGTGGAACTGTCGAGATCCCGATGGCCCTCACCCGCGCCATCCCTGCGGACACGTTCATCTCCGAGTGGATCAACGGCGACACACTGCCGGTGAACGCCGAAGCGACGATCTACGCACGCACGGCCACCGAGGCCCGCCGTAGAGCCGCTGAGGCCGCTCGACAGCGTGACGCGACACCTACCCCTCCCCCGCCGCCGCGACTGCCACAGCGGCCCGTGTGCCGCTACGACGGGGACCGCACCGACCTGGCCCTGCCGATGCCCGACGACGACCTGATCACGACCACGGCACCGAGCCGGATCGTGGGCCATCGCGCGACCACGCTGACCGTCACCCCCAGTCATGTGGGGTCGGCGTCACGCTGCTGGGGCTGCGGGCTGCCGTGCACGTCGGACTACTGCTGGTCCTGCCAGCGCGGGGGGTCACGGTGATCGAACACACCTTCGTCGCCACCGATCCCCGCAACCCGATCGATCGGCACTTCTGCCGCACCTGCGGGCTGCACCGCAGCGACTGTCGCGGAAACGCCACCACCACCGTCTACGACAGCCACGGCGTGCCGCTGCCGCCGGAACCCCCCGAGGACTACTGATGAGCACGCCGGATGATCACGTCGCACCTGCCCCCCGCGCGGCCCACCACAGCGCCGTCGTGCGCGAACTGGTGCCCGCTGTCGCCGAGCTGCGGGTCACCTACCGTCTCGTCCTGGCGATGCTGGGGCACTTCGTCGACGGGCAGTCCATGACCGCCTGGCCCGGACTTGACGCCCTGGCCGAAGCGACCGGGCTGCACAAGCAGACCGTCCGTGAGGCGCTGATCGAACTGCGTCGAGTCGGTGCGATCGAACTAGTCGCAGGAGGACATCGCGGCCGTCGTGCCGTCTACCGGCTGCGCTCTGCTGCCGACGTGGCCACCGACGATCACACCGTCCGCGCCCGCGATCGCCGCACCGGAGAGCACGCACCCCGATACCGCAGAAGGGGTAGTGACGCGACTACCCCAATCCCAGAAAGGGGTAGTGACGTGCCTACCGAAAGGGGTAGTGACGTGACTACAAAAAGGGGTAGTGGCGTCACTACCCCCTTGAGACAAGAAGAGACAGGGAAGAGACATCTTTACGTCGGTGACGGTTCGCGCCTACCCGATCGGACCGTTGACGCGCTTGACGGCGCGGGCGACGACGAGCGATGTGGATGCCCTGTTGAGATCACCGGCCCCGCCGATCTGCTGGCAGACCTGATCGTCGGCAACGGCCGCAAGGTGAGGCCGACCGTCACCTGCACCGCATGGCACCGACCCATCCGACTGATGCTGACCCGCGATCAACTGACCGCCCACGAGATCGAAGGCGCGATCCGCTGGTCGCAAGCGGATCCGTTCTGGAAGGCCAACATCCTGTCGCCGGCCAAACTGCGCGCCAAGTACGAGCAACTGCGGCTGAAAGCACAAGCCGATCGCCAGCGCCAGACCACTACCCCACCGACGAGCAAGTGGGCTGCGGCGCTGTCGCTGGTGCCGCCCGACGCTGACCGCCATGCGATCGAAGGGACCCCGCGATGATGCCCACCCTGACCAACGAGCAAGTCATGCAACTGCTGGCCTACGCCGCTGCGATCGGTCCCGCCACTGTCGCCCCGGCCAACCCGGTGGAACTGGCCGCCAAGTGCCAGGCGTGGCGCGGGGAACTAGCGGCACGACTGCCCCACGGCATCACCGTCACCGATCTGCAGGCCGTCATCGGCGACTACTACGCCACCCCCACCGACCGACCGATCCAGGTGGGCGACATCATCGCCCGCTGCCGCGCCCGCCGACCCCAGACCGAAGCCGAGTCCATCCGAGCCGCCCGCGCGCTGGGAATCACGGAGTGCGAGCACGGGGAACCCAAGGGGTCCGCAGCCTGCGCCATCTGCCGCCACGCCCATCGCATGATCGACACCGCCGACAGCCGCGATCAGATCGACCCCAGACTGGCCGCGATCACCCGCGACATCGCACGTCGGGACGCGCAGTGAACCGCCGTCCCGACTACTGGCCCACCCATCGCGGCAAACGTCGCCAGCGTCGCCGTAATCGTCGCCGCGCACCGCTGACGCTGCCACCCCGCCGATATGAGTCGGCCGCATGAACCGCCGTGATCGTCCGCTGGTCGCTTGCCGTTGGCCGGGCTGTCCCTGCGTCGGCGTGTGGCCGCTACCTGCCTGTCCCAGTCACCACGACGTCGTGGTGGCTGAACTGTCCCCGGTCGCATCCGCGACCACCAACCCCGAAGAGAAGGAGTCACAGTGAACCCCACCGATGAAAACCCACCCCGCCAGTGGAGTGCGGCTGATCTTGCCGCCGCATCCCAGCGCGGTGACCACGCCGCCATCGTCGCCGCCCAGGACGCGGGACTACTGGCCGAACTCATCGCCAACCCCGGCACCGCCGCCCAAGGAGCACCCCGCAATGTCTAAGCCCGCCGATCTGGTCCAGGTCCTCGACGAGGTGCCGCCGTACGTCGCGGTGGAGCACGACTGTCTCGATGACCGGGTGCTCCCGCCAGAGGTCCGCACCCTGGCCGGCGAGGTTCGCACCGCACGCGAACTGTGGCAGCGCCTCGATCTGCGCCGCCGCGAAGCCCGAGCCGTGGCCGCATCCGCCGAAGCCGATCACCGCAACGCCCAGGTCGAAGCCGCACGCGCTGGAACTGATCCGGCCACCATCACCGATCAGCGTGCGCAGCGTCGTGCCGAGGCCGCCGAAGCCGACGCCTCCGCCGCCGCCGCTCGGCAGGCACTCGGCGAGAAGTGGTGGACATACATGCGGGCCGTGGAAGCCAACCGCGACACCATCGCCGACACCATCGCCGCTGCGCTGACCGATGCACAACACGCTGCGGAGACTGCGCTTCGTGACTTCCGGGTGGCCGAGCAACGGCAGCGTGCCGCGCTTGGGCTACTGGGCTGGCTCGACGGTGCACGTGTACCCGGCGCGTTCGACGGATGCTCCACCATCCGAGGCCCACGCACCGTGCCCCCAACGATTCCGGTGCGCTGGCTGGGACGGAACTCGAGGATGCACACCGCGACGATCGAGGATCTTCTCGCCGGAGTGACGGCGCTCGCCAAAGGCTCGGAACGCTACCGCGCCGAGCGTGCCCAGTCGCTAGCCATCACCGCGCGTGCTGCTGGCGACCCAGCCGCCCAACGCAAGCCGGTCCCCTCCGGCGTGCTGCGAGTCGGCTAACCCATGAACTCGTCGCTCGGGATCTTCGCCTCCGTGGTGATGCATTTGGTAACGGCCGTCGCCACCGGTTGCCGAGCGGCGAATCGCTGGGGGTCGGGAAGTGATCATCTCGCCCCGACCCCCAGCACCCCGGCCGGGGGGATAACCCTCCCCCCCCGTCCCACCACGGACCGAGTGGCAGGGCGCTACGACCGCGTGAATCCCCGTGACATTCCGTTGCTGATTGGAGTAGCACAGTGACTGACCGTAAACCCCCGAAAGCGCCGCCAGGTTTGGCCGCTCGCGGCCGCCGCACATGGACCGACACCGTGGCCGTGTTCGACTTGCGCAGCGACGAGCTGGCCGTGCTCACCGAGTTGTGTCGGACCTATGACCGTCTCGACGTGCTCGAGGTCGCCGTGGCCGATGCGCCGCTGCTGCTGAGCGGATCACAAGGACAGCCGCGACCGAATCCGTTGCTGGCTGAGATCCGCGGATTCCGCCAGGTCGCGGTTCAGTTGTCGCGTTCGCTGGCACTGTCCGACGTGGCCGAGACAGACGAGTCCGGAGCCGAACTGCCGACCCCGAAGCAACTACGCTCCCAGCGCGCGGCCCGTGCCCGTTGGGGTCACCGTGGCGCGTAGACGCCCGTCAGCACCCGAAAACGACCCGACCCGACTATGGGCACCGGACTACTTGCTGGCGGGTCCCTGCGGCGATGTATGGGCGCCAAGTGAACTAGCCAAGATCAGCGACGAGGACACGTGGATGATCTACGTGCTCGCAGTGCGTCGCCGCTACCGCGACGCACGCAGCGCATGGTTCGCATGCCACGATCTCGATCCCCGAGGCGACGACCCTCGGGTGCCGTTGCCGCTGACGAGAGCCGCTGGCCGGCCATGGTCACTACGAGAGTCCGACGCCGCCGAAACGCTTGCTCGCCGTGGCTTACCCGCCAACTGGCAGCCGACAAAAGCACCGAGGCCACTCATGAATCTGCCGATGCATCCCAGCGTCATCCCCGACGATGTTCGTCGACTACTGACCCGATGATGATGGCGAGGTCAGCATGTCTACCGGCTCATGGCCGCCGCCGAAGCCGCGCGAGATCTAAATTTAACCAATGGCGAAATTAAGACGGAGATCACCCTTCGCCCCCTGATGGGCCTTCGCCGCCTCAACCGATGTGGTCCCGGCGAGGACTTCACGGGCCAGATCGCGGGAGTGGGCAAGGATTGCGCCGCACATGGTGAGGTCGCTCTTGCTCAGGTCGTTTGCATTTGCAAACGGCTTCGACGAGCGCCACTTCCCGGCGTCGCCGTCCCACTGTCCGGACTCCCACATCCCGATCGCGATCGCCATCGCCCGCTGTCCTGCCGACGATGCAGAGCTCGATGACGTGGCGCTGGTGATGGATCGCTTGGCCGTGGGCCTGGCCGCGCACGGTGAGATCGGGAGGGGAACTGAGCGCCGCCGCTGCGCGAGGACATCGAGCCGACCGACTGGGCGTCACGGCCCCGTGGCTGAACCGTCGCGTACACGGACAG
>CAZVYU010000126.1:0-6851 GCA_964631645.1 uncultured Actinomycetes bacterium
CGATCGGGATCCGCAGCGAATCGATGGCGCCGAACAGGTTGCCGGCGTCCTCAGCGTCGTTGCCCGTCTCGCGCAGGGCGTCGACGACCGGCGACAGCGGCGGGATGTACCAGACCATCGGCATGGTGCGGTACTCCGGATGCAGCGGCAGCGCGACCCGGTACTTCTTGGCCAGCGCGTACACCGGCGACTTGCGGGCGGCCTCCAACCAGTCGGGCGGGATGCCGTCGCGCAGCGCGGCGTCCTGTACCTGCGGATCGTCGGGATCCAGGATCAGATCGAGCTGCGCCTCGTAGAGCGCCTGCTCGTCCTCGACGGCAGCTGCCTCGGTCACCCGGTCGGCGTCATAGAGGAACAGACCCAGGTAGCGCAGGCGGCCGACGCACGTCTCGGAGCACACCGTGGGCAGACCCACCTCGATGCGCGGGTAGCACAGGGTGCACTTCTCGGCCTTGCCGGTCCGGTGGTTGAAGTAGACCTTCTTGTACGGACAGCCCGTGACACACATGCGCCACCCGCGGCACTTGTCCTGATCCACCAGGACGATGCCGTCCTCGCTGCGCTTGTACATGGCCCCGGACGGACAGGCCGCCACACACGCTGGGTTGAGGCAGTGTTCGCAGATGCGCGGCAGGTAGAACATGAAGGCCTGCTCGAACTCGAGCTTGACCCGGTCGCCGACGTCGTCCTTGATCTTCTTCAGGACGGGATCCTGCGGTGCCAGTTCGGGCCCGCCGGCCAGATCGTCGTCCCAGTTGGCCGACCATTCGATCTTCATCGGCTTGCCGGTGATCAACGACTTGGGCCGGGCCACCGGGGTGTCCTCGCCCAACGGGGCGGCGATCAGGTTGTCGTAGTCGTACGTCCAGGGTTCGTAGTACTCATCGAGCTCCGGCAACTTGGGGTTGGAGAAGATCTGGGTCAGCCGGTGCCAGCGACCACCGGAGCGCAGCTTCAACTTGCCGCGCTTGGTGCGGACCCAGCCGCCCTTCCACTTCTCCTGGTCCTGGTACGTGCGGGGGTAGCCCTGACCCGGCCGGGTCTCGACGTTGTTGAACCACACGTACTCCACGCCGGCGCGGTTGGTCCACGCCTGCTTGCACGTGACGGAACAGGTGTGACACCCGATGCACTTGTCGAGGTTCATCACCATGCCCATTTGAGCCATGACACGCATCAGCGATCACCTTTCCCTGCGACTTCGGAAACCTCACGCCCGCCGGCTGAGTGGGAGCCGTGCGGGTGCGCGAGCAATGACGACTCGGGGTTTCGATTCGCCGCTGCGCGGCTACTCAACCCGCGGAGGGGGTCGGCCATGGCACGCATCTCAGTACTCCACATCCTGCGACCGCCGCCGGATGACGGTCACTTCGTCGCGCTGGTTACCGGTGGGGCCCAGGTAGTTCATGAAGAACGACAACTGGGCGTAGCCGCCGACCAGATGGGTGGGCTTGATCATCAACCGGGTGAGCGAGTTGTGGATGCCACCGCGCAGGCCCGACAGTTCGGCCTTCGGCACATCCACCACGCGGTCCTTGGCGTGGTACATGTACACCGTCCCGGCGGGCATGCGGTGCGACACGATGGCCCGCGCCACCACCACGCCGTTGCGGTTGTAGGCCTCGATCCACTCGTTGTCCTTGACCCCGATCGAGTCGGCGTCCTCGGGACTCATCCAGATCTCCGGGCCACCGCGGGACAACGACAACATGAACAGGTTGTCCTGGTACTCCGAGTGGATCGACCACTTCGAGTGCGGGGTCAGGTACCGCACGGTCACCTCTCGGCCCTGGCCGGTGGTCTGATCGCCGAAGATGCGGTGCATGTTCAGCGGCGGCCGGAACGTCGGCAGCTGTTCGCCGAGTTCGGTCATCCAGTCGTGGTCCAGGAACAGGTGCTGTCGACCGGTCAACGTGTGCCACGGCTTGAGCCGCTCGACGTTGATCGTGAAGGCCGTGTAGCGCCGTCCGCCGTGTTCGCTGCCGGACCATTCCGGCGACGTGATCACCGGCACGGGTCGAGCCTGGGTGTCGGGGAACGTGATGCGCTTGCCCTCGTTGTCCTCGGCCAGGTCGGCGAGCCGTTGCCCGGTGCGGGCTTCGAGGTTGCGGAACCCTTCCACCGCCACCCGGCCGTTCGTCGTTCCCGACAGGGCCAGGATCGCCTCACACGCCTGTTCGGCGGTGATGATCGCGGGACGTCCGGCGGCCGGGCCGTCGGGGATCACGCCGTTCGTCCGGGCGATCACCTCGACCTCGGGACCGGTCTTGACCGCCACGCCCTTGGTCATGGTGCCCACGGTGTCCAGCAGCGGGCCGAGCGCGCCCATCTTGGCGCCGATCGCGGTGTAGTCGCGTTCGACCGGGATGAACTTGGGCGCGGTCACACCGGGGATCAGGTCGACCTCGCCGGTCTTCCAGTCCTTGACGATGCCACCCGGGACCGCCATCTCGTCGGGGGTGTCGTGCATGAGCGGGATGGTCATGACGTCCATCTCGGCACCCAGGTGACCGGGCGCCAGCGCCGACACCTTGCGGCCGAGGGCCTGGAAGATGTCGTAGTCGCTGCGCGTCTCCCAGGGCGGATCGATCGCCGGGGTGAAGGCATGGACGTAGGGGTGCATGTCCGTGCTCGACAGGTCGTGTTTCTCGTACCAGGTGGCGGCCGGCAGCAGGATGTCGCCGAACAGTCCGGTGCTGGTCATGCGGAAGTCGATGCTGATCAGCAGGTCGAGCTTGCCGTCGGGGACATCTTCGCGCCACTCGACATCCTGGGGCCGCAGGTCCTCCGGTGTCTGCTCGGCCCGCACCGCATGGTCGGTCCCCAGCAGGTGTTTGAGGAAGTACTCGTTGCCCTTGCTGGACGACCCGAGCAGGTTCGCCCGCCAGATGGTGAGCACGCGCGGCCAGTTCTCCGGGGCGTCGGGATCCTCGATGGCGAACCGCAGGTCGCCGGACTTGAGTTGTTCGGTGATGTAGGCGGGGATCTCGACCCCGGCCTCCTGCGCCTCGCGGGCGATGTCCAACGGGTTGCGGTTCAGACTCGGGAACGACGGCATCCACCCCGAGCGGGCGGACTGCGCCACCGTGTCCATCATCGACCGGCCCTGGAAGCGACCTTCGCCCAGCGGCGAGGCCAGCATGTCGGCGCCCATGGCGTCGTAGCGCCATTGGTCGGTCTGGACGTACCAGAACGCGGTCCCGATCATCTGCCGCGCCGGGCGGTGCCAGTCCATGCCGAAGGCCAGGTTCGCCCACCCGGTGACGGGCCGGCACTTCTCCTGGCCGACGTAATGGGCCCAACCGCCGCCGTTCACGCCCTGGCAGCCGGTCAGCGTGATCAGCGCCAGGAAAGTGCGGTAGATCGTGTCGGAGTGGAACCAGTGGTTGGTCCCGGCCCCCAGGATGATCATGGAACGGCCGCCGGAGTCCTCGGCGTTCTGCGCGAACTCACGACCGATGCGTTCGGCCTGTGCGGCCGGGACGCCGGTGATCTCCTCCTGCCACGCCGGCGTGTAGGGAGCCGGGTCGTCGTAACCGGTGGGCCATTCCCCGGGTAGCCCGTCGCGGCCCACACCGTACTGCGCCAGCATCAGGTCGAAAACCGTCGTGACCACCCGTTCGCCGTCGGCCGTGGTGATCCGTCCCGTGGGAACCCCACGCCGGTGGCTGCTGCCGCCTTCGTTGTGCTCCTGATCGGCATCGAACCGGGGCAGCAGGACCTCGACGTTCTCGGTGTTCGCCGCGTCGTACAGCGACAGGGCCGGATCGACACCTTCGAGGTCGAGGTTCCACTTGCCCATGCCCGACTCGTTGAACCGGAACCCCAAGGAGCCGTTGGGGACATGCGGCCGGCCCGTGGCCGAGTCGACCATGACGGTCTTGAACTGAGCCCCTTCGCCCGTGTCCCCCAAGTCCGCGGCCGTGACGAACTTGTCCGGGACCCATGCGCCATCGCGCTCTTTGAGCGTCACCAGGAACGGCAGGTCGCTGTACTTCTTCACGTAGTCGACGAACCGCGGCACCTGCCGGTTGACGAAGAACTCCTTGAGCACCACATGGCCCATGGCCATGCCCAGCGCACCGTCGGTGCCGGGGTGCGGCGACAGCCATTCGTCGGCGAACTTGGTGTTGTCGGCGTAGTCCGGCGACACCGTCACGACCTTCTGACCCCGGTAGCGGGCCTCGGCCATGAAGTGGGCGTCGGGGGTGCGGGTCTGCGGCACGTTGGCGCCCCACATGATCAGGTACGACGCGTTCCACCAGTCGGCGGATTCGGGGACATCGGTCTGGTCGCCGAACACCTGCGGCGACGCCACCGGAAGGTCGCAGTACCAGTCGTAGAACGACAGCATGGACCCGCCCATGAGCGAGATGAACCGGCTGCCGGCCGCATGTGACGCCATCGACATCGCCGGGATCGGGGAGAAACCGAACACCCGGTCCGGCCCGTGTTTCTTGATCGTGTGGATGTGCGCGGCTGCGGCGATCTCGGTCACCTCGTCCCACGATGCGCGCACCAGGCCGCCCTTGCCGCGGGCCCGTTGGTAAGACCGGCGGGTCTCCGGGTCGTTCACCACGGCGGCCCATGCATCGACCGGGTCGGGATGATCGGCCTTGGCGGCGCGGTACGCCTCCAGCAGCACGCCGCGGATGTAGGGGTAGCGCACCCGGGTCGGCGAGTAGGTGTACCAGCTGAAAGCCGCACCGCGCGGGCATCCGCGCGGTTCGTACTCGGGGCTGTCGGGGCCGATGGACGGGTAGTCGGTCTGCTGGGTCTCCCACGTGATGATGCCGTCCTTGACGTACACCTTCCAGGAGCACGATCCGGTGCAGTTCACCCCGTGGGTGCTGCGCACGACCTTGTCGTGGCTCCACCGGTCGCGATAGAAGACGTCACCCTCGCGGCCACCGTGTCGCGTCACGGTCCGAAGGTCGGGGGAGATGTCACCGGGGGTGAAGAACCGCCCGGCCCGGACCAGGAAGTCTCCGGCGACGTCGGGGTCGGCTGTGGTGCTCATGACTTCATCCTCTTCTTGCGGCTCGGCGGAACGGACGGGGGGGCGGCGGGTACGACCCACTCGGGACGACGGTCGGCCCGGACCAGGTGGGCGCGGCACACGCCCGGAGCGGGGAAGACTTCCATGTCACCTACGGCAACAGGCTGTCCGGTCCGCTCCAGCAGGTCGCGCAGCAGGGCCGTGTGAATTTCGCAGATGACCGGTTGTTCGTGCACCAGGTCCGCATAGGGGCAGGACGACAGGGTGACCGAGTCACCGACCGGCGAGACATCCGCCGAAAAGCCCAGTTCGTCCAACGCCCGGACCGCCTGGGCGATGGCTTCGTCGATGCTGTGCGCCGCGCGCATCGCCCCAGCGGACACCTCGGCCCATCGTCGGGCCGCGTCGTCGACCAAGGCCGGGTCGGTCCCGTCGCCCAGTTGTTCGGCCAGGGTGTCGACCAACTCGGCGTACAACACGGCACGCGGGTTCTCGGCCCGGTACAACATCGGCGGGCGACCCCGGCCGTTGCCCTTGGCTGGCTCTCGCACGATCTGACCGGCCGCCAACAGCACTTCCAGGTGTCCCCGCACGGTATTTGCGTGCAGGTGTGTCTCCGTGCACAACCATTCGACGGACACCGGCCCCTCGGACTCGCGGATGAGTTCGAGGATGTGGCTGCGTGAGTCCATGGGTTCACCGGTGGCCTCTTTGCGCTGCGACAGCGCCGCCAGCCGCGCCAGCGTGCGTCCGATCCCGGGAGCCACCGTCATGTTCCTGTTCTACCACATAAAACCCGGTATTTGTAATAAACACGGGGTTTAGGTGTAGGGTGTGAGGAAAGGAGGCGACATGAGCACTACGAGCTCCCCCGCCGACACATCCGCTGCCGGCCTGGACACCACTCCCCTTTCCGACGATGTAGCTCCTGGTCGCGGCCGGGTTCTGACCATCGCCACCATCGCGTTCACCTTGATGTTCGCCGTGTGGCTGATGTTCGGTGTGCTGGGCATCCCGATCCGGGACGAGTTCGGCCTGACCGACGTCCAGCTGTCATGGATCACCGCAGTGGCAGTCCTCAATGGCGCCATCTGGCGTCTACCGGCAGGCATCGTGGCCGACCGGTACGGCGGCCGCATCGTCTTCACTCTCATGCTGTTGCTGACCGCGATCCCGGCCTACCTGGTCGCCCACGCCACGAGCTACGTGATGTTGCTCTTCTACGCCTTTCTGGTCGGATTCGCGGGCAACTCGTTCGCGGTCGGTATCTCCTGGGTGAGCGCCTGGTGGCCCCGGCACCTGCAGGGCACCGCGCTCGGTGTGTTCGGAGCCGGCAACGTGGGCGCCTCGGTCACGAAACTCATCGGACCCGCTCTCATCGCTGCGGTTCCCGCGGCCGGCTACCTTGGCGGCTTCATCCCCGGCGGCTGGCGTTTCGTCCCGTTCCTTTACGCCGCACTTCTGATCCTGATGGGGGCCATCGCGTGGTTCGTCGCCCCGCGTCACGACCATCGCCCCGGTCAGGGACGGTCCCTGGGATCGATGCTGCGCCCGCTGCGGGAGGTCCGGGTGTGGCGCTTCAGCCTGTACTACGTCATCGTGTTCGGCGCGTACGTAGCCCTGGCGGCTTGGCTGCCCAAGTACTACGTCGACGTCTACGGCCTCCCCCTGAGTTCCGCCGCCCTGTTGACCGCGCTGTTCATCTTCCCCGCGTCGCTGTTGCGGCCGGTGGGCGGTTACCTCTCCGACCGCATCGGCGCCCGCAAGGTCATGTACGCGACATTCGGCACGATGCTGGTCGCCAGCGGGATCCTGATGATGCCGTACGGCTACATCGTGCTGCAGCAGCCGG
>CAZVYU010000127.1:0-6821 GCA_964631645.1 uncultured Actinomycetes bacterium
GTCGCCAGCGGGATCCTGATGATGCCGTACGGCTACATCGTGCTGCAGCAGCCGGGCGGCGAAGCCCGACAGGTCATGCCGTGGACCGTCGGCGTCGTCTTGTTCACCGTCCTCGTGGTGATCATCGGCTGCGCCATGGGGATCGGCAAGGCCGCGGTCTACAAACACATCCCGGAGTACTTCCCGCACGACGTCGGCGCGGTGGGCGGCCTGGTCGGTTCGCTCGGGGCCCTCGGTGGCTTCTTCCTGCCGCCGCTGTTCGCCTATGCCACCGGCTGGTCCGGAGCGCCGCAGGCGACGTTCGGGGTCCTGTTCGTCACGACCTTGATCGGCACGCTGTGGATGCACGG
The DNA here is from genome assembly GCA_964631645.1 of uncultured Actinomycetes bacterium. GTDB lineage: Bacteria > Actinomycetota > Actinomycetes > S36-B12 > CAIWTL01. The sequence goes on from CAZVYU010000127.1 coordinate 351, forward strand.
AACCGTGGTCCACATGCTGCACCAGGCCAGTCCCGAACTGGCGGACAAGTTCGAGAAGGACCAACAGCCCACCGCCGACGAAAGCGGAGCCGAGTGGGCCGAATACGACGGCGCCATGCCCGGCGCCCCCATCCCGTCGGCACCGGAGAGCCCGGCACCGACAGCACAGAAGGGAAGCGACTCATGACGACGCAGGAGCACCCGGCGGCCACGCCGGCCGTGCGCAGCGGTAGAGACTGGCTGGAGAGCTGGGATCCCGAGGATCCCGCCAGTTGGGACTCCAAGCGCGCCTGGCGGACCCTGTCCGTCACCACCTTCTCGCTGACACTGGGCTTCATCACCTGGTTCCTGGTGTCCGCCCTCGCTCCGGTGCTGAACTCGATCGGGTTCGCGCTGAGCACCTCGCAGCTCTACTGGCTCGCCGCGATGCCGGGTCTCGCCGGTGGTGCATTGCGCCTGGTATGGATGTTCCTTCCGCCGATCATGGGCACCCGCAAGCTCGTATGGATGAGCACGGCACTTCTGCTGATCCCGCTGATCGGTTGGGCGATGGCCGTCACCAACCCGTCGACGTCGTACACCGTGTTGCTGCTGCTGGCGTTCCTCGCCGGTATCGGTGGCGGGGTGTTCAGCGGCTTCATGCCCAGCACCAGCTACTTCTTCCCGCGCTCGAAACAGGGCACGGCCCTGGGGATCCAGGCTGGCGTCGGCAACTTCGGCGTCAGCATCGTGCAGTTCGTGACCCCATGGATCGTGGGCTTCTCGATGGTCGGGGTCCTGGGCGCCTCCCAGCACTTCGTGGATCAGGTGAAGGGTGTCGACAAGCAGGTCTGGTACCAGAACGCCGGCTGGGTGTGGGTGCCCTTCGTCATCGTCGCGGTGATCCTGGCGTACACGCTGCTGCGCAGCGTCCCGGTGCAGGCCCGCGGGGTGAAGGACCAGTTGGACATCTTCTCCAACAAACACACCTGGCTGATGACCGTGCTCTACATCATCACGTTCGGCACGTTCTCGGGCCTGGCCGCGCAGTTCGCCCTGCTGATGAAGAACTTCTATGGCACCGACGCCTTCGGCGCCGCAGCAGTCAACCCGGCCCAATACGCCTTCTGGGGCGCCTTGGTCGGCTCAGTGGCGCGCATCCTGGCCGGGCCGGTCGCCGACCGCGTCGGCGGTGGCCGGGTCACTCTGGTGGCCGTGCTCGGTATCGGCGCCGCAGCGTTGTACACGTCGTTCCAGCTGCATCCCAGCAGCATCGACGACTTCAGTCACTTCTTCTGGGGCATGATCGCCATCTTCTTCTTCGCCGGTGTGGGTAACGCCAGCACGTTCAAGCAGATGCCGATGATCTTCGAGCGGCGCCAAGCCGGTGGGGTGATCGGGTGGACCGCGGCGATCGCCGCGTTCGGACCGTTCGTGTTCGGGCTGATGTTCGCGCTGGGCTACCCGGAACTCATGTACTGGATCGGTACGGCGTTCTGTCTGCTCGGAGCGTGGATCACCTGGCACTTCTACGCCCGGCCAGGAGCCGAGAAACCTTCCTGATCGTCACGGGAGCGGCAGCCAACGGACCGCGGTCCCGGCTGCCGCTCCTCCGTGCGGAAGCACGGCGAAACCCTGCGCTGCCGCCAGTCCCCGTAGCATCGCCGAACCCAGATGGGAGGCCGCGGTGAACCGTCCGTCCGCGACTGTTCCCAGTACCAGCCGGTTCTCCCGCGCCGGGGCGGACAGGCCCGTGTCCAGGATGACTTCGGGGAACCCCGACTCGGGGCGACCGAGCAACGCCCGCAGCAGCGGAGCGCCCAACGTGACCAAGGCGACGACGGCGCTCTGCGGATTGCCCGGCAAGCCCAGCACCGGCGTGTCCTGCCACAAGGCCAGCAGCATGGGATGGCCCGGGCGGACCGCCACGGAATCCACCACGAGCGAGGCCCCCACCTGTGCCAGCGCCGGATGCAGACAATCCACCGGACCCGCTGCGGTTCCCCCGGTCGTGACGATCACATCGGCGTCGGTGACCTGGGTCAACGCCGCCACCAGCGCCGGGACGGTGTCGGCGACGCGCGTGATCCCGCTGACCGACCCGCCCAGCCGCACCAACCAGCCGGGCAATTGCGGTCCCAATGAATCGCGGACCTGCCCGACCGCAGGGATGCCGTGGTCGAGCAGCTCATCGCCCAGCAGCAGCAGGTGGATCCGGGGCTCGCGCACGACCGCCACGTCATCGGTGCCCGCCGCCGCCAGCAGCCCCGCCACCGCGGGGGTGACGACCGAACCGGCCACCGCAAGTTCCTCGCCGATGCGGCATTCCTCGCCCCGCGGCCTGATGTGGTGGCCGGGTTCGACCCGCCGGGCTTCCAGGACGTCGGCCGCGACTGTGCCGTCCTCGCTGCGGATCACCTCGTCAGCGCCTCGGGGAACGGCAGCACCGGTGGCGATGGCGGCGGCTTCGCCGGCGTTCAGCGTCCGGCCGGGCGCCCCGCCCGCCAGGATCTCGGCGACGATCTGCCACGGTCCCGGACCGGCCACGGCCCAGCCGTCCATGGCGGAGGTGTCGAAGCCCGGCAGGTCACAGCGGGCGATCACCGGATCGGCCAGCGTCCGGCCGACTGCTGCCGGGAGCGGAACCTGCTCGCTCGGAAGCCGCTGGGCCACACTTCGCGCGGCAGCGCGCGCATCGTCCCAACCCGCGGTCATGTCAGGCCTGCTCGGTCCAGCCGGCGGCCAGCTCCCTGATCGTCGCGGCTGCCTGCTGCGGGTCTTTCCCGTTGGCGATCGCCATGCCCAACAGGTAGGTGGTGACGGGGGCGGCCGGCCGCTGCACCTTGTGCGCGGCCTCCTTGGCGACGTCCAGCACCAGGTCGATATCCACGTCGTCGGCGACGCCCAGTTCGGCGGCGACTGCCGTGACCCACTTGTCCATCGGACCCTCCTCGGTCGCCCCCATTATGTCCCCGCGCCTGCCGACCCAGGCCCGCGCGGCTGCCAGCTCCGCGGGGGTGTCGATGTCCACGAACTGGTCGCCGACTTCGAACTCCTCGATACTCAACAGCGTGAGCACGTCTCGCATCGACCGTCCCGCCGGATCACCGAGCCGGGTGACCGCGGCTCGGATCGCGTCCGTGCGGTACGCGGCGGCCAACGGTTGCCGGCGCCCGGCGAGGACGGGAACCGCGGCATCCCTGATCGTGAGCCGATCGACGACACCTGCCAGTGCCGGACCGGCGAACGGCAGATCGACCGCCGCCACCACGACGATCGGCGTGGTCACGAGCCCCAGACCAGCGGCGATCCCGGCCACTGGGCCACCGCCGGGGGGCTGCTCCCGGGTCACAACCACCGGACGCCGGGTCGGACCGGGCGGCGGACCGACGACGATGACCGGGACCGTGTCCGGGATGTGGTGCAGCAGGCGGTCGAGCAAGGTGTCACCGGCCACCACGAGCCGGGACTTGTCCCTGCCCATCCGCCGCGACGCGCCACCCGTCAGAATGACGAGGGACCAGGGGGATGCTGTCACGTCGGCACCCTACGACCAGGAGGAGCCGTGAGCGGACTCAGTCACGTCAACGAGCGCGGCGAGGCGCGCATGGTCGATGTCGCCCAGCGCGAGGTGTCGGTGCGCACGGCCGTCGCCACCGGTCGGGTGACCACGACCGCCGCACCGGCGATCGCCGACGGAAGTGTGCCCAAAGGAGATGTGTTGGCCACCGCCCGGATCGCCGGGATCATGGCCACCAAACGCACCCCCGACCTGATCCCGATGTGTCACCCCATCGCCGTCCATGGGGTCGAGATCGAACTGGTCGTCGACGAGGTCGGCGTGGGCATCACGGCAACGGTCCGCACCGCGGACCGCACCGGGGTCGAGATGGAGGCGTTGACGGCGGTGTCGGTCGCAGCTCTGACGATCATCGACATGACGAAGGCCCTCGACCCGGCCGCGATGATCAACGACGTGCGGGTCGAACGCAAGACCGGCGGTCGATCGGGAGAGTGGTCGCGATGATCCCCTGCGCCGTTGTGATCACCTGCTCCGACACCGCCAGCCACGATCCGGCCGCCGACGTCTCGGGACCGCTCGCGGCACGCCTGCTCAGCGAGAGCGGGATCCGCGTCGCCGATGTCGCGATCGTGCCGGACGAGGCCGACCTGATCGGCAAGAGCGTGGCCGGCGCGGTCGAGGGCGGGTGTCGACTCGTCGTCCTCACTGGGGGCACCGGGTTGGGTCCCCGCGACGTGACCCCCGAAGCGTTGGAACTGCTCGGCGCCCGCGAGATTCCCGGAGTGGGCGAAGCGATCCGCGCATCGGCCCGCGACCGGGTGCCGACCACCGACCTGTCCCGGGCCGGGGCGTGGACATGGGAATCCGCACTGCTGCTGGCCCTGCCCGGAAGCCCGGGTGGCGTGCGTGACGGCTGGGCCGTGGCCCATCCATTGGTAGAGCACGCGCTGTCGATGCTGGCCGGTGGGGGACACACGCATGGGCACGGGCGTGGTCACGACCAGGGCGCTGCAGCGGCTGTCGACCTGTGGGTCGGGGAGCAACCGATCGACGCCGCCGCCCTCGCCGAATCGGTGGGCGACGACGGGTCGGGGGCGGTCGTGGTGTTCGAGGGCCGGGTGCGCGACCACGACCACGGCCGCACCGTCACCGGTCTGACTTACGAGGGGCACCCGGACGCCGACCGCATCCTGCGAGAGGTCGTCGCCGAGTGCGAGAACCGGCCGGGCGTCCGCGCAGCAGCTGCCCGCCACCGGGTCGGCGATCTGGCGATCGGCGACCTGGTCTATCTGGTGGCGGTCTCGGCAGCCCATCGACGTGAAGCGTTCGAGGCGTGCTCCTGGTTGGTCGACACGGCCAAAGAACGGCTGCCCATCTGGAAACACCAACGATTCGACGACGGAACCAGTGAGTGGGTGAACTGTCCATGACACCGTTGACCGACCGGTTCGGCCGGGTCCACACCGACCTGCGGGTGTCGGTGACCGACCGTTGTTCGTTGCGCTGTACCTACTGCATGCCCGAACAGGGGCTGGACTGGATTCCCCGCACCGACACGCTCACGACCGACGAGTTGCTCCGCCTGGTCCGGGTCGCGGTCGACAATGGGGTCACCACCGTTCGGCTGACCGGTGGGGAACCGCTGCTGCGGCCCGACATCGTGGCGATCGTCGCCGCGATCCGGGCGATGCCGGGTGCGCCCGATGTCGCGTTGACGACGAACGGGCTGCGGCTGCCCGGGCTTGCCGCTCCCCTGGCCGACGCCGGCCTGGGTCGGGTCAACATCAGTCTGGACACCATGGATCGGGACCGGTTCCTGGCCCTCACCCGCCGCGACCGGTTGATCGACACCCTGGCAGGGATCGCCGCCGCGAAGGCGGCCGGTCTGGACCCGGTCAAGATCAATTCCGTGCTCATGCGCGGGGTCAATGACGACGAGGCGGCGACGCTGTTGCTGTGGGCGATGGAGCAAGGCCTGCATCTGCGCTTCATCGAACAGATGCCGTTGGACCCCCAGCACGGTTGGGATGCCGAGCAGATGGTCACCGCCGACGAGATCCAGCAACGCCTCTCCGATGCTGGGTTCGACCTCGAGCCGGCCGACGACCGGGGGTCGGCGCCGGCGGAACTGTTCCGGGTCAACGGCGGGCCGCAGACCGTGGGCATCATCGGGTCCATGACCCGGCCGTTCTGTGGTGATTGCAACCGCATGAGGCTCACGTCGGACGGCCAATGGCGCAACTGCCTGTTCGGCCAGTCCGAGACGGATCTTCGGACGCCACTGCGAGCCGGCGCCACCGACGAGCAGTTGGCTGAGCTGATGCGTCGCGACGTGGCCGGAAAACGCCGGGCCCACGGGACCGACGATGTCGGTTTCGTCCAGCCGGATCGGCCGATGTCGGCGATCGGCGGCTGACCATGGTGACCGTCAGGTACTTCGCCGCGGCGCGCGAGGCCGCCGGAACGCCGTCGGAGCAGGTCTCCGCCGACTCGACCGGTTCGCTCATCGTGGCCTTGACGACCAGCCACGGAGCACGCATGGCCGACGTCCTCGCCATGTCGTCCTTGGTCTGTGACGGGCACCGGCTGGGGCCTGATGACCCGGTGGCCGCCGACGCCTGTGTGGATGTCCTCCCCCCCTTCGCGGGCGGCTGACAGGCGCCCTCCCGCCTGGTGCGGCACCATGGAGGTGTCTGACCGGCCCCGCCTCCAGGAGTCCCCATGTCCTCGTCCGATCCGTCCGACGAACTTGACGTCGAGCTCACCGATGAGTGGGCGGCCTCGGCCAAGAAGAGCGAGGCCTCTGCCGACGAGCGGGTGCAGCGGTACGCAGCGATCAGCCAAGCCCACGAGCACGCCCAGCCGCCCCGGTCGTGGACGCCGGCCTCGTCGTCGGGCTCGGGTGCCTCCAGCAGTCAGACGTGGATCAAGGTCACGGCGATCGTCCTGATCGCGATTGCGGTGTTCGG
>CAZVYU010000128.1:0-6668 GCA_964631645.1 uncultured Actinomycetes bacterium
CGCGTATCGAAGCCAAGGCCGTCCTCCGGCCCGTACCCAGGTACGAACCGACCTGAGCGGGCTTCGATACACCGCCTGCGGCGGCACTCACCCCGCGGAGTTCGGGCCGCGGTGGGCGGGCTTCGAGACACGGCCTGCGGCGGCACTCACCCCGCGGAGTTCGGGCCGTGGGTGAGGTGCGGGGGAGCCCACCCGGCCGCGGGGTGAGTAGCGGCGGGAGTCCACCCGGCCGCGGGGTGAGTAGCGGCGGAGCCGCGTATCGAAGCCAAGGCCGTCCTCCGGCCCGTACCCAGGTACGAACCGACCTGAGCGGGCTTCGATACACCGCCTGCGGCGGCACTCACCCCGCAGAGTTCGGGCCGCGGTGGGCGGGCTTCGAGACACGGCCTGCGGCGGCACTCACCCCGCAGGGTTCGGGTCGCGGCGCACGTCCGGCCGCGGGGCGAGTAGCGCCGCATCTCGTCCGGTCGCGGCTAGGGGCCGATCTGGGGAGAACTGCGCGCTTGGGCGGACAGGGTGGGGAACCACGGCCTAGCCTGCCCGCATGAGCGATGACTTCACCGAGCTGCCGGCGGCCGGGTGGTACGGCGACCCGCAGAATCCGGCTCTGCTTCGGTACTGGGACGGCACCCAGTGGTCCGACCAGACCCGGCCGATGATCACCGAACAGGCGGACGCTCAGGTCGGCGCCGGCCCCGCGCAGTACTCCGGTCCGCCCATCATGATCGTGACCACCAACGAGGTGGCCGGCTACCGCATCACCAACGTCATCGGCGAGGTCTTCGGGGTGACCGTCCGAGCTCGCAATGCGTTCTCGAACATGGGCGCCAGTTTCCGCACCATGTTCGGTGGCGAGGTCAAGGGCTACACCGAACTGCTGATGACCAGTCGTCAGGAAGCCGTCGACCGGCTCAAGGCCGAGTCGGCCCGGCTCGGCGCCAACGCCGTGGTGGCCATGCGCTTCGACACCGGCGAGATCGCGGACATGATGAACGAAGTCGCGGCCTACGGAACCGCCGTCGTGATCGAACGCGAATGAGTCCCGACGCCGGGGTGACCCTGGCGTTGGACGTCGGCGGCACCAAGATGGCCGCCGCCTTGGTCGCGCCCGACCTCGAGGTGTTGGAGTACGCCGTCACCCCGACTCCCACCGATACCGACGCCGAGACGGTGTTCGGGGCGGCAGTCTTCGTCGTCAACGCCGTGCTGTCCGGTACCGACGCACCCGTGTCGGCGCTGGGTGTCGGCTGCGGCGGCCCCATGCGTTGGCCCAGCGGCGATGTGTCGCCGTTGAACCTTCCCGCCTTCCGCGACTTCCCCCTGCGCGACCGGCTGGCCGCCGAGTTCGGGCTACCCACGCGGATCCACAACGATGCGGTCTGCCTGGCGATCGGCGAACACCTGGCCGGGACCGGTCGACGCCGCAGCACCGGCGCGGGCGGCAACCTCATGGCCATGGTCCTGGCTACCGGAGTCGGCGCCGGGTTGATCATGGACGGGCGGCCGGTCGACGGCAGTAGCGGCAACGCCGGTCACATCGGGCACCTGGTGGTCGATCCCGACGGACCGGCCTGCACCTGCGGCGGCCGCGGCTGTCTGGAGGCCGTCGCGCGGGGGCCGGCTCTGGTTGCCTGGGCGCGCGACCAGGGGTGGAGTACCACCGGAGTCGGCGACGCCGTGGAACTGGCGGCGGCCGCTCGATCCGGCGACGCGATTGCGCAGGCCGCCTTCCGCCGGGGCGGGGAAGCCGTAGGACAGGCGATCGCCTCGGCCGCAGCCCTGCTCGACCTGGACACCGTGTCCCTCGGCGGCGGATTGTCGCTGGCAGCCGACCTGCTTCTCCCCGCGGTCTTCGACGGGTTCGCGCGTCACGCCGGACTGGACTTCGTGACCCGGTGCCGGATCGTGTTGGCCGGGCCTCAGGCCGGCCTCGTCGGCGCTGCCGGCCTGTGGCGGGAGGGCTATTGGAACGGGGGCGAAACGCGCCCGCGTGGCCTGCTCGGCCGGTTCCCCGCACCCGCTCCGGCAATGGACGAAACCGTCCTCTCATAGCACAGAATTGGCGTCCGATTAACGTACGGGCGGTCACTCGTGCTTTTGTGATCGCCGTTTCCCGCTCGTAATCTGAGCGCACATTCCGGCCATGATCATGGGCCGTGGGCCATGGGGAGAACTGTTGTCGACGCAGTCGCAGTCACCGGGACGAGTGCCCCGTGATATCCCGGCCGCCACCGTCAACCGGCTCCCCATCTATCACCGGGTCCTGGGGGAACTGCTCGACGACTCGGTCGCCACAGTGAGTTCCGCGGAGTTGGCCGAACTCACCGGAGTGAACAGCGCCAAGGTCCGCAAGGACTTGTCGCACCTCGGTTCTTACGGCGTCCGCGGAGTGGGTTACGACGTTGCCTACCTGAACTACCAGATCTCGCGGGGGCTGGGTCTGACCACGGACTCCACCGTCCTGATCGTGGGCGCCGGCAACCTCGGCCGAGCCCTGGCGTCGTACGCCGGTTTCGCCAGCCGCGGCTTCCGCGTCCTGGCGCTTCTCGATGCCGACCCCGGCCTCACCGGTCACCTCGTCGGTCAAGTCACGGTTCAACCGGTGGATCAGTTGGAGGCCGTCACCCTAGGCTGCGTGCCGGACATCGGCGTGGTGGCGGTTCCCGCGGCTGCGGCTCAGGAAGTGTGCGACCGGCTGGTCGCCGCGGGCATCACCTGCATCCTAAACTTCGCCCCCTCGGTGCTGACCGTGCCGCCGCACGTCGAGGTCCGTGAGGTCGATCTGGGGCTCGAACTGCAGATCCTCGCCTTCCATGCACAGCAGCGGCGCCCCGGTGTCGACCTGCGCCCGGCCGGTCAGGAGGTGCCCGCATGACGCTGCTCGTCGTCGGCTCCAGCCACCTGTCGGCCCCCCTCGATCTCCTGGAAGCGATGGCGGCCGCTGACCCTGAGGCCCTCGCGGGGGAGGCGCTGGCCAGCCCGCACGTGGCCGAGACCCTGGTGGTGTCCACCTGCAACCGGGTCGAGATCTACGCCGAGGTCGACCGGTTCCACGCCGCGGTCGACGACGTCACCGCGGCCCTGGCCAAGACCTCAGGCGTCCCGGCCGCCGACCTGACCCCGTTGATCTACGTCCACTACGACGAACGTGCTGCACAGCACATGTTCGAGGTCACCTGCGGACTGAACTCCATGGTGGTCGGGGAGCAGCAGATCCTGGGTCAGGTGCGGGCAGCCCTGGCCGCCTCCCAGGACGGTGGCACCGCGGGGCGGGAACTCAACGAGGTCACCCAGGCCGCGTTGCGCGTCGGCAAACGGATCCGCAGCGAAACCGGGCTTGACCGTGCCGGAGCCAGCGTCGTGACCGTCGCCTACGCCGACGCCTTCGAGCAGCTCGCCGCCCGGGGCGGTCCGCAGCCCAGCGACGCCACAATGGTGGTCGTGGGCAGCGGTGCGCTGTCCGGGTTGGCTGTGGCGCATGCGGCTCGCAGCGGGGTAGCGGATCTGACCATCGCCGGTCGGACTGAATCAAAGGCGCAACGCCTCGCCGAGCTGTACGACGCCCGCGGCACGCAGCTGCAGGAACTTCCCGAGCTGTTGGCCGCCGCTGATGTGGTGGTGTGCTGCACCGGAGCGGTGGGCACGATCCTGGACCGGGACCAGGTGGCCGCCGCCATGCAGCGCCGACCCGACCGTCCGTTGGTTATCGTCGACCTGGCTCTGCCGCACGACACCGACCCGCGCATCGCCGCGGTGCCCGGGGTCGTCCGCATCGATCTGGCCGCACTGGCCGACCGCCCCGAAGCCCATGCCGACCACGCCGACACTGTGGCCGCCCACGAGATGGTCACCCAGGAACTGCGTGACTACTTCGTCGCCCGGGCCGCTCGGGCCGTGGAACCGGTCCTGGTCAGCCTGCGTGGCCGCGCCACGGCTGTGGTCGATTCCGAGGTGAACCGGCTCAAGGAACGTCTGCCCCGGTTGTCCGACTCCGAATGGGCACTGATCGAACAGAGCCTGCGGCGCACGGTGAACACCCTGATGCACACCCCCACCGTGCGGATCAAGGAACTGGCCGCCGACCCGGACGGTCAGCGGTACGCCGATGCGCTGAACTCGTTGTTCGATCTGTCGGTGGATCTGGTCCAGACCGTGGTGACCCCCCGCGACGTAGCGGACCCCTCCGCGTCCGCTGCGACCCAAAGGGGCGATGGTGCCGACGATGCGGACCACCGGAAGGGCGGCACGCCATGACCGCCCTGCGCCTCGCCACTCGCCGTTCCCCGCTTGCCATGGCCCAGTCCCGCCAGGTCGCCGAGGCGATCACGGCGGCCACGGGACGCCCGGTCGAACTCGTCGAGGTGGTGTCGCAGGGTGACCGCACCGACGCCCCGCTGACCCAGATCGGCGGCGTCGGCGTCTTTGTCGTCGCGGTCCGGCAGGCCGTGCTCGACGGCATAGCTGACCTCGCGGTCCATTCTCTGAAGGACCTGCCTACTGCACCGGCTGAGGGCCTGACCTTGGCCGCGGTCCCGCCCCGCGAGGACGTCCGCGACGCCCTCGTCGGAGCCACACTGGCCGACCTGGCGCCCGCGGCACGCGTGGGGACCGGATCTCCCCGCCGGGCCGCTCAACTGGGGCTGCTGCGGCCGGACCTTGAGATCGTCGACATCCGCGGCAATGTCGACAGTCGCATCGCCCGGACCGACTCGGGTGATGTCGACGCCGTCGTCCTGGCCCTGGCTGGACTCCGTCGGCTGGGTCGGACCGACCGGGTAGCGCAGATCATGGCTGTCCACCAGATGGTGCCGGCGCCCGGCCAGGCGGCTCTCGCGATCGAGACCCGGACTGACGATGTCGACACCGGGGCGGCCGTCGCCGTCCTCGACGACCCGGTGACCCGAGCGGCCGTCACCGCCGAACGGTCACTGCTGCGGGCGCTCGAAGCCGGGTGCACCGCACCCGTCGGAGCGTTGGCCACCGTGGTCGACGACCAGATCATCCTCGACGCTGCCGTATGGGGTGGCGGTGCCGAGGTCCGTGGATCCTTCACCGGACCGCGGGACGACGCCGAGTCACTCGGCGCTCAAGCTGCCGCGGCGCTCATCGCCGACGGTGCCGACCAGCTCGTAGGGGGAACCATCCGATGAACAAGGGGCGGAACGCCATGTCAGTAGTTGCACTCGTCGCTGCCGGACCGGGAGACCCGGACCTCCTCACTGTGCGGGCGCTGCAGTTGTTGCATCGCGCCGACGTCGTCATCAGCGACGCCGACGTGGTCGAACTCGCGCGCGAGTTGGCCGCCGACGCCGACGCGGTGATGACAGCCACGGACGATAACGGTCTGCCGCTGGACCACCGGTCCCGCGCCAAACTGGTCGCCGAGCACTCGCGCAAGGGGTCCGAGGTCGTGCGCCTGCTCAGCGGCGACCCGATCCTCGACGGCGCACTCATGATCGAGATCCAGGCGCTGCGTCGGGCGAAGGTCCAGTTCGAGATCATCCCCGGGGTCAGCCCGGTCACCGGTGTGCCCGCCTACGCGGGTTTCAGCCTGACCGGGGGCAAGGCGCGTGAGGTCGCGATCGTCGACGCGCACGACACCGACCTGGACTGGTCGCTGCACGCCCGCACCCGCGAGACGCTGGTCGTGGTCAACGGCGCCGACAAGGCCGCCGCCATCGCCGCCGGTCTCGTGGCAGCCGGCCGCAGCGAGCAGACGCCGGTCGCGATCACCCGCTCCGGGACCACGATCGATCAGCGCACGATCGTGGCCACCTTGGGCACACTGGCAGCGGCGATCAAGGCGGCCAAGCAGGCCGGCACCGGACTGATGGTGGTGGGTGACGTGGTCGATCAGCGCACGGCGATGTCGTGGTTCGAGACCAAGCCGCTGTTCGGCTGGCGGGTGCTGGTCCCCCGCACCAAGGAGCAGGCCGGCCAGTTGTCCGAGCAGTTGCGCCGTTACGGCGCGGTCCCCGTCGAGGTCCCGACCATCTCCGTCGAACCGCCGCGGACCCCGCACCAGATGGAGCGGGCGATCCAGGGTCTGGTCACCGGTCGGTACGAGTGGGTCGTGTTCACGTCGACCAATGCCGTGCGCGCGGTGTGCGAACGGTTCGTCGAGTACGGCTTGGACGCTCGATCGTTCGCTGGCCTGAAGGTCGCCGCCATCGGCGATGCGACGGCTGACGCCCTGCGTTCGTTCGGGGTCAATCCCGATCTGGTTCCCTCTGGGGAGCAGTCCAGCCAGGGCCTGCTCGAGGACTGGCCCGAGTACGACTCGCTGGTCGACCCGATCAACCGGGTCTTCCTCCCGCGGGCTGACATCGCCACCGAGACCCTGGTCGCCGGGATGCAGGAGCTGGGCTGGGAAGTCGACGACGTCACCGCGTACCGCACCGTGCGCGCCGCGCCCCCGGCCGCCCACATCCGCGAAGCGATCAAGACCGGCGGGTTCGACGCTGTGCTGTTCACCTCGTCGTCCACGGTCCGGAACCTGATCGGAATCGCGGGCAAACCCCACGCCAGCACGGTGATCGCCTGCATCGGACCGCAGACCGCGAGCACGGCCGAGGAACACGGGCTGACCGTGGATGTGTTGGCCGATGAGCCCAAGGTGGACGTCCTGGCCCGAAACCTCGCCGAGCACGGCGACGCACTGCGGGTGG
>CAZVYU010000129.1:0-3498 GCA_964631645.1 uncultured Actinomycetes bacterium
CGAGACGTCGACTGGTTGTGGCGCAAGGGCTGGACCATCGGGACGACGGTCAAGGTCTACGGGAACTGGTGAGTGCGGCGGGTGCGTGGCCGCGCGCGGCTAGTCGCTGACCGCTGATGAATGCGGGCTACTCGCATCCCGCGTGGAGTCGAACACGACTGTCTGGTCCCGGCCGCCCCGCTTGGCCCGATACAGAGCACGATCGGCCCGCTCCAGGACGACAGCCGGGGACTCCCCGGCGTGCGCTGTCGTCCCACCGAGACTGATCCGAGGGGTGATGGTGGGTTCCGGTCCCGAAATGGGGATGCTCACCGCGCGGCGGATCTGATCTCCGACCTGGCGGATGGTGCTGTCGTCGCTCGTGTCGGCCAGGAGCACCACGAACTCGTCGCCTCCGATTCGAGCCACCAGATCGGTGTGTCGCAAGCTGTCGGCGATCCGGCGCGCCACCAGGGCCAGCACGCGGTCGCCCACCGAATGTCCGTAGCTGTCGTTGATCGTCTTGAGGTCGTCCAGGTCGCAAAAAAGTACGCCCAACCCGTGGCCGCCCGGAGCCCTCAATTGCCGGCGCATCTCGTCCTCGAGCGCCCGCCTGTTGGGCAACTCAGTCAGCGCGTCGTGCCGGGCAACGAACTCCAGCTCCTGTTGTTGTTGCTTCGCGGCCGTGATGTCCACGAATTGCGAGACGTAGAGGATCGGCTGGCCGGCATCATCGCGGAGCAGACTGACCGAGTGCTGCACCCACAGCAGGTGGCCGTCCGCATGCCGCAGGCGCTTCTCCTGAACCCCCACGGGGCTACCGCCGGCGAGCACTTCGTCGCGCAACTGGAGGTCGACCTCGTCATCCTCGGGCGTCAGGATGTCACGTACCGAATGGTGCAGGAGCCAATCCCTGTCCCGCCCCACCATGAACGTCAACGCGTCATTGACCTCGCGGAAGGTCCGGTCGAGAGCCACCAGAGCCATCCCGCTGGGGGCACTCGACATGGCCAGCCGAAACATCTCTTCGCTGCGCGCCAGCCGCTCCATGGTCGCGATCTCGCGGTCGATGTTGCGCATCCCCATGATGCGGCCTGCCGGTCGGCCCAGGTCGTCGGTGATGGCGGTATCGACGATGGAGAACCAGAGGAACCGGCCCAACTGATCACGCATCCGTAAGGACACCGCTCCCCGGCCACCGTCCGGCGTGTCGGCGAGGCGCTCCCGGAATCGAGGGATGTCGTCCGGGTGCATGAACTGAGCAGGTGACGAGCCCACGAGGTCTTCCGAATCCCAGCCCAGTAGAGAGGTCACCGCTCGCGAGATCCACTCGATGCGTCCGTCCGCCCCGACCCGGCTGACGATGTCGGCGGCGTTCTCGGCGAGCAGTTCGAACTCCCGCTCCCGGCGCGCAGCCAATGCTCGGGCGTGTACCAGGTCCTCGATGTCGCGCAGGGTCACGACCTGTCCCGACGCCTCTCCCGACGCCTCGTCGTCGGATGTCGTGATGGGACTGAACGCCCCGGCCATCCAGCGATAGTCGTCGGAGCCGGTCCGCACCCGCAGATCTTCGTTGGTGGCAATCCCTTGCGCCAACCGTTCGCTCACCGCAAAGGCCTTCTCCAGGTCGTCGGGATGGACCAGATCGGTGAAGGAGCGACCCACCAGGTCGCTTCCGGACCAGCCCAAGGTCAGCGCCGACGGTGACGCCCACTCGATGACCCCCGCCGCGCTTTGGCGCAACACCAGGTCACTCTGGTTGTTGGCGAGGAGGCGGAAACTCTCCTCGGACCTGGCCAACGCTTGGCGCGATTCAGTCTGTTCCGTGATGTCCACGATCTGGGACACGAAGTAGGACAGCGAACCATCCTGATCCCTGATCCCGGTCACGCTCAGGTCGCCGTAGCGGACCCGTCCGGTGGCGTCGAGATAGCGCTTGGTCAGGCGGTAGTGGTCCAACTCGCCCCGCTGGACCCGCCGCACCTGGCCCAGGTCGATGTCCAGATCGTCCGGGTGGGTGAGTTCCTGCCAGGTCTTGCCCCGCAGTTGTTCCTCCGTGAAACCGAAGAAGTCGCACACCGCCTGATTGACCTCGCCAAAGCTTCCGTCCGGCTCGATGATGCAGATCGGGACCGCGGACTCCGCCATCGACCGACGGAATCGCTCCTCGGAATGGGCCAGTTGCTGTCGGGCGAGGACGCTGTCACTGACATCGATGATCTGGCCCAGGAGTAGCCGTTCTTCGCCTTCCATGTCCACCGGGCCGGCATTCAGATCGCCGTAGATGACGTGCCCGTCCGCATGCAAGTACCGCTTCGTCACACGGTAAGCCTGGGAATCGTGGCCAGGGGTGCCCGCGGCAAGTCGCTGCGAGGCGAGTTCGCTGGCCGCCAGGTCGTCCGGATGAGTCAGATCCCGCCAGGTCCGGGCGCTGAGTTGCTCGCGGGAGTAACCGAACAACTCGCACATCGCGTCATTCACCTCTAGGAACCGACCATCGATCCGGCACAGACAAGTCGCCACGGCCGACTGATTCATCGAGACATGCAAAAGGACTTCACTTCGCTGCAGTCGCGACGCCTCCTCTTCGCGTTCCTTGGCGGCCGTCACATCTTGGGCAGCACCGGTGAGAACGATGCTGCCGTCCGGCCGGCGCGCCCGCCGGCAGCGATGGTGGGTCCAGATGGTGCGCCCGTCCTTGGCCACCCAACGGACCGTGAAGTCGTAGGTATGGCCGAGCGGCACGTCAGCCGCTTTCTGAAGTTCCGGCAGGTCCCGCGGGTCCAGTATCCGCATGCCGAGTCCGGGGTCGTCGTAATGCTCCTGGGGCGTGTATCCGACCAGCGACTCGACCGAGTCGGACACGAACTCGAAGGCCATGTCGGGTTCCAGTCGGATGACGTAGACGACATCGACCAGATCAGCCGCGATATCCCCCACGGACTCGCGGTCCGGGTGCTGCACGTTTCCGACTGTAGGACGCGCGCCTCCGCGCTCGCCACCCGATTCAAGGAGGCTCGCACGCCTTTCCCAGTGGATTCCCAGGGTACGGCGCCACGGTGGGTCCATGACCGACGAGAAGTGGCCCGGCAGCGCCGACCCGAACCAGACCCAGCCCATCGCGCCTCCCCCCGCCGGGGTGGCGGTGTCCGATCCACCTCCCAGCGGATTCGAGGCGGACGCACCCGATCCCGATCCGGTGGATTGGCAGGGGCGCTATCTCGAGCAGAAACGCAGGACGACCCTCTTCATCGGGACGACGGTGGTGGCGGTCGCCGCGTTGATCGGCAGTTTGTTCTTCGCGATGGCACGCGGCAACGCGGTCGGCGAGTTGACCCGCGATGGGATCAATGGCCCGAGCCGGCAGTTCGGCGGTCCTGGTGGTGCCGGGATGCCCGGACAGGGGCACATGCCCGGCCGTGGATTCGACCAAGACGACTTCGACGACGATTCCGACGAGGCGGATGACTCCGCCGACTCGCTGACCGGACAGGTGCCGCAAGCGCCCGGGCAACCCGG
>CAZVYU010000129.1:3598-6591 GCA_964631645.1 uncultured Actinomycetes bacterium
GGCCGTTCAGGCGACCGGGGTGATGGGCTGACCGGCGTCGTCGATGGATCGGTAGACGGGATCGTCGGTGAGATCGCGCCACATCGGCACGATGCCGATGTAACTGAGGGCCGCCATGACCATGGTCAACGGCAGGCTGAGCAGGGACACCGCCAGGGTGGCGACCAGGGACTGCAGGGGCCCGGTGCCGGGGGTGGCTACTGCAGTTCCCACCAGCCCCATCCCGAACAGCGAGAACGGGATGAAGACCACACTCAGCACGATCTGACTGACGATCGAGGCCACGATCGACCAGAGCAGCGCTCGGCCCAGCACGGCCCAGAACTTGCCCCGTGTGGCGGCCCAACTCCAGCGCAGTGCGCGGGGACCGACCACCACCTGAACGGTGAGCGGCGCGAAACGTCCGGCGATCAGGAACGTCAGCACGATCAGACCCAAGAATCCCAGCACGCCCACAAGAACTGCCAGGACCGGCACGACCGAACCGGTCAGTGCAATCAGGGCAACCCAAGCGGCGGTCAGGATGAGCAGGACCACCAGCCACAGCAGCGAGTAGCCCAGCAGACGGACGCCGCCGATGAAGCCTGATCGCCAGGCCGGGCCCAGGCGCACCGGTTGTCCAGCGGCGGCGTCGATCCCCAGTCGGTTGGTGGCTGCGATCTGCAGGCACGACGCAAACATCAGGATCAGCGCGATCATCAGACCGATCGCGATCCACACGGCCGGGGAGTCGATGCGGGGCACCGCCGACCATGCGTCGCGTAGCTGGGTCTCGATGACCGACGAGCGTTGGCCGGTCGATTCCGCCGTTCGTTGCGTCACATCCAGCGCACGATCCAGGGCCGCGAAGTCGATGACGGAGACGGTCAGGGCGACGACGATGACGGTGGCGGCGGCCCAGATGGACAGTCCCACGACCAGGAGCTGCCACCACGCCAGGCGGATGATGCGGCCGACATCGTCGAACAGCGCCGACAGCCGTCGCATGCCGCTGGAGGTCAGGACGCCGGTGGCCGGGGCATACGTGGGGGCGACGGGTCCGGTCGGCGCTTCGCTGCGCCATCCGGTGGGCATCCCCCACCCGGTCGTCTCGGCGGTCCACCCGGTGCCATCCCAATACCGGTACTGGGCAGGGTCGGCCGGATCCGGATACCAGCCGGGGGCGGGGCTCTGGTCGCTCACGCCCCCAGCGTAGGTCGTCGCCCGGTGGTGCGGGGGGACGCACCAGGCCGCACCATGAAGTCATGGCCAAATGGACCGACACCGACCTACCCGATCTTTCTCACCGCACCTATGTGGTGACCGGCGCGACCAGCGGACTGGGTTTGGAGACCGCAACAGCGCTCGCGGCCCACGGCGCCGAGGTGGTCCTGACCGGTCGTGACTCCGATCGGCTGCAACGCAGCGTCGCGGCGGTGGCTGAGGCCGCCCAAGGACCCGCGCCGGTGGGGCAGATGCTGGACCTGGCGGACCTGGCGTCAGTGCGCACGGCCGCCAAGGAACTGATGGACGCGCACCCTGTGATCCACGTTCTCATCAACAACGCCGGCGTCATGGCGACGCCCCGGGGAACCACCGCCGACGGCTTCGAACTGCAGATAGGGACCAACCACCTGGGCCACTTCGCTCTGACGGGGCTGCTGCTGCCGGCGCTGCCGGTCACCGACGCGTCGGCTGACGCTCGGGTCGTCACCGTGGCCAGCGGAGCACACCGGATGGGCGGCGTCGACCCGGACGATCTGAACTTCGAACGACGCACCTACCGGCCGTGGCAGGCCTACGGCCAGACCAAGACGGCGAACCTGCTGTTCACCGCGGAACTGGACCGGCGTGCACACGCCGCGGGAGTGCACCTGGTGGCAGCTGCGGCGCACCCCGGCTGGGCGTCGACGAACCTGCAGTTCGCGGGGCCGTCGTTCGCGCAGAACCGGATCGGCCGCTTGATGACCAGCGGCGCCAACGCATTGCTCGGACAGCCGGCCCGCGCCGGGGCGTGGCCGACCCTGTATGCCGCGACCCAGGACGATGTCCACGGCGACGACTACATCGGACCCGACGGCTGGTTCGAACAGAAAGGTCACCCGCGACACGTCGGCCGCAACAGTGCCGCCAGCGACCCCACGACGGCCCGCCGCCTGTGGGAGGTCAGCGAAGAACTGACCGGTGTCACCTACCCCTGGCCCACGACCGACTCGGCAGGGTGAGTAGCCACCGCAGCGCCCCTGGGTGAGCAGCCGCCGCAGCCCCCCTTTCGTCTGGTGAGTAGCCGCCGCAGCGCCAACCCCCCGCGGGGTGAGTAGCCGCCGCAGCGCCCACCCTCTGCGGGGTGAGTAGCCGCCGGAGCGCCCACCTTCCGCGGGGTGAGTAGCCGCCGGAGCGCCCACTTTCCGCGGGGTGAGTAGCCGCCGGAGGCGGCGTATCGAAGCCCACTGGGTCGTCGATGCTGGCCCCTGGTTGCTGCCGCTGCGCCGGGGTGGGGGTGGGGATCGATCCGGCGGCTCTTGGAGTGGAGGTCGCCGCCCTGCGGGCGGCGCGGTGTTGGATCAGTGCTTCGCCTCGCTGGCGCTCGGCTGCGCACGCTTGTTCCGCTTGACGCCGCCGGAGTCGACCCCACCCCCGCCCCGGCTCGGTCTGCTTGGGGCCGCGCCTCAGCCCCGCTTCGGAGTCCAGGGGCCTGCGGGGTGAGTAGCGGGCGTCAGCCCGCGTATCGAAGCCGCCCCAGTCCGGCGGTCACGTGGTGACGGGTCAGGTCGGCGGTCAACAGTGACTGCGGTGAGTGCCCCACTCTGCGGGGTGAGTGCCGCCGGAGGCGGTGTATCGAAGCCCGCCCAGGTCGGCTGGTGCCCTGGTGCGGGCCGACCTCCGCCTTGGCTTCGATACGCGCTTCGCGCTACTCACCCCGCGGCGGGGGGGGGGGGGGGCGTCCGCGGCCCGCGGTCGGGGAGGGCAAGGGGGAAAGCCGGAGAGGAGCGGGCGGGGGCCGGCGGATCGAA
>CAZVYU010000130.1:0-6514 GCA_964631645.1 uncultured Actinomycetes bacterium
GCGGCGTATGCCCGCGGCATCCGGGTGGACATGAGTCAGATGGAGGACCTGGTCGGGCGTTTTGATCCCTCGGATCCCGCCAGCATGGGCGAGATGATGGGCAACGCCGAGATGTTCGAGATCCCGCAGACCCCCGAACAGCAGGCCGCCCTCGCGCGGCTGGAGACACTTCTGGCACTGGTCGAAGGCTGGGTGGATCATGCGGTGAGTGCGGCGGTGGCCGATCGGATGCCGAGCCTGCCGCAGCTCACCGAGGCGATGCGTCGGCGCCGGGCCGCCGGCGGTCCCGCCGAGAAGACGTTCGCCAACCTGGTCGGCCTCGAACTGCGGCCCCGTCGGCTGAGGGAAGCGTCGCAGTTTTGGGCGCGTGTCGAGGCCGACGGCGATCTGGACAGCCGCGACGGGTACTGGGGGCATCCGGACCTGATGCCGACCGCGGAGGACTTGGACGACCTCGACGGGTTTTTCCAGCGGTCCGGTGCGGTGGATCTCGAACTGCCGACAGGTCCCGCCGAGACGATCGAGGACACCGAAGGCAACGTCACACCCAACCCGGAGGGACAGCCGCCGGACGAGGACTGAGCCGCGGGCCGGGGTCCCCGCTGGGCTTCGATTCGCCGCTGCGCGGCTACTCACCCGGCAGCGGGAGCGGGGGCTGGCAGCCGGGCGACCAGGGCTGGGGGATACTGCTTCGATGCATCCGTTGCTGTGGCTGGCGCTACCGGTGATCGTCACGGTCGTGGCCGCCGTCGTGCTCTACCGGCGGGACGCCCGGTCCATGAGGGATGACTCCGACCAGAACCTGCGGCGGATCACGCGGAGCCTGGGACCCCGTCCATGACCGAGCGGGGTCGGTCCTGGGTGATCGCGGCGTCGATCCTGATCGTGTTGCTCGTGGCCGCGGCAGTTCTGGTACCGATCCCTTTCGTCGCGCGGGCGCCCGGACCGGTGTTCGACATCCTCGGCGAGGTCGACGGCAAGCCGGTGCTCACCGTGTCGGGCACCCGGTCGTATCCCACCACCGGGATCCTGGATATGACCACGGTGTCGGAGACCGGCGGCTCGGCCGGGCCCATGAACGTCGGCAGCGCGCTCGCCGGTCTGTTCGCCACCGACACCTCGGTCCTGCCCGACGAGAACCCCCGCGACGAGAGCCAGCGGCAGGTCGACGAGGCCATCTTCGACGAGTCGCAGTCGGCGGCGCTGGGGGCCGCCGCCGCCCACCTGGGTCGGCCGGTCAGGTCCGCGGTGACCGTGCTTCAGGTGGTTCCCGGGGGAGCGTCCGACGGCCGGTTGGTCGCCGGTGACGTCGTCCGCAGCATCGACGGCGAGCAGGTGAAACGACGGTCTCAGATCAGCGAGACGATCAGCGAACAACCCGTGGGTACCAGTTTCGAGTTGGGGATCGAGCGTGACGGCAAGCCGATGTTGGTGACGGTCACCTCCGCCCCTGACCCCGACGAGCCGGAGCGGCCGGTCATCGGGATCCTCGTGGACGAGCAGTACACCTCGGACTTCACCGTCGACGTGGGTCTGGACAACATCGGTGGCCCCAGCGCCGGGCTGATGCTGGCCGTCGGGATGGTCGACAAGCTCACCCCGGGTGATCTGCTCGCCGGCGCCACCGTCGCCGGTACCGGGACGATCACCGGAGCCGGAGCGGTGGGGCCGATCGGCGGGATCGACAAGAAGATGATCGCCGCGCAGGATGCGGGGGCCCAATTGTTCGTGGCTCCGGCCGAGAACTGCGCGGAGGTGCTGTCCGCCACCCCGGCCGGACTCACCGTCGTCCCGGTGAAGACGCTGGACGACACCATCGCTGCATTGGAATCGTGGCGGGCCGGGAAAGCACTTCCGGGATGCCCGCGGACCGGCGACGAGTAGGGTTCGGATCATGGCTTTCAACACCCCGGGGGGCGCCGCAGGCGGCGGGACCGGTGGCGCGCCGCCGCGAGTCGCGGAACCGCCGTCCCGCGGACGCGTCCTGGTCCCCACCATCCTGGTGCTGAGCGGGCTGATCCTGGCGTTCGTCGTGTTCGCCAGCTTCTACAGCGACTGGCTGTGGTTCGGATCTCTGGGCAAGACCTCGGTGTTCTCGACCACGGTGATGACCCAGGTCGGACTGTTCCTGGTGTTCGGGACCCTGATGGCCGGCGCCCTGTCCTTGACGGCGGCGATCGCCTTCCGTAGTCGGCCCGCGTTCGGGCGCATGAGCGCCGAGCAGGCCTCGTTGGAGCGCTATCGCGGATCGATCGAGCCGTACCGCGTGGTGGTGACCATCGCGCTGGCCACCCTCATGGGCATCATGACCGGACTCTCGGCCAGTGCCGAGTGGGGGACTTTCCAGCTATGGCGCAATGGCGGTGAGTTCGGCCAGACCGACGCTCAGTTCGGTCTGGATGTCGGGTTCTTCGTCTTCCAGTTGCCGTGGCTGCGGTTCCTGCTGGGGTGGCTGTTCGCCGTCCTGTTCCTGTGCCTGCTCACCGCGGTGGTCGTGCAGTACCTGTACGGCGGAATCCGGCTGCAGGGCGATCGGTCGGTCAGTCCGGCCGCCCAGACCCAGTTGGCAGTCCTGGCCGGGCTCATCCTGCTGACCAAGGCGGTGGCGTACTGGTTCGACCGCTACGACCTGGCGGTCGAGAGTCAGTCGTTGGTGCCGGGGTTCACCGGGCTCAAGTACGTCGACGTCAACGCGGTGCTTCCCAGCAAGACGATCCTGGCGTTCGCAGCGGTGGTCGTCGCCATCCTGTTCTTCATCACCGCGGTGCGTCGGGTGTGGTCGCTGCCTCTGATCGCCCTGGCCATCCTGTTGGCCAGCAGCATCATCATCGGGTGGCTGTACCCGATGGTGGTGCAGTACTTCCAGGTGCGGCCGACCGAGGAGTTGCGCGAGCGCCCCTACATCCAGAACAACATCAACGCCACCCGCACCGCCTACGGCTTGGACGACGTCCAGGTCCAGGACTACGACGGTCAGGTCGACGCACCGGCGTCGGTGTTGCGGACGGCCTCGGGGACGTTGAAGAACATCCGCCTGCTCGACCCGTCGATCGTGAGTCCCACGTTCCGGCAGCAGCAGCAGATCCGCGGCTTCTACAGCTTCCCCGACGCCCTGGACATCGACCGGTACACGCTGGACGAACAGCAGCAGGGGTCCGTGGTCTCGGTGCGGGAACTCTTCCTCGACGGGTTGCCTGAGGGGCAGCAGAACTGGACCAACAACCACACGGTCTACACCCATGGCTACGGATTCGTGGCGGCCAAGGACAACACCGCCACGTCCGGGGGCGCCCCCAGTTACTTCGAGAGCAACATTCCGCCGCAAGGCGACCTGGACATCACCGAGCCCCGTATCTACTTCGGCGAGCAGTCGCCCGACTACTCCATCGTGGGCGCCCCCGCCGGGGACCCGCCCCGCGAGTTGGACTTCCCCGACGACACCAGCCCGACGGGGCAGAAGAACAACACCTACAACGGCACCGGCGGTGTGGGGGTCGGGTCGTGGTTCAACCGGTTGGTGTTCGCCACGAAGTTCCAGGACTCGAACATCCTGCTGTCCGACTTGGTGAACCCGGAGTCGCGCATCATGTACGACCGGGACCCGCGGGACCGTGTCGCCAAGGTGGCACCGTGGCTCACCCTGGACGGCGATCCGTATCCGGTGGTCGTGGACGGCCGGATCAAGTGGATCGTCGACGGTTACACCACCAGCAACAACTACCCGAACGCGGCCCGCACCCTGCTCAACGAAGCCACCAACGCCTCGGTCACGGCCACCACCCGGTCGGTCGCCGCGCAGAGTCGGGACCAGATCACCTACATCCGCAACTCGGTCAAGGCCACCGTCGACGCGTTCGACGGCAGTGTGAACGTGTATCTCTGGGACGACACCGATCCCGTGGCGCTGGCCTGGGAGCGGGTGTTCCCCGACACCGTGCAGCCCAAGTCGGAGATCCCCGAGGACGTCCTGCAGCACGTGCGCTATCCCGAGGACATCTTCAAGGTGCAGCGCACGGTCCTCAGCCGCTACCACGTGACCGACGCTCAGGCGTTCTACTCCGGTCAGGACTTCTGGGTGATCCCCGATGATCCGACCAAGGAGGTGGACGTCTTCCAGCCGCCGTACTACCTGACCTTGCAGATGCCGGGAACGTCGGAACCGTCGTTCTCGATCACCACGGCGTTCTCACCCAGTCGTCGCCAGACGTTGGCCGCGTTCATGGCCGCGAACTCGGCTCCGGGCGCCGACTACGGGACGATCAGGGTGCTGCAGTTGCCTCGTAATACGACGATCCCGGGGCCCACGCAGGTCCAGAACAACTTCGAGTCCGATCCCACGGTCAGTTCGCAGTTGAACCTGCTGCGGCGCGGTGGTCAGTCCACCGTCGTGTTGGGCAACCTGTTGTCGCTACCGGTGGCTGACGGGATGTTGTACATCGAACCGGTCTACGTCCAGGGGGCCGGTGACCAGGGCTTCCCGCTGCTGCAGAAGGTGCTGGCCGGGTACGGCTCCGAGGTCGTCATGGAGGACAACCTGGCCGACGCGCTGGCCAAGGTGTTCACCGGGTCCACCTCGGGCGGAGGCAAAGGCGGGGGCGAGAAGGGCCTGACGCCGAGCGAGGAACTCACTGCCGCGCTGGCCGACGCCAACTCCGCCTACGAGGAGGGGCAGCGGGCCCTGCGGGATGGTGACTTCACGGCCTACGGCGCAGCGCAGGAGCGGCTGAAGGCGGCACTGGATCGGGCTGCAGCGTCCCAATCGCGGTTGTCCGGCGAGAACGCTCCCCCCACCGCGTCACCGACGCCGCCGAGCCCGACGCCGGTCCCCAGCGATGTGCCCGTTCCCAGCGATGCCGTGCCGTCGGCTCCGGCCGCGGCGGCAGCGCCCGACGCGGTCGGGCGTCGGACCGATTGACCCCAGAGGGGCACGGCCCCTCGCGAGACACAGGAAGGCTCCTGGGCGGTGTCGGACCCCCATGATCTGATGAGTCATGGCGGTCCCGATCCCTCTCTTCGACACCACAGGTATCGACGCGCCCCATCCCGGTGAATCCGAATTCGCTCAGTCCCACTCCACGCCACCCGACCAGTCCGCGGCCGTGACCGAACCCTGGGGATTCGGAATTCAGGGATTCGGACGTCAGAACTGGCTGGAACATCGACCGGACTGGGCCCACGCTGGCTGGTGGGATGCCGACCTACGGCCCGAAGTGCGTCAGCTCATGAGGCTGCCGGTCGGGGCCGAGCTGGCAGCGGCACTGACCGCGCTGCTTCCAGCGACGACCGGGTCAACGGATCCGACAGGTACCTGTCCCGCCGATCACTACTCACCGACCCAGTCCGAAGTGATCGGTGTGCCCGGCTCTCCCTGCGGCTGTCACATCGTCGTCGCGGCGGCGTGGGCAGCAGTCGCGTCCTGGGCCGGCCACCGTACCGACGAGGCGCTCCTGACAGCGGCCGGCGACGAACCGATAACGCGCCAGCTCGTCGCTGATTCCCCCGAGTTCGGAACCATCACAGACGACGCCGTCGAGGAGGTGGCGCCGGCACTGCGGGCGTCCGCCGCCAGCGCAGATCATCGGATCGACGGCGCCCGGCGCGTTGTGGCTCTCCCTGAGTTGTGGCGGGCCGTCGAGTCCGGGCTGGTGATCGACTGGCATGCGCGACTACTGGCGGCGGACCTCAAACACCTCGACGTGGACCTGCAGC
This sequence comes from uncultured Actinomycetes bacterium, assembly GCA_964631645.1. Classification (GTDB taxonomy): domain Bacteria; phylum Actinomycetota; class Actinomycetes; order S36-B12; genus CAIWTL01. The sequence continues at coordinate 5,710 of CAZVYU010000130.1, forward strand.
GAGCGGTGGTCGGCCAGTTGCTCGCGCTGCTGCGAGCGCGGCGGGCCGATGGCTTGGTGGAGTGGACGTTCACCGACCTGCGCGTCCGCGCCAAGCGGATCGCCGCACGGTTGGATCGTGACTTTGCCGCGCGGCGACGCCAGTGCCAGGTCGATCGGGACGTCCGACTGCGCCTCAACGGGGACGGGTCGGGCCGGGTGGCCGCTGATCTGCCGGAAGACACGGCATCTCGGCTGTTCAACCGGCTGACCGCCCTGGCCACGGGTCTGGACGATCCAGAGGATGCCCGCACGTTGGCACAGAAGCGGGCTGACGTCTTCACCGATCTTCTCCTGGGAGGCCAGACCTGCTCGGCCGCGAACTCGTCTCCGGCGTGCCCAGCCACTCCCGTCGATGCAGCCGGTTCCGGCGAGGTGGTCGTCGTGATCGAAGTCGACGCCCTGCTGGGCGCTTCGCAGGCCCCGGCCATGGTGCCCGGCGTCGGCCCGTTGCCCGTTGAGATCGCGCGGCAGTTGGCAGCCGATCTTCCGTGGCGGGCGTGGGTGGCAGCCACGACGACCGCGGGTCGGACGGTTGTCGCCACCAGTCCGGGCACCTACCGACCGGGTCCCGCGCTGGCTCGACTGATTCGAGCACGGGAACCGTACTGCCGAATGCCGGGATGCCGATCGACGCGCACCGATCTGGATCATGTCGTCCCGTTTCCGAAGGGCCCTACCGTCCCCGAGAATCTGGGGCCGCTCTGTCGGCGACACCACCGGATGAAGACACACACGAGATGGCGGCAGTCTGTCGCTGAATCCGA
>CAZVYU010000131.1:0-6484 GCA_964631645.1 uncultured Actinomycetes bacterium
TTGTTGGTGTCCCCGATCCCCATGACATATTCGAACACATGTTCGAGTCAGAGGCAACAGTGACACACGCTCAAATCGGCGGTCGCTACTTGTTCAGGATCTGCGCCGCACACCCGGGCCGGATCTTGTTCGAGAACGACTTGTTCAGAAACCGGTCCATCGGCGAGCCGCGGTACTCGGCGTTGCCGTTATCAGCGAGTTGGAACGTCGTGCTCAGATGGCTCGCAGGCGAAGTCGCGGTCTTGGCGAACAGATTCAGAGTCACCGAAGTGGCCTTGCAGGTCCGCTTTGTCGCCATCGAGTCGTACAGCTGACGCGCCATGCAGTCGCGCGCAGCCGGCACGGTGGGACTGTCGTTCTGACAGTAGATGAGCGTGTCATCCATGCCCTCGGCGATCATGACCGGAGCCGGCGATCCGTCAGCCTTGTGGGGCAACTTGGGGAACGGGTTGATGCCGTCGGGTCCGGGCATGTTGTAGGCCAGCCACGTGCACCACTTCTTGATGCCGGCCGCGGTGCTGGGCTTGCGGCATGTCCGGTCCAGTCGACCCTGGAACTGGCCGCTCTTGTTCTCCTTGCCCCAGATCGTGGGAATGAAGAACGGGTTGTCGGCCGGATTGTCGAGGTACTTCTGGGTCGCCGCCAGGAGCGGGATCAATGCGCTCTCGGAGACACAACTCTCCTCGACGACGTTCGCCGTGCCGATGCCTTCCGATGTGAGCACCGCCGGCAGGTCCGGGCGCACCCCCCGCGGATAGCCCGGGAACAGGGCGTTACGCGACGGCTGGCCGCTGTCGGCGTACTTGTGCCACGAACTCATCACCAGCGAGAACAGAATCGGCCCGGCAGAACCGACCGGCTTGCCCGCGATCTCGGTCATGGCCGTATGCATCTCCATGTCACCCAGGTGCCGACCCAACAGACTGCGAGGGCTCTTGTGGGTAGCGACGAACGACGACGCCGGAACGTTGGCCAGGACCCCCATCAACTTGATGGGGGGCTGGCCAGGACGCGCCGTCCCGACCAGGTACCGGTTGGCCAGCTGTCCCGCCCACAGGGCAGCCGCACCACCTTGGGAGGCGCCCCAGATCCCCAGTTTCCACTTCTTGCGCTGCTGGTCACGGACCTTCTTCACCAGTTGGATGCCAGTGCGCACGCTGTCCAGCACTGCGGCCCCGGCCGGGACACCGGCCACATAGTTCTGCTGCTTCGTCGCGCGGCGTCCGGCGGCGGAGTAGTAGTCGGTGGCGGTGATGAGCCGACCTTGATCGACCAGGCCCTGCCAGATGCCGTTCTGGGTCGTCCCGTTGACCGATCCGTACTTGATCGCGCCGCCCGAGAGGAACTTGACCGGGTTGTTCGACGGCTGGCACGACTGGTGGACGCCCACGGTCCCGTGGGACCAGGCGACGACCTCGTTGGTCAGACCCTTGGTCGGAATGACCACCAGGCCGCAGGCGGCTTGAACGTGCCGTTCATCGAGGCCCGTGGTGGTGAACATGACACGGAACATGCGTGCGCCCGTCAGCAGGGTCGGGTCGACGGGGACCTCGCGATAGCGCAGGAGCCGACCGGGCTTCTTGCCCTTCAGGTCCGGGTACTTGGCGCAGGGCTTCAGACCGGCGTTGATGGATGCAGTGGGGACTGCCGCGGCGGTGGGCGTGTTGGCCGCCAGGGAGGTCGGTGCGGCGGCCACCGACCCGGCGACGACGCCGACGGACAACAGACCAGCGAGAGATGTACGCAGCAGGGTCATCCCGTCACGCTAGGCGTTCCAGGGGCGGCGTGGCGCGCGGGCCACCAGGTTGGCTGGATCAGCCGAGGAAGTGCAGGAACGGATCGATGCCCACGGCCAGGAACAGCAGCGACAGATACGTGATCGATCCGTGGAACAGACGCATGGGATTGAGCCGGGATGTGCCGACCCGACGCTGCAAGGCGTACGCCTCCCACAGGAACAGCGCACCGAGCACCACAGCGACCGAGCTGTAGACGATGCTCATGGAGGCGACCGGGATCAGCACCAACGACATCGCGACCATGACCCACGAGTAACGAACGATGCGCCGAGCGACGACCCCCGGGTTCGACACCACGGGCAGCATCGGCACGTTCGCGGCGGCGTAGTCCGCCTTGTAGCGCAGAGACAGCGGCCAGTAGTGCGGCGGCGTCCAGAAGAAGACGATGAGGAACAACACGACGGGCGGCCAGGCGAGCGATCCGGTCACGGCCGACCAGCCGATGAGCACTGGCATACACCCCGCGGCGCCGCCCCAGACGATGTTCTGCGGGGTGCGGCGCTTGAGCAGCAGCGTGTAGCCCACGACGTACAGAGCGATCGCCAACGCACCCAGCGCTGCGGCGACCGGATTGGTGAGGAGCAGCAGGACGGCGATGGCAGCGAACGACAGCGCCCAGCCGAACACCATCGCATTGCGCGGCGGGATCACCCCAGTGGCCAGCGGCCGGGCGCCGGTGCGGTGCATCACCTTGTCGATGTCGCGGTCGAGGTACGAGTTCATGGTGTTGGCGCCGGCGGCGGCCAACGTCCCCCCAAGGAGCGTGCCGAGCGCGATCCGCAGGTCCGGCAGTCCTTGGGCGGCCAGCAACATGGCGGGCACGGTGGTGACGAGAAGGAGTTCGATGATCCGGGGCTTGGTGAGGGCGACGTAAGCGGCCACCGTGTCCCGGGAGGTGCGAACCACAGCGGGTCGATCGGAGGAGCCCGTGAGCGGGGGCATCGTCGACCCAGCCGCCATGGCGTCACCCGGATCGATTGCCACCAGTTCTCCCTCGCCGACTGCCTTGCGGGGCCAGTCTAGCCGCACCGCCGCGGACTCTATGGGTCCCGCGCTACCGCAATGCCGTTGCGATGCGACTCGCGACCAGTTGCGGGGATTCCACGGACAGTAGGGTTGCAGCGGGCGGGACCTGGCTCATTAGTTCCGCAAACAACACCGGGGAGACCAGCACGACGGCACTTGCGGTCTGACGCACCGCCGGGATGTCCTGCCGTTGGGTGGCCACAGAGACCGCGCCGGGTGCACCCGGGTACAGGTCGACTGGCGCCGCCACGGTGACCCGAACGGAGGTGTCACCGTTCAACCCTTTCAGGTCATCGCCGATGACGCCCAGCATCTCGGCCACCGTCAGGCCGGGGCCCGGGATAGCCGTGGGAGGACCTCCGGGGGCAACAGCCACCGCGGGCGCGGCTTCGGGCGCAGCGACCCCCAATTGACTCCTTGGTGGCGCTCCGGCTGACGTGGGGCGACGGGGCGGTAGGCCCGCCCGGCGCCTGCGGCGCAGGAGCCACCATCCCAGGAATCCGAGCAGCAGCACTGCGATGCCGGCCGCCAGCCAGGGCAATGGCGAACTTCCGGCGTTGACGACGTTTGGATCTTCCCCGGCATCTGCGGGTGGTTCGCCCACCTCGAGCGGCAATCCCGTCGCGATCGCGGTCTCCGACAGCTTCGGGTCACTCAGCGTCAGGTCGACTGCGTAGACGCCGGGTTCGAGGAAGCCGTCGATCCGGCCCCTGATCGAGGTCTCGGAGCCCGCGTACAGGCTGTCCATGGTGCCGCTGTCGGTGAGCAGGGTCGTCCCGGCGGTGTCTCGCACCGACATCTCGTAGGCCGGCGTCAGGTTCTGATTGCCGGTGTTGGCGACCTCGACAGACACCAAGGAGAACGTCGCACCTCCCTTGAGCGAGGCGTCTCCGATCGTGACGGCCGGTTCGTATGGCCCCGGCACCCGGATGGATATCGCCACAATCTGTCGAAGGGTCTGTCCGAATCGAACTCCGCCTCCTTGTCCTTCAGCGATTGCGGGCTCGGTGTTTTGCAGGACGATGCCGGCCAGGTAGTCACCTGCCGGAGCGCCCTCGGGGACCGTCACCGAGAAGCTCCGCCGGACGGTGTCGTTGGCGGACATCGTCAGTCGCTGCGTGGGGTAGTCGACCCACCGGGTGGCTCCGACCGGTTTGCGGGCCGACTTAGCCGTTTCGGCCACACCGTTGATTCCCGTGGTCATGTTTGCTACGAACGTCGTGGCCTCAACGGCGTTGTCGGCGACATTCGCCAGGTCCACAGCTAGTTCGCGAGTGGTCCCCGGGGCCATCTTGAGTCGCCAGAAGGAGTCCTGGGCAACGTCCACCGGGATGATCCGCAACTGCACCTCATCCGGTGTCACCGCACTTGCGGGCGCTGACGTGACCTGGCAGACAAGAGCGCCGACGAAGGCCAGCAGAGCGCACCGTAAGGACCGTGATCGTCGGATCGGACGACTCCCTCTTTCAAGGCTCACGGCAGCCGACCCTACTGACATTCGGAGCAGACGTTCACCAGAACCTGGAACTCCCCACACGAAGGAACTGGGGGTCGCGGCAATCCCCGCGACCCCCAGTTCATTGTTCGGATCACGGCCCGCTGGTGGCGGACACAGTCAGCGTTCCGGTGTAGGTGCCCGCCTTCTGCAGGGCGGGGATGGCGACCTGGAGCACATTGGCTTGGGTGTACTCACCCTGGCCGTACGTTGAGTCAGCCGTGATTACTTTCACCGCCGCGTCGAGGGGATCGCCGACGGATCCGGGGACACTGTTGGGGCCACCAGTGACGTGGCGAGCCTGCCCCTGCACCATGGAAGGCGTAGCCAGGGTGGAGAAACTCAGGTTCTCGTCATTGATCTGATCGCCACCGGAGACCAGGTTGCTGGACGTCACCGTCACGTTCCATCCGGCCCCGCTGCCCCTCATGTCGCTGACGGTAAGGGTCGCGGACTGGGTCGTATTCTGCGCAGCGAAGGCGTAGTTGACCGGTAGGAAGTTAACGTCCGCGAAGGAAGCGGTAAGAGTTCCGCCCGTGATCCCCAATGACACATCGGCCTCGGCGCTGGCAGGCGTTGCGTACAGAACACCTCCCACGGCAAGTAGCCCGGTCGCCAACATGGCGGTCGCCCTCCGGCTGATGGTGATCTTCATGGTCGTTACTCCCTTGGTTGACTCGGGACTGTGGCATCCCGAGTGTCCGGTTCGTCGCGACCCCCGCTTTCGCACACTCAAAGTAGGCGCCACTACACAGAGCGTTCGCATCTTAGGCGGGGCATGTGATGCGGCTATCACCCGATCGGAGTCTCGATCGGGACTTTCGACCCTAGGCAACTGGGTGAACCTCCCAGGGCGCGAAGGGCCAATTCCTGTGACTCAACACCGTCCAGCAGTCGCTCCGCACCGGATCGCCGGGACTCGTGACACGGACCTGGCTAGGCTGCGCGCGACAGCAGTCGGCTGTCGGCGAACCGTGGAAAGGACCGCCGTGAGCGACCTCGAATGGACCGACCTCGATACCCGTGCCGTCGACACCGCCCGGGTGCTCGCCGCTGACGCGGTCCACAAGACGGGCAACGGCCACCCCGGGACGGCGATGAGCCTCGCCCCGGCCGCCTACCTGCTGTTCCAGAAGTTCCTGAAGCACGATCCCGCCGACGCCCAGTGGCTGGGCCGCGACCGGTTCGTCCTTTCGGCCGGCCACTCGAGTCTCACCCTGTACATCCAGCTCTTCCTGTCCGGATACGGGCTGGAGGTGACCGACCTCGAAGCTTTCCGCACCTGGGGCAGCCTCACCCCGGGTCACCCCGAGTTCGGCCACACGGTCGGCGTCGAAACCACCACCGGACCGCTGGGACAGGGACTGTCGACCGCCGTTGGCATGGCGATGGGCCAGCGCTACGAACGGGGCCTGTTCGACCCCGACGCCCCGGCTGGCGACAGCCCCTTCGACCACCACATCTGGGTGATCGCCGGCGACGGCTGCATGGAAGAAGGCATCACCAGCGAGGCATCGTCGCTGGCCGGCACCCAGCAGCTCGACAACCTGACGGTCATCTGGGACGACAACCACATCTCAATCGAGGACGACACCGCCATCGCGTTCAGCGAGAACACCGTCGAACGCTACGAGGCTTACGGCTGGAAGACCTACGAGGTCGCACTAGGTGAGAACGGCCAGGTGGACGTCGCCGCTCTCAACGACGTTCTGACGCAGGCCCGCGCCCACAAGGGCTCCCCCACTTTCATCCGGCTGCGCAGCATCATCGGCTGGCCCGCACCCAACAAGAAGAACACCTACAAGGCGCACGGCGCCGACCTGGGCGAGGACGAGATCCGCGACGTCAAAGAGATCCTCGGCTTCGACCCCGACAAGTCGTTCGAGGTCGACGACGAGGTGCTGGCGCACGCCCGCAAGGTCAAGGATCGGGGCGAAGCCGCCAAGGCCGAGTGGCAGAAGCAGTTCGACGCCTGGCGTACGGCGAACCCCGACCGTGCGGCACTGCTCGACCGGATCCAGTCCGGCGAACTTCCCGCGATCGACCTGCCCACCTGGGAGGCCGGAACTTCCGTGCCGACGCGCAAAGCGTCGTCGACGGTCATCCAGGCCCTGGCCGCTGCTCTGCCGGAGTTGGTCGGCGGCTCCGCGGACCTCGCGGAATC
>CAZVYU010000132.1:0-2962 GCA_964631645.1 uncultured Actinomycetes bacterium
GTGATCGAGTCAGGTGAGCCGCTCGAAGTCGAACGGAACGGCCGGGTCGTGATCATCGCCCCCTCGCCGGTGGAGCAGCGGTTGTCCCGCTTGGTGCGGCGTCCCGAAGTGATCGTCGGAGATCCTGAGGCACTGGTCGAGCTCGGTTTCGTCGATGAGTGGCAGCCGTGATCCTGCTCGATACGCATGTCGTCGTGTGGCTATATGCCGGTGAGGTGGATCGCCTGCCCGTCCGGGTGGCCGAGTTGATCGAGGAGGCGGAGCTGCGGATCAGCCCGGCGGTGCAACTGGAGTTGGCGTACCTGCAGGAGGTCGGCCGGATCACCCCTGCGCCAGCTGAGATCATCGGCGACTTGGCCCTCCGCCTCTCATTGGTGGTGGATCCGATCGACTTCACGCCGCTGTGTGCGGCGGCTGTCGACTTCCCCTGGACCTGGGATCCGTTCGACCGGCTGCAGGTGGCTCACTCCAAGGTGCGAGACGTGCCCCTGGTCACCAAGGACACCAGGATCCGGGATCACTGGGACCTGGCCGTCTGGGAGTGAACCCGGCGCCGTTGCGACGGCTCCGACGGCGCGCCGGTCGCGATCAGGGCCGCAGCCGGTACATCCGGTCGGTGTCCACCACGGAGAAACCGGCCCGCTCGTACAGGCGGACCGCAGTGCGGTTCGACGCGTCGACGAACAGATGAACCCGGGTCAGACCGCGGCGCGCGAGGTGAGCCAGACCGGCGTCGAGCAGGGGGGCCGCCAGGCCGGTCCCCTGGCGTTCCGGGGCCACGGCCATGACGAACACCTCGCCTGACACGTGCGATTGGCCCTGGTCGTCGGTCACGGTGGCCGCGGGATCGATCTTGGTCCAGTGGAAGCCGATCACGGCCCCCTGTGCATCGACGGCCAGCAGGAAGTCGTCGGGGTCGAACCACGGGGCGGCCAACCGCTCCTGGAGATCGGCGCTCGACCACGAGGCCTGATCGGGGAGGTCGACGAAGGCGGCCCGGTTCAGCGCCAACCAGGGCTCGGCGTCACGCTCGGCGTCGAACGGGCGCAACGAGACATCAGCGGGCATCGGCCGCACCTGTCGCGGCAACTCAGCCGACAGCAGGAGCAGTTCTCGCACGACAGGTAGCCCGGCGGCCACTGCGGCCTGGCGAGCGACCGAGCGCTCTCCGTGGGTCCACACAAGACCCGCCACTCCTGACTCACGCACCGCCTCGAGGATCTCCGCCGCAGCTGTCTCGTCGAGCCCGCTGAGTTCGGCCACCGAATCGACGACGTTGGCGTAGGCCAGCGCAGTACCGTCCGCAGCAATCAGCAGCCATTGGTCGGCCGCACTGCCGCTGGTCACCAGAATCCGGCGCGACTCGTCCAGCGGTCGACGGCCGCTGCGCGACTCCTCGGCGGCGAAGAGAGCCGCCACAGCTTCCTGCTGGGACGCGGTCAACCGGGTCGGCTGCGACAGCCGCGCATCAGTCATGCCGGGGTCGTCGCAGAGTCGTCGGGGACAGCGTCCTCAACGAATCGGTAACCGACGTTGCGCACCGTTCCGATCAACGCTTCGTATTCCAGGCCGAGCTTGGCGCGCAGGCGGCGGACGTGGACGTCCACGGTCCGGGTGCCGCCGTAGTAGTCGTACCCCCACACTTCCTGCAGCAGTTGGGCGCGGGTGAAGACGCGACCGGCGTGCGACGCGAGGTACCGCAGCAGTTCGAACTCCTTGAAGGTCAGGTCGAGTTGCTGGTCAGCCAGGGTGACGGTGTAGGAGGACTCGTCGATGACGAGCGCGCCGCGGCGGATCCGATCCGGCGGATCGGACTCCTCGGTGCCCGAGTTCTGGCGCACCTTGCTGAGGTTCAACCGAAGCCTCGCTTCGATCTCGGCGGGCCCGGCGCTGTCCACGAGGATGTCGTCCATCCCCCAATCGAACTGGAGCGCCGCCAATCCTCCCTCGGTCACGATCAGCAGGACCGGAGCGTCCACACCGGTCGCCCGAATGAGGCGCGTCAAAGATCGGGACTGCGGCAACGACAAGCGACCATCGACGAGGATGACGTCGTGGGGCGGTGCGTCGAGAAGGGCCGAACCTTCGGCCGGAAGAACCCGCAACGTGTGCGTGAGCAGTTCGATGGCGGGCAGCACATTGGCCGCCGGCCCCGACTGTGTTGTGAGCAGGAGCAGTCGCATCCGTACCTCGCACGTCCCCGGCTGTTGCGACATTATCTCACCGTGGCGGACTCGACGCTTTTTGCGCGACAGCAGACGCTCGTGACGGACGACGGGGTGCGGCTTCGGGCCGCTCATGTCCCCGGTCCTGGCGGCCCCACGGCCCTCGTGGTGGTCCACGGCTTCAACGCGGGCATCGACAAGCCCGCCAATGTGACGGTGGTCCGCACCTTGGCGACCCGGTTCCCGGTCCTGACGATGGATCTGCGCGGCCATGGCCGCAGCGACGGATTGTGCACCCTGGGCGACAAGGAGGTCGCGGACGTCGATGCGGTCGTGCGGTGGGCCCGCACGCTGGGCTATCGCAGGGTCGTGACCGTCGGCTTTTCGATGGGCGCGTCGGTCGTGGTCCGGCACGCCGGCCTCGTCGGCGGCGTCGACGCGGTGGTGGAGGTGAGCGGGCCGGCCTTCTGGAACTACCGCGGCACCCCGGTCATGCGGATGCTGCACTTCGGCGTCGAGAACCGAGTCGCTCGATTGTGGTTGACGCATGTGATGCGGACTCGGGTGATCCCGCCGCCGTGGCCGGAACCATGGCCGGAGTCGCCCGTCGAGGCCGCCACCAATATCCCCCCGGTGCCGTTCCTGATCGTGCACGGCACAGAGGACGGCTTCTTCCCGGTGGAGCATCCGAGGGCATTGGCGAATGCCGCCCATGCCGGTGCTGCGGCTCGTGACGTCCCCGATGAGACCGACCTCTGGCTGAGACCGTTCGGTCACGCCGAGGCGGCGATCTCGCG
>CAZVYU010000132.1:3062-6451 GCA_964631645.1 uncultured Actinomycetes bacterium
ACGGTCTTCGGTGGCTTCTGGGCGATGGACAGGTCGTAGGCCTCCTGGGCCCGGTTCAGGGCGGTGGACGCACGGCCTGCCCCCCAGGCCAGCAGATCGTCGTCCACGGCCCCGCCCGCGATGTAGTCGATGGACATGAGCAGATGGTCGCTGGCGCTGACGATCGCCTCTTTCATCCGCCGGTGCAGGGTGGCCACCACGCCACTGGGCCACATGAGCAGGCTCACCGCGAAACTGACCGACAAGCCGATCGCGACATCCTCGAGCCGAGCTTCGGCGGTGGCCAGAGTCGCGGGGAACAGCAACGAGAACATGACGATGACCGTGACGCTGAAGCCTGCTTGCCCCACGGCCAGCGAGAAGGTCCCGGGCGTGTAGGCCGTGACCACGAGGACGATCGGCAGCAGCACCCACCACACCGCGGTGTTGGCTCCGACAAGTTCGATCAGTCCGGCTCCGATCAGGACGCCGGCGGAGGTTCCCACCAGCGCCTGGATCGCCGTGCGGCCGGTGCCCAGCGCATCGAATCGCAATGCGGTCAACGTTCCCAACACGATCCAGAAACCATGGGACAACTCCAGCGTCTTGGCGAGCGCGACGCTGAGGGCCAAGGCGACGGCGGTCCGCAGGGCGCTGCGGAACCAGGGAGAGTCCCAGGCGAGGTTCCCTTGGATCCGATCCCAGATTCCCTCCCGCTGCCGATTGAGTTCCTGATCCAGGGCTGGATCCATGAAGTGGTCGATCACTTGGCGGTGAGCCACGTTGGCGCTCGCCAGTTCGGTGCTGATGGACGACAGCCGTAGCGGGAACATGTTGTCCAACCGGCGCCTGATCAACGAGCCCGGCAGGCGGCCGCGGGAATCAGCCACCCAGGCGATCGCCACGTGCAGGTGTTCGTCCCGCGCCTGCTTGATCCGGTCGGGCGAGTTGCCGCGACGATTCGGATTGGCCAGGTAGAGCGCCACCTGGTCGAGTTCGTCGGCGATCGCGGCGGCCAGCCGGTGGCGCGCGTCGGTCAAGGCCGGGGGATCGATCACATCCGGTGTGGGCGTGTCCTCCCACTTCATGTAGCCGCGCAGCCGGCTGGCCAGGTCGACCAGTTGCGCCAGCGCGCGGTCGGAATCCGTCAGACCTGCAGGGCGCAAGAGGTTCCCGTCGAACTGTCCGTGCAGGTCCTTCAGCTGGGCATCGAAGGTGGCCAGCACCTCGGCGTACGCGGCTGCGTCCGGCTGCGCCCAGCGGGTGCGCACCGCATCGGCTGCGCTGCGGTAGACCGCGGAGAGGTCCTTCGCCAGTTTGTGGGACGGCCGCGCCGGCCACAGCAGCAACGCCGCGACGGCCGCCGTGACGCCGCCGATGGTCCACGAGAGCATGGCCGCGATCTGCGTGCCTGCGGGGGCGCTGGTCACTGCGAGCACCGTGGCCAACAGGAGCACGGTCTGCGCGGATCCCACCGGACCGCGCAGGACGGCAGTGATCCCCAGAACGAAGGCCACGGCAGCCATGACGATGACCGCACCTTCCACCGACTGTCCGAATGTGATGCCGACGAGCAAGATCGGGATTCCGACCGCGGTGGTGACCAGGTAGGCGGCGAACCGGTCGCGCAAGGGGCCGCCGAAGTCCGCGAACAGAAGCATCGCCAAGCAGGCGAAGACCCCGAACAGCGCCGATGTGCTCAGCGCCGGGATGGAGATCAGGGCTGCCAGCAGCAGGGGGACGACGATGGCGACCCGGGTGGCCCGGCGCAGGGCGACGCCGTTTCGGAATTTGGCGCCGAGGTCGGCCACGGAGGACACGGGCGAAGGCTAGGGGAGTGGCGGGCCCGAGGCCTGCGCACTACGGACAAAGGCCTCATAAGGCGCGCGTCGCTCCGCTCGTCAGGATGAACGGTCCGGGATCCACGGGCCTCGGAGCAGGTCGTGGCGCAGTCAGTCGGCGGCCGGGACCGACCGATGCCGGATGCGCTGGACCAAGAGATAGATCTCGCAGCCGAGGCAGAAGTTGAAGGCCGCATTGAGGAAGGCGGCAGCGAGGGCGAATGCCGTGGCGATCTGGGCGACGACCGGGACGCCGATCGCCAGTCCGACCAGCGCCACCACGACGAACACCAGGCCGACCTGCTGAGCGAACCGCGGCGGCGCCGCATCCTCCAGGTGGGACGGTGGTCCGAGCCGGGGGGCCAGCATGGTGCGGTAGAGCCAGCCGTAGGGCTGCGCCTGCAGGCCCAGCAATGCCGCCGCCCCGAAGGCGATCGCTTGCCACACCAGTAGGACGACACTGGTGATCGACGGGATCGTGAGCAGAGCAGCAACCAGCACGACCACGGTGATCGCCGCCCCGAAGCGGGGGCCGCGGGGATCGATCATGGTGGGCGTGGCGGCAGGAGAAGCATTCTCCGCCCCGGGCCCGGGCGGGGAGTCGGCTGCGGCTTCGGTCGCTTCCGGCGTGGCGTCACTCATGAACTCGTCCTCTCGCAGACCTCTAGGTTGGCACGACCTGGCCCAAGGCGGCGACAACCTCGGACCGGCGCGGCAAGCCGGTCGCCCGCTTGCGGATGGCCCCCTGAGCGTCCAGCAGCAGAACGGTGGGGGTCCGTCGGATCTGCAGATGGCGCACCAGATCCAGGTGGGCTTCGGCGTCCAGCTCGACGTGAGCCACTCCGGGCAGGTCCTTGGTGACGTCGTCCAGAAGCAACCGGGTCGCCCGGCAGGGCTGACAGAAGGCGGAGGAGAACTGCACCAGCGTGGCGCGATCCCCCAACGCAACCCCCAGTTGTTCGGAGCCGATCACCTCGCCGCCATGGTGCGCGGCATCGGGAGTGTCCACATGGGCGGGCGGGGCATCGGACGGGACCGGTCGGGGAGCCTGATCGCGCCATCGGCCGTCACTGATCCGGCGCCAGAGTCCGAATCCGCAGCACGCCACCACGACTGCGACGACGATCCAGAATCCGGTCACGTTCCCTCTCCCACTCGGCCTTCAGTGTGCGGCAGGACGAGTGTCCCAACGAAACCGACGGCCGCGCCATTCCCCCGCGCCGCCGTACGAGCGGCGCTCGGTGATGGGGGCCCCTGGTGGGTCTCGCTGCGCCGGGCTGGGGGTGTGATCGATCCGGCGGCTCTTGGAGTAGATGTCGCCGCCCTGTGGGCGGCGCTGTAGTGGATTGGTGCTGCGCCTCGCCGTCGGCTCGGCTGCGCACGCTTGTTCCGCTCGACGACGCCGGAGTCGACCCACCTCCACCCCGGCTCGGTCGGCCAGGGGCCGGCGCGGTCCGCGGGCGAGTGCCGCCTCTCTGCGGGGTGAGTGCCGCCGCAGGCGGTGTATCGAAGCCCCCGCTCAGGTCGGCCGGTACCTGGGTGCGGGTCGGAGGACGGCCTTGGCTTCGA
>CAZVYU010000133.1:0-1993 GCA_964631645.1 uncultured Actinomycetes bacterium
CGGGTCGGGGCTGCCTGCGCGGTGAGGCGCGCACAGTGTCTAATAGGTGCGTGGCCAAGACTGTGATGGTCGTCGAAGACGAACCTGAGATCCGGTTGGTGCTCAGCACCTACCTCGAGGACGAGGGCTATCGCGTCGTCGAGGCCGAAACCGGTGAGCAGGCGCTGAGCCTGTCCCTCGACGAAACCCCCGACGTCGTCCTCGTCGATCTTCGGCTGCCCGGCATCCACGGACTGGACGTGGTCCGGTCGCTGCGCGCCACAAGTTCGGTCCCGATCATCGTCGTCACCGCCCAGGCCGACAGTCACGATGTGGTCGCCGGGCTGGAAGCGGGCGCCGACGACTATGTGACCAAGCCGTTCGTACCGAAAGAGTTGGGTGCGCGGATCCGGGCCCAGCTGCGCCGCAACGCCACCGAGGCCGGCGAACCGCATCAGGACGTCATCGCCTGTGGCCCGATCGTCATCCGGCCCGAGACGGCCGAGGCGTTCAAGGACGGCGAACCGCTGGCGTTGTCGCGCACCGAGTTCAAGGTGCTGCAGGAATTGATCCTCGCCGGCGGCCGCATCCTGAGCCGTGACGACTTACTCCGTCGCGTGTGGGGATACGGCAACGCCGGCGACGGTCGTGTGGTCGACAACTTGATCTACCGCTTGCGCTCCAAACTTGAGATCGACGCGGCCGAGCCGGTCCACCTGGTGACCGTCCGCGGATTCGGTTACCGGCTCAAGCCGTGATCCCGGCCGGATCGTGAAGTGGCACCTGCCGTGAAGTGGCCGGGGCACTGGTTCGGCCGACGAGCCGGTCTGGCGAACCGAGTCGCTCTGGCGTTCGCGCTCATCAGCCTGGTGGTCGCCCTGGTCGTCTCTGGGGCCACCTACTTCGGCGCCCGGCTCTATCTGGTTCAGCAGCGTGAGAATGCCGCCCTCAACCAGGCCCTCATCGACGCGCGGGTGGTGGACGCCGCCCTGTCCCAGGGGGTCCGTCCCGGAAAAGCGCTCGAGAGCGTGCCCGCGGCCGAGGACAGTCAGGCCCTTCTCCGGGTGGACAACACCTGGTACTCGTCCAACGTGACGGTGTCTCCCCGGGAACTGCCCGCCCCGCTCCTCGGCGAAGCCGCCGGTTCGGGTGCCCTCCAGCGCTTCTCGGCATCCAACGGTGACACGTACCTCGCGGTCGGCGTGCCGGTCGGAACCGGCGGCATCTTCGTTGAGACCTTCGCCTTCTCTGCGCTGGACACCGCCCTCACGATTTTGGGTTGGGTCCTCATCGGCGCCTCGATCATGGCGTTCCTGGTCGGCGGGATCGTCGGACGTGCCGCCGGCAACCGACTTCTGCGGCCCCTGAGCGACCTTGCCGATGGGGCGCGCCACATCACCGCGGGCGATCTTCAGGCCCGCGTGCCGGTGAGCGAGGACCCGGACCTCGTGGCCATCTCGACGGCGTTCAACGACATGGCCGATGCGGTGCAGGACCGGCTCGAACGGGAACGCCGGTTCTCGGCCAATGTGTCGCACGAACTGCGTTCGCCGCTGACCGGGATCATGGGTACCGCTGACCTGCTGGAGAGCCGGTTGGATCGGCTCCCGCCGCGCGAGGCGACGCTGGTCGAGGCACTCAACCGGCAGGTGCGCCGGTTCAGCGCCACCGTCCTCGACCTGCTGGAGATCTCGCGCATCGGCGGTGATCAACTGGTGCAGACCGAGCAGATCGACATCTGCCTGCTCATCGACGAACTACTCGCGGGGCGCGGGCTTGACCGGGAGTTGCGCCAGGGCGACGACGACCTCCGGTTGCTCACCGACCCTCGCCGCTGCGAACGGGTGGTCGGCAACCTGATCGACAACGCTCAGCGTCACGGCGAAGGTCTCACCTCACTTCTGGTGGAACGCACCGAAGAGGGAGTCCGTCTGACCGTGGACGATGCCGGTCCCGGAATCCCCGAGGATCTCGCGGGACAGATCTTCGAACCCTTCGCGCGCGGCGATTCGAC
>CAZVYU010000133.1:2093-6252 GCA_964631645.1 uncultured Actinomycetes bacterium
GTCGTGGCTCCCCGCGCGACCGCCAGCGAGAACCAGGTCGGCGTGCTCACCGAGTTGTGGTTCGTGGATGACAGTGAGTTGGTCTCGGTGCGCCGGACCAGTGACCAACTGCTGACGGATCAGGAGAAGCTCGAAGCTCTCGAACTGGGTCCGACTCCGGCGGAGGCGTCCCAGGGGTTGCGCACCGCGGTCACGCCGATCGTTCCGGACACCCCCCTCGTGGTCACCGCCAACGCCGATGGCGTGGGGGTGAATGTCGCGCCCGATCAGGTCGCCGTGGTCCTCAACCGCGAGTTCCTGCAACTGCCCAGCCAGGAGCAACTGCTCATCCTGGGGCAGGTCGTCCTGACTCTCGCGACGACGCCGGAAGCGACGGTGACCTTCGTCGACGACAACGGCAACCCGATCGGTGTGCCGCTGCCCAACGGTCGGCTCACCAGCGAACCGGTGTCGGCGACCGACTATGAACCGCTCGTCCGCAACTGACCGCAGCAAGGATGCATGTGACGCCTGCCTACACTGGGCGCGTTCAGCATGAGGAGGGCGGACCGGCATGAAGATCGGGGTCGTGGGCGTCGGCTATCTGGGCGCCGTTCATGCGACCGCACTGGCCAGCATCGGGTTCGATGTCACCGCCACGGATGTGGACGATGCCAAGGTGGCGTCGCTCAATGCGGGGAAGGCGACCTTCCACGAACCTGGCTTCGACGACCTGCTCGCTCGCACCGTCGATCAGGGGAGTCTTCGATTCACCACCGACCCGACCGAACTGGCCGATCATGATGTGGTCTTCCTGTGCGTCGGTACACCGCAAGTGTCGGGCGGGAGCGCTGCCGATCTGAGCCAGGTGTGGAGCGCTGTGGCGGACCTGGCTCCGCACCTCGCCGCCGACGCGGTTCTGGTGGGCAAGTCCACCGTCCCGGTGGGTACGGCCGCCCGGATCGCGGACTTCCTGGTCGAGCGCGGATCGAGTGCGACGGTCGTGTGGAACCCCGAGTTCCTACGCGAAGGATTCGCCGTGCGCGACACCCTCGAACCCGACCGCATCGTCGTCGGGGCGCCTGACGACGCTGCGGGTGCGCGGGCGGTCGACCTGCTCCGGGAGGTCTACGCGGCACCGCTCGCCGCCGGGACGCCGCTACTGGTGACGGATGTCGCGACCGCCGAGCTGGTCAAAGCTGCGGCGAACGCGTTCCTGGCGACCAAGATCTCTTTCATCAACGCCATGGCCGAGATCTGTGACGAGGTGGGGGCCGACGTCACCCAACTCGCGGACGCGATCGGCCACGACAGCCGGATCGGCAGCCAGTTCCTGAAAGCGGGGGTCGGTTTCGGCGGGGGCTGTCTGCCCAAGGACATCCGGGCGTTCCGGGCGCGCAGTGCCGAACTCGGAGTGGGCCAGGCCCTGGACTTCCTGGACGATGTCGATGACATCAACCGGCGCAGCCGCAGCCGTGCACGCGACGCGGCACTGGGAGCCCTCGAGGGGGTGGACGAGCCGGTGGTGACCGTCCTGGGAGCAGCCTTCAAGCCGGACTCCGACGACACCCGCGATTCCGCGGCCCTGGACATCGCCGCCCAGCTCGCCGCCACGGGGGCGGCCGTGCGGGTCCACGATCCTGCTGCCCTGGCCACAGCTGCTCGGGTGGCTCCGCAGTTGGACTATCGGGCCGATCTGTCCGACGCGCTGGCCGGCGCGGACCTGGTCATGGTGCTGACCGAGTGGCGTGAGTACCGCGACCTCGACCCGGACGAGGCGGGCCGACTGGTCCGCCGCCGCCGGGTGATCGACGGGCGCAACTGCCTTCCCGCACAGTCCTGGGCCGATGCTGGCTGGCACTGGTCGGGAATGGGGGTCCCCGATCGGCTGCCCGCCCCCGCGACCGTCGGTTGAGTAGCCGCGCAGCGCCTCCCCCTGTGGGTTGAGTAGCCGCGCAGCGCCTCCCCCTGTGGGTTGAGTAGCCGCGCAGCGCCTCCCCCTGTGGGTTGAGTAGCCGCGCAGCGGCGTATCGAAACCTGGCGGTGGGTCAGGGATTCGAACCCTGGGGGGTTGTGACACCCCACTCGTTTTCAAGACGAGATCCTTAGGCCGCTCGGACAACCCACCCGGCGGTCAGTGTACGCAGCACCCTCAGGGACCAGCACTCCCTCTCGGGGGGCGGCGGGCACCGTCGGGCGACCACGGGCCACCGGGCACTAGGGTGCGGGCATGACTGTTCGAACCGTTGCATTGCTCACCGCCGGGGGCCTGGCGCCCTGCCTGTCGACCGCTGTGGGAGGTCTTATCCAGCGGTACAACGAACTCGACCCGAGCATCCGGATCATTGCCTACCGCAACGGGTATCACGGACTGCTGTTGGGCCAGTCCACCGAGATCGGGGCGCAGACCCGCGAGCACGCCGGCGTCCTGCAGCGGTTCGGAGGGAGCCCGATCGGCAACAGCCGGGTCAAACTGACCAACGTCGATGACTGTGTGGCGCGGGGTCTCGTCCAAGCGGGCCAGGATCCCCTGAAGGTGGCGGCGGATCAACTCACCCGCGATGGGGTCGACGTCCTGCACACGATCGGTGGCGACGACACGAACACCACCGCCGCCGATCTGGCGGCCTACCTGCACGAGAACGATTACGAACTCACAGTGGTCGGACTGCCCAAGACGATCGACAACGACGTCGTGCCGATCAAGCAGACCCTGGGGGCTTGGACCGCTGCGGACTTCGGTGCCCTCTACGCGCGCAACATCTTGGCGGAGCACACCGCCAACCCCCGGGCGTTGATCATCCACGAGGTCATGGGACGCAACTGCGGCTGGCTCACCGCAGCGACCGCCGGGAAGTACCGCGAGTGGCTCGACGGGCAGGAGTGGGTTCCCGAGATCGGCCTGGACAAACGCCGTTGGGACATTCACGCGGTCTACGTGCCCGAAATGGACATCGACCTGGCCGCCGAGGCCGAGCGGCTGAAGGCAGTCATGGACGACCTGGGCAACGTGAACATCTTCCTGTCCGAAGGTGCCGGCGTGGAGCGGATCGTCGCTGAACTCGAGGCGGCCGGTCAGGAGGTTCCTCGCGATGCGTTCGGTCACGTCAAACTCGACAAGATCAACCCGGGCCAGTACTTCGGTGAGCAGTTCTCGGGGATGATCGAGGCCGAGAAGACCCAGGTGTGGAAGTCCGGGTACTTCGCCCGGTCCGGTGCCTCGAACGAGGCGGACCTGGAGCTGATCAAGGCGTGCACCGACCTGGCCGTGGACGCCGCGCTCCGCGGCGAGAGCGGGGTCACCGGTCAGGACGTCGAACAAGACGACGAACTGCGGGTGATCGAGTTCCCACGAATCAAGGGCGCCCGCCCGTTCGACATCGACGACCCGGACTTCACCGCACTGCTCGCGACCATCGGTCAGCCGAAGGGCGCAAAGGTGACCACGAGCCACTGACCCGTCGTACGAGGCTGTTGGGAGGGTCCGCGGGTTGAGGAGCGCGACGCGCGTATCGAAACCGAGGGCCCGACCGGCCCTTTGGCCGACTGGCGCAAGCCGATGATGACCTACGTGTGGCAGATCGTGGGCGGCATCGTCTGCGTCGCGGTCATCTCGGTCGGCATCGGACTCACTGCGCCCCACTGGCCGACGCGCTGGCTCGACCGCGACCGGGGACCGTTACATCTCACCCGGTGGGACACGAAGCACAACTGGGAACGAGTCGGGGTCCGGTGGTGGAAACGCCACTTCCCCGACGGCGGGGATTGGGCGGGTGGTGAGACCAAGTCCCGCCTGCCCGACCTGTCCGACCCCCACGCGATAGACCGCTACATCGTCGAGACCCGCCGGGCGGAGTGGGTCCACTGGTTGGCCGATCTGTCGGTGATCCCGATCGCGTTCTTTGCGACGTGGTGGATCTTCCTGGCGTTCTGCGTGATCACGTTCATCGTGAACTCGATCGCGATCATGATCGTCCGGTACAACCGGCTTCGGTTGTACGAGGTGGCCCAGTCGGCTGAGTGAGTTCCGCACTGCCTGGGGGGTGACTGCCGCCCTCCTGCGGGGTGGGTGCCGCCGGAGAGCCCACCCTCCGCGGGGTGTAGCCGCCGGAGCGCCCCCCTTCTGCGGGGTGAGTAGCCGCCGGAGCGCCCACTTTCCGCGGGGTGAGTAGCCGCCGGA
>CAZVYU010000134.1:0-6116 GCA_964631645.1 uncultured Actinomycetes bacterium
TACATCATGTGTCAGGCCATGAACCGGTCCTTCATCTCGGTGATCTCCGGTGGTTTCGGCGTTGAGGCAGGGACGGTCGCGTCCGACGTCGACTACGGCGAACATCGGGAGATCAACGCAGAAGGGGCGGCCGAACTGTTGGCCAATGCCTCGTCGGTGATCATCACGCCGGGCTACGGCATGGCGGTGGCGCAGGCTCAGTACCCGGTCGCCGAACTGACGCGCCAGCTGCGGGACCGGGGCGTTGAGGTGCGCTTCGGCATCCACCCGGTGGCCGGGCGGCTGCCGGGACACATGAACGTGCTGCTGGCCGAGGCCAAGGTGCCCTACGACATCGTGCTCGAGATGGACGAGATCAACGACGACTTCCCCGACACCGACGTGGTGCTGGTCATCGGTGCCAACGACACGGTCAACCCGGCGGCGATCGACGAACCCAACAGCCCGATCGCGGGGATGCCGGTGCTGACCGTGTGGGAAGCGAAGAACGTGATCGTGTTCAAGCGGTCGATGGCCACGGGATACGCCGGGGTGCAGAATCCCTTGTTCTTCAAGGAGAACAGCCAGATGTTGTTCGGCGACGCCCGCGACCGGGTGGAAGACATCCTCCGCGCCCTCTGACCCGCCTGCGGCGGGGGACGGTTTCGGTCGCATGCGACCAGAACCGTCAGTTGCGACTGGAAGTTCCGGTCGCAATTCGCCGCTTCAGTCGCCTGCGACCGTTTCCGCAACCCCCGCAGGGGGTGACGGAAGCGGGCACGGCGGTCGGGGTGACCAGAGCAACAGATTGTGGGGCCGAGGGACCTTCCGCTACGTGGGGTCGCGGTGCCACCATCAGGATCATGGATGAAGCCGGTGTCGATTTCGCCTTCGTGGCGTGGTGTGAAGAGGGGGAGTGGCACGTGGCCAGCGCCCCGAGTTCCGCCGCCGACCGGCTGCCCGATCTCGCCGATTACGCTCGCCGTCGTCAGGGGGACTCCGGCAGTGTGGCTTTTGTCAGCGTTGCTGACGAGTTCTTCGTCTGCCTACGGATCCAGGGATCGCGCACCCGTCTGCTCTTGTCCGACGTGACCGCCGCCCTCGACTGGCCCATTGCGGACGAAGCAGCGGAGATGCTCGGCGTCGATGTCGAGGACCTCGACGATCTCGACGACATCGAACCCGCCGGCGACCTCACGCTGCTCAGCGACCTCGGCCTGGCCGCGCAGGACGTGGATCTGTTGTGCAGCGATCCCGAGCTGTATCCCGACGAACAGATCGGGTCGATCGCGGCTCGGGTGGGATTCGGCCGGGAACTGTCGGCCGTACTCGACGTCGCCTGACGTGCAGCCCTCACCCACCGACGACGCCTTCATCGTCGAGGCGATCCGGGTCGCCCGCGACTCCGACCACGACGACATCCCCATCGGCGCGGTGGTCGTTCACAACGGACAGGTCATCGCCCGCGCCGCCAACCACCGAACACAGGGAACCGACCCGACCGCCCACGCCGAAGTCAGCGCCCTGCGGGCGGCGGGGGCGGAGCTCGGAACCTCGCGGCTGGACGGATGCGACCTGTACGTGACGTTGGAACCGTGTCCCATGTGTGCCGGCGCCGCCGTGGCCGCCCGGGTTCGACGCATCGTCTTCGGCGCATGGAATGACCGGTACGGCGCCTGCGGCTCGGTGTTCGACATCCCCCGCGACCGCCACATGACTCATCGGCCCGAGGTTGTCGGCGGCATCCGAGAGGCGGACTGCGGCGAGCTGGTCCGGGCGTTCTTGACCCACCGCCGATGAATTACCGTACGCGCCTCAGACGACGGTCAACCTGACCCCCTTCGGAACCCCGGTCACGACCCGAGTCAACGGCCCTGTGGCCGGAACATCGGAGAGTCGAACTGCCCCCACTCGTGCTGACCGAGCAGGAACGTGAAGCAGCTCGCCGACTGGGGGGTGACCGGGATCAGGTCCGCCGACCCCCCAGCGATCCTGACCGCTGTTTCAACCATGGCGATTGGTCGGGCGCTCCCAGCGGCCGGTATCCTCGGCGGCGGTGGCGTGTCCGAGCGGCCAAAGGAGCACGCCTCGAAAGCGTGTGTGGGGGCAACTCCACCGTGGGTTCGAATCCCACCGCCACCGCCAACGCCCCCGCGCTAACCCGCGGGGGCGTTCGTCGTCGCTCCAGAGGCTGAAGCGTCGGCAGCCTGAATGCCCCAACGGCGTAGGCGCCGGTCCGCCCCCGCCGAAGGCGGCGCGCGCGAGGTCCCACCGTCGCGGGTCCAGCCTTGGGGACACTGCGAAGATGCACAGCCGCCATTCATTGAGGCTGGGCAAGTGTCGCTGAGCGTGGCTCGGGGCAAAACCGGCGAGTGAATGGCGGCTGTGCACCCACAACCACTGCCAATGGGCTGACCCTGGCCCGCGCCGAATGAGCCTCAGTGGAAGACATCATCGAGACCGGCGTCACGGCCGTTCGAGTGTTGAGCGGACCGAGTGAGGTCGTCCTATGTCGGGATTCATTCTCAGTCGTTCGTCCGCTACTCACTCCAAGAAGGCTCGGGATGGCGTCCCGGCCCCCCAGTGACCATGCTGGGGTGCAGTGACCCGCACCGGGTCGCAGCAGCGAGGAGGCCTCATGCCCGACACCACCAGCGCCCCGACTCCCCATCGGGTGGTCGTGGTCGGCTCGGGATTCGGCGGGCTGTTCGCGGCCAAGGCACTCAAGCGAGCCCCGGTCGAGGTGACGATGGTCTCCGACAGTGCCCAGCACCTGTTCCAGCCGCTGCTCTACCAGGTCGCCACGGGCATCCTGTCCCAGGGCGAGGTGGCGCCGCCGGCGCGCGAGATCCTGCGCAGCCAGAAGAACCTCGACGTCCTGCTGGGCACGGTTACCGACGTCGATCTGGGAGAGCGGCAGGTCACTGCCGTCACCGGCGAACACGTCACCACGCTGCCGTACGACTCGTTGATCGTGGCTACCGGTGCTCGGCAGTCCTACTTCGGTCATCCCGAGTTCGAGCAGTTCGCGCCCGGGATCAAGAACATCGACGACGCCCTGGAACTGCGCAGCCGGATCTTCGGAGCGTTCGAGATGGCCGAGCTGTTGCCCCCGGGACCGGAGCAGGACTCGTGGATGACGTTCGTTGTCGTGGGCGGTGGACCCACGGGCGTCGAGATGGCCGGTCAGCTCCGGGAACTGGCGCGCCGTTCGCTGAAGCGCAACTTCCGGCATATCGATCCGACCAAGGCACGGGTGCTGCTCGTCGACGGGGCAGACGAAGTCCTGGCCACGTTCGGCCACAAGCAGGCCGACTACACCCGTCGCAAACTCGAGTCACTGGGTGTCCAGGTCGAACTGGGTCAGATGGTGGTCGGCGTCGACGACAACGGGGCCACACTGCGGTCCAAGGATGGCACCGAGACTCGGATCGACTCCCGCTTCATCTTCTGGGCCGCCGGCGTCGAGGCGTCGCCATTGGCCAAGATGCTGGGAGAGGCGTCGGGTGCGGACGTCGACCGGGCGGGCCGGGTCTGCACCGAACCGGATCTGACGTTGCCCGGGCACCCCGAAGTGTTCGTGGTCGGCGACATGGCCTCGCTGAACAACTACCCGGGCGTTGCGCAGGTGGCGATGCAGGGCGGCAAGTACGCAGCCAAGACGATCAAGGGACGGCTCGCTGACAAACCCGCACTCGAACCGTTCAAGTACTTCGACAAAGGATCGATGGCCACGATCTCGCGCTTCAGCGCGGTGGCCAACGTGGGATCCCTGACCGTCCGCGGCTTCCTCGCCTGGCTGATGTGGCTGTTCATCCACATTGTCTACCTGGTCGGGTTTTTCCAGCGGATCTCGACGTTCGGCCACTGGATCGTCGCGTTCATCGGGCGTACTCGCACCGAGCGCACCTTCACGACCTACCAATCCCGCGGTGCGATCGGTGAGGCACCACCGACCCTCATGCCGGACGGCCACGCCCAACCTCTGGCACCGCAGCCGACGGGCGAGTCGGCCCCGGCTGCGGCCACGGCGAGCGAGCTCGGCTGAGCCGCTGTCTCTGCTGATCAGCCCCGCCGTCGGTTCGTTCGTGAACGGGAATTCGCTCCGCTTGCCAGGACTGGGACCTCGTGCCGCTGCCACAATCCGGCCATGGCCATGCGCATCGAGGACTACGGGTTCATCAGTGACAACCAGACCGGGGCCCTGGTAGGAAAGAACGGGTCGATCGACTGGTTGTGCCTGCCGCGCATCGATTCCGGGGCCTGCTTCGCCAGTCTGCTCGGGACCAAGGACAACGGCCACTGGACGATCGCACCAGGGGCGGACGATGCGCGGGTCCAGCGCCGTTACCGCCCGGGGACGCTGATCCTGGAGACGGAGTTCCACACCCAGGGTGGCGTGGTGCGACTGATCGACTTCATGCCCCACCGCGATGAACACCCGACCATCGTGCGGATCGTCGAGGGGGTGAGCGGAACCGTCAACATGGCCCTCAACCTCCGGGTGCGGTTCGACTACGGCTGGGTTGTGCCTTGGGTGCGGCACCACGACGAAGGGATCTCCGCCATCGCCGGGCCCGAAGGCCTGATGTTGCGGACCCCGATCGGCCTGCACGGCAAGGACATGCACACCGAGGCGCGCTTCCGGGTGGGGGCCGGGGACCGGATCCCGTTCGTGCTCACTTGGTACGACCCGGCCAAGGAGCCGCCGCCGGCCGTGGACGCAGAAGAACTTCTGGACGACTGCGAGGCGACGTGGAAAGAGTGGTCGGACCGCTGCGAGTTGGAGGGGGACCTGGTCGAGGAGATCAAGCCGTCGCTCACCGTGCTCAAGGGACTGACCTATCAGCCCACGGGTGGCATCGTGGCCGCCGCCACGACGTCATTGCCTGAGCAGTTGGGCGGTGAGCGCAACTGGGACTACCGGTACTGCTGGTTGCGCGACGCGTCCATGACCATGCGCGCGTTGGTGGAAGGTGGGTACTTGGACGAAGCGCGGTCGTGGCGCGACTGGCTGCTGCGAACCGTCGCCGGCGACCCCAACCAGTTGCAGATCATGTACGGCGTCGACGGGACCCGGCGACTGCCGGAGATGCAACTGCCCTGGCTCACCGGCTACGAGGGGTCCGCCCCCGTGCGTCTCGGCAACGGCGCCGCCGACCAGTTCCAGTTGGACGTCCCGGGCGAACTCATGGACGCCATGGGGGTGGCTCGGATGGCGGGGATGGAGCCCGATCCGCACGCCTGGTCGCTGGTGCAGACCGTGGTCGATCACATCGCGAAGGTCTGGGACCAGCCCGACGAAGGGATCTGGGAGGTGCGGGGCGGCGCGCAGAACTTTGTCTACTCCAAGGTCATGGCGTGGGTGGCCGCCGACCGGGCGGCTCGTCGGGCCGAGCTCGTCGGGGACAACGCCGAACGAGGCCGCTACCGCTCTTTGGCGGACACCATCCACGCCGACGTGATGGCCAAAGGCTTCGACAGCGACCGCAACACGTTCGTGCAGGCCTACGGCACGAAGGCACTCGACGCGAGTCTGCTGCAGATCCCCATCGTGGGATTCCTGCCGGGCGACGACTCACGGGTGGCGGGCACAATCGACGCCATCAAGCAGGAGTTGGTGCAGGACGGCTTCGTGGCCCGCTACCTGACCGACGACGCCGCCTCCGACGGGCTTGCCGGGACCGAGGGGTCGTTCCTGATCTGTTCGTTCTGGCTGATCCAGGCCATCGCACTGCAGGGCAACCTGGACGAGGCGCGCGGACTCTTGGAGCAGATGTTGAGCCTGCGTAACGACGTCGGCCTCCTGAGCGAGGAGTACGACACGGTCAACAAGCGCATGCTGGGCAACTTCCCGCAGGCCTTCTCGCACATCGGTCTGGTCAACGCCGCCCTGGCCTGCGAAGCCTGTACTTCCTGACGTATCCGAACTTCGGCCGGGTGCTGCGGGGTGAGTGCCGCCGGCCCGCGGGGTGAGTGCCGCCTGTTTGCGGGGTGAGTGCCGCCGGAGGCGGTGTATCGAAGCCCGCCTCGTTGGGGTCGGCTAGGGGCTGCGGGGTGAGTGCCGCCGCAGGCGGTGTATCGAAGCCCGCTCGGGTCGGTCTGTACCTGGTGGGCTGGGGTCGGGTGGTGTGCGG
>CAZVYU010000135.1:0-6082 GCA_964631645.1 uncultured Actinomycetes bacterium
CTGGACCATCACCCCAGTCCCCCGAGACCAATGGCGCAACAAGCCCGCCGCAGCCTAGGCGTCTTGTGGCTGCCGATCAGGAGCCCGGAGGTCTAACTCGGCCGCTCCCCGGGTGCGCAGTGCGAGGCGGAGTCGGATCGCCGCGATCCAGACCAGCGTCGCCAGCAGCATGTGTCCGGCGACGACTGCCCAAGGGAGTCCCAGGAACAGCTGCAGGTACCCGAGGACCCCGTTGGCCACGACGAGTGCGATGAGTTGCCACTCTCGCCTTCGGGCGGTCGCCGGCCCGTTGACCAGATGGAGGGCGAGCGCCATGGCGATGATCAGGCCGACGAACAGATAGACGATGTCAGCATGAATCCAGGCGGCCACACGCTGATCGATGCCCAAGCGGTGGGTCACGTCGGAGTCGCCGGAGTTGGGTCCGGCGCCGGTCACGATCGTGCCGAGCACGAGGACCAAGAAGGCCGTCGCCACGAGTACGTCGCCGAGGACCACCAGGGTGCGCCGGACCAGCGGAGTCACCGGCTGGTCGTCCGGATCCTGTGCCCGGTCCACCAGGAGCACACAACCCGCGATGATGCCGATGGAGAGCAGGAAGTGCGCGGCCACGATGATCGGATGTAACCCGGTGAGAACGGTGATGCCGCCCAGCACGGCCTGCGCCACGGTGCCCAACAGCGGGACCGCGGCCAAAGCGATGACCGGTCCTCGGCCGGGCAGTCCCCGTGATCGGCTCCGTTGCCACCACAACAGCGCGCCGGCCAAGGCGGCAATGGCCGCGACCCCCAACAGGAACGTCAGAGTGCGGTTGCCGAATTCGACGTACTTGTGCCAGGCCTCTTCCTGCCGTGAGGTGGGGACCAGTGAGCCATCCACACACTCGGGCCAGGTCGGGCAACCGAGGCCGGATCCGGTGAGTCGCACCAACCCGCCGGTCACCACGATGCCCACCTGCACGATGAGGTTCACCCGGAAGATCCACACCAGCCAGGACGGTGCGGCGTTCACGGCGATCGCGGTGCGAGGAGAAGCCATCGTGGTCACCCCACCAGGGTACGGGCGGCTCTGAGTAGCTCAGTCGTGGACCAGTCGGTGCACCAGGGCGGCGCGCACCTCGGGGTCGACGCCGAGACCGTCCTGCAAGTAGCCGTCCCAGTCCCCGAACGTGGCGTGGGCTTCATTGCGGGCTGCTTCCAGGTAGTGCGGATAGACCGAGATCGCCCGATCCAGCGCTGCGACGTCGCCCCCCTCCGCCGCGAAGTACTCGCGGTACGGAGCCAGCAGTTCACGGACGGCGGGGCCGCTGCGCAGGTAGTCGTCCATCACGTCGTCCCAGGGCACACCGAGGGTGGACAGCAGGACGGCGACGGCCCAGCCGGTGCGGTCCTTGCCCGCGGTGCAGTGCACCACGACCGGGGCTGCGGCCGGTTCGGCGAGATCCCGCAAGATCTGACCGATCGCCGCCCGGGAACTGTCGAGGGTGACGAAGGAGCGGTACCCGGCGACGAACGTGCGGTCGAGCTCCTCGGCGGTCAGAGTGTGCCGGTCTCCCGTGACTGACGCGCGGGCCAGGGCTGCGAGTGAGGCGGGTCCAGCATCCGGTTCGTCAGCGAGCAGGTCCGCCACAACGACCTCGACGCCGTCCGGCACCTGGTCGGGTCGTTGCTGACGTTCCCCGTCAGTGCGCAGGTCATAGACCCGCTCGATGCCCAACTGTGCAACGGCCGCGGCGTGTTCGGGTCGCATGAGTGCGGCACTGCGGTAGACGGCGCCGCGGCGCAGCGGCAGTCCGGCGGCGGTGCGCAGTTCGCCCAGGTCACGTCCGTTGGGCAGCCGGTCGGGCATCAGGACGTCCAGCGGAACGTCCGATGGACCACGAACGCGCCCGCGAGGGTCCACACCGCGAGGATTCCCAATGACGACCCGACGACGGCCAGGTTGCCGCTGTCAAGCGCTGCTCGCAGGCCGTCGGCCAGAGCGGCGGACGGCAGAAGTCCCACGACTGACGCGATCGGTCCCGGGAAGAGATCCGCCGGGATGATCACGCCTCCGCCCATGAGCAGCAGCAAATAGATGGCGTTGGCCAGAGCCAACGTGGCTTCCGCCCGCAGCACGCCGGCGAGCGCCAAGCCCCAGGACGCGAATGCAGCGGTGCCCAGCACGATGACCGGGATAGCCCATAGCCCGGTGCTCTCCGGTCGCCAGCCGAGCAGCAGCCCGACGGCTCCGATGATGACCAGTTGTACGGCCTGGACCCCCAGCACCGCCAGCGCCTTGGCGGCCAGGAGCCCGGTGCGCGACAGCGGGGTGGTGCCCAGGAACTTGATGGCTTCGCCGCGGCGGTCGAACCCGGTCGAGATCGCCAGGGCGGTGAAGGCGCTCGACATCACTGCCAGCGCCATGATGCTCGGCACCAACAGGTCCACCCGCGCTTCGCGTCCAGTGACCCCCAACGACACGAAGTCGGTGAGCCCCAGTCCGACCAGTAGGACCAGCGGGATGATCAGGGTGAGCAGGACCTGCTCACCGTTGCTCATCAGGAGACGCCATTCGAGGGCGGCCTGGGACCGAACCACTGCGGTGGCGGGTGCCGCTCGTCCGACGGGGGCGAGGCTCATCGGGCCACCTCCTCGCCGGCGGTCACGTCGAGGAACACCTGTTCCAGGTTGCGCTGCTGCACCGACAGTTCCGACGCCATGACGCCGTGCTGGGCACACCACGCGGTGACCGCCGCGACGGTGGCGGGATCGATCTGGGCACCGGACAGCCGGTACGAGCCGGGCTGATCCTCTTCCAGCGCGAAGCCCGCAGGCAATGCCCGCAACAGGGCGGCGCGATCGAGGTGCGCCGCGGCCCGGAACCGGAGCGTCTGGCCGTCGGGGTCCGCGGTCAGGTCGGCCGCGGTGCCACTCGCGACGCACGCACCCTTGTGGATGATCACCAGATGGTCAGATAGTTGCTCGGCCTCTTCCATGGCGTGGGTCGACAGCAGAATGGTGGTCCCTGACTGCCGCAGCTTGTCGATCAGGACCCACACGTCACGCCGGGTCGCCGGATCCAGCCCGGCGGTTGGTTCGTCGAGGATCAGCAGGCGAGGGCGGCCCACCATGGCGCAGGCGAGTTTGACGCGCTGCTGCTCGCCGCCGCTCATCCGGCGGAAGGGCGTGCGCCCCAGGCTGCCCAAGCCGAGCCGGTCGATGAGTTCGCGGGGTTCCCACGGTTCGGCGTAGAAGCGGGCGACGTGGGTGATGGCCTGTTCCGCCGTCGCTCCCGCCCAGACGCCGCCGCGCTGGAGCATGATTCCGACGGCTGCACGGCTTGATGCCTTCTGACGCCACGGATCGCGACCCAGGACCGCGACCTCGCCGGCATCGGCATGCTGCAGACCGGCGCAGATCTCAATGGCGGTGGTTTTGCCCGCGCCGTTCGGCCCGAGGAGTCCGGTGATGCGACCCGACGCGACGGTCAGGTCCAGCCCGTCCAGCGCGCGCGTGGCGCCGAAGGACTTGGTCACGCCCCGCAGCGAGATGGCAGGTTCGGGAGCGGGCACGGATCCAGTGTAGGTGCGGGATCGGAGTGCCATTTCGCGGCGGTGACGGCCGATAGCCGGTGGATGTGGCGGGGCTCTCGTCGGACCCGTCTTGCACGCCCGTCGAATTAGGCAACAATGGTGTTGTGAAAATCCCGTCGGAGGCGAGCCGCCGTGTCGCTGGCTCCTTGCTGTCCGACGGACCGGCCACGGCTCCCGAACTCGCAGAGCGGCTCGGCATGACGCCTGCCGGGGTGCGGCGTCACCTCGACTCGCTCGAGTGTGAAGGGTTCATCACGTCCGGGGAGCGCCCCGCGTTCGGCCCGACGCCGGTGCGTGGCCGCGGTCGGCCCCCGCGGGTGTACTCGCTGACAGCGGCGGGGCGCGACGTGTTCGACAAGGCCTACGACGACCTGGCGGCCGCAGCGTTGCGCTTCCTGCTCGAAGAGGGCGGCGAGGTGGCGGTGGCGGAATTCGCCCGCCGCCGCGGCTCGGAGTTGGAGCGCCGGTACCTGCCGCTGGTCGCCACCGAGGCCGAACCTCAGGCCCGGGCCAAACTGCTTGCCGACGCCATGAGTGACGACGGCTACGCCGCCACCGTCACCGACGCCGCCTTCGGCGGGGCCACCGTCCAGATCTGCCAACACAACTGCCCCGTCGCACACGTGGCCGGGGAGTTCCCCATACTGTGCGATGCCGAGACTGAGGCGATCGCCCGGCTCGTCGGCGCCAACGTCACCCGACTGGCCACCATCGCTCACGGCGACGGGGTCTGCACCGCGGTCGTATCGACCACCCCGGAGAGGAACAGTAATGACTGATCAGCTCGATGGCCTGGGCAACTACGAGTACGGCTGGGCCGACTCCGACACCGCCGGCGCCGCGGCCAAACGAGGGCTGTCCGAGGAGGTCGTGCGCGACATCTCGGCGAAGAAGAACGAACCCGAATGGATGCTGCAGCAGCGGCTCAAGGGTCTTGAGTTGTTCCGCAAGCAGCCGATGCCCACCTGGGGCGCCGATCTGTCGGGTATCGACTTCGACAAGATCAAGTACTTCGTGCGTGCCAGCGAGCGGCAGGCCGAGTCCTGGGAAGACCTCCCCGAGGACATCAAGAACACCTACGACAAGCTCGGGATCCCCGAGGCCGAGAAGCAGCGCCTAGTTGCCGGCGTGGCCGCGCAGTACGAGTGCCTGGCGGGTGACTCCCGAGTGTGGACGGCCACGCGGGGACTGGTGCCCATCAAGGAGATCGAACCAGGGGACGAGGTGTTCGCCTACGACGAGGAGGCCGAACGATTCATCGTGGCACCGGTGAAAGCGAGTGCCCAGACAGGTACCCGACAGACGTACCGCATCACGGCCGGAACCCGGGAGATCAGGGCCACCGACAATCACCCCCTGCTCGTCCTCGAGGATGCGCGCAAGCCGGGGCGGCAGCGCGCCCGCTTCCGCCGCGTGTGGAAGACCGTGGCAGAGCTCCGCACCGGCGATTTCGTCGCTGTGCCGCGGCAGTTGCCGGAGGCGGGTGTATCTCGCGTTTTCCGTCACGGCGACGGTTTCGGACCCGTCGAGACGAACCCGGACCTGATGTGGCTGCTGGGCTTCTTCGTCGGCGCTGGCAACGTGCAATCAGCCGGCCGTACGCATCGGGTCCAGTTCGCCGTGATCGACACCGACGTCGAGGTGCGGGCAGAGATCGAACGAATCGTGGCCGAGCAGTTCGGGCTTCGCATGATCCACGCGGACTCGGTTCGAGTGCTCGTCAACTCGAAGGCGCTCGTCGAATGGCTGGTCGAGACGGGGGTGA
This sequence comes from uncultured Actinomycetes bacterium, assembly GCA_964631645.1. GTDB lineage: Bacteria > Actinomycetota > Actinomycetes > S36-B12 > CAIWTL01. The sequence continues at coordinate 5,340 of CAZVYU010000135.1, forward strand.
CCGGCCGTTCGCTGACGAAGCGCATCCCCGACTGGGTTCACCGGCTGCCCCGGGCCGAGCGACTGGCGTTCCTGGGCGGGTATGTCGATGCGGACGGCTACGTCGGGCCGCAGCCGAGCGCCTCGGTACATCTGACGAGCGGTAACGAAGCTCTGCTGCAAGACGCCGCCGGCCTGGCTCTGACCACCGGACTCCGGGCCAGCCGGCTCTACGAGTTCGACTCGATCCACCCGACGGACCCGGATCGCCTTGTGCACGGGTACCGGATCACCATCTCCGGCGACTTCGAATCCCTCGATTGCCGCAATCCACGCAGGACCCAGCGTTTCGACCGGCGGCAGTACCTCCACAGCGACCCCGCCTCGCACGGCACGACCATCCGCGCACATGTGACCGATCATCTGGGCTTCACGCGGGTCACCGCCATCGAACCGCATGAGATCGAGCCGGTATTCGACGTCGAAGTGGACGGACCCCACAACTTCGTGGCCGAAGGCATGGTGGTGCACAACTCCGAGGTGGTCTACCACAAGATCCGCGAGGACCTCGAGGAGCAGGGCGTCCTGTTCCTCGACACGGACACTGCCTTGCGGGAGCACGAGGACGTGTTCCGCGAGTACTTCGCATCGGTGATCCCGTCCGGAGACAACAAGTTCGCCGCACTCAACACCGCGGTGTGGTCCGGGGGCTCGTTCATCTACGTGCCCAAGAACGTCCACGTCGAGATCCCGCTCCAGGCCTAC
>CAZVYU010000136.1:0-6057 GCA_964631645.1 uncultured Actinomycetes bacterium
GCACCGCCCTGGGTCGCCGTGCCTCCGCCCGGGTACGGCGGAACCGAGACCATCATCGACCTCGTCACCCGCGGCCTCAGCGATCGCGGCCATGACGTGCGCCTGTTCACCACCGGCGACGCCACCTGCCCGGTGCAGCGAGGTCACCTCGTCTCCCATGCCCTCGGTACCGAGCGGTCCGGCGACCTGAGCCTCCTGCGCCATCACGTGTCCGCGGCGTATCGCTGGCTCGCCGACCAAGGCCCGCTGGACGTGATCCACGACCACACCGAGTGGGGTCCGATGTGGCAGTCGGCCGACATCCCGATCGTCGCCACCCTCCACAACGCCATCGACGACACGACCCGCAGACGGTGGCTGCACTACCCGGAGAACGTCACCGTCGTGACCATCTCCGCGGCTCATCGCGGGTACGCGGCGCTGCTTCCGGCGGAAGTCATCCACCACGGCATCGACACCGCCCAAGTCCCGTTCGGCTCGGGGAGGAGCGACCACCTGCTGTTCCTCGGCCGGATGACACCCGACAAGGGCGTGCTGCAGGCCATCGAGATCGCAAGGGCAGCCGGCCTCCCCTTGCTCATCGCCGCCAAGGCACGACTCCCTGAGGAACGCGAGTTCCTCGAAGAACAGGTCACTCCGCTCCTCGGCGGCTCGGTGCGTTACGTGGGCGAGGCGCAACAGGCCGAGAAGTTGCGGCTGCTGGCGTCCGCTCGCGCGTTGCTCAACCCGATCCAGTGGCCCGAACCCTTCGGTCTCGTCATGGTCGAGGCCTTGGCGTCGGGCACTCCGGTCATCACGACACCCTTCGGGGCCGCTCCCGAGATCGTGACCCACGGCCGCACCGGCTTCATCTGTCGGACCCGAGCGGAGGCCGCCGCCGCCAGCCACGCCGTGACCGGACTGTCGCGGGAACTGTGCCGGGATGTGGCCGTCCGCCGTTTCGACGTGAGCGTGATGGTGACCGCCTACGAATCCCTCTTCCGGCGCGTGACTCGGGAGAGCACCCGCTCGCAGGATCGGCGCCGCCGCCAAGCGGCCGGACTGTTCGCCCGGCAGGTGCTCTGCCCGGAGTGCGACCGGCCACTCACGGCCGTCACTCGTCCGGCAGCCACTCCGATCTGTGCCGACTGCTCGACGCGAAGACCTGACCCAGCCGCGCTGGTTCCGAGCCAGCTGGCGGCCCAGAACGCCGACCCCAGTGACCAGGGCGTCGTGGCGGGGTGACCGGAGCGTGGACCTTCGCCGGGCAGCCACCGACCTCGCCCGGCGTCACCCTGCTCGAAGGAGCATCCTTCTGCGTCTCAGACGTCCGCGGGGACATCAGCCCGGAGCATGCGGCCGGGCTCTTCGTGCGCGACGTCCGCGTGTTGTCGCGGTGGTTCCTGGACCTGCTTCCCGACCCGATGGAGTCGCTGGCCGTCGAGACGATCGACCCGACTACGGCGGTGTTCTTGAGCCGTCGGATCCCCACTCCCGGTGAACCGGCCACGTCAGTCCTGGTGAGCCGCCGCCGCCATGTGAGCCAGGGACTGCACGAAACCATCGAGATCCACAACCTCAGCGCCGAAACAGTGCGGGTGGTCCCGGTCCTGCAGGTGGGTGCGGACTTCGCCGATGTGCTGGCGATCAAGTCGGGCGCCCCCGCATCCACGCTCCCGGCGATCGCACAGGCCACCGACGACGGGCTGGTGTTCACCAACGGTCCACAGTCACCGGACACCGCCACGATCGAAGTGCGGGTGCGCGCCGATCACGGTCCCATCGTCCTGCCCGGGCAGTTGCTGTGGAACCTGGAACTGCCCGCCCGAGCAACCGCCACGCTGCAGGTCGAGGTAGCGGTCAGCCAGGCGGGGCGGACGCTGCCACGGACGCCCATACCGGCACCGGGCCCACCGGCCGCAGTGCTCCGCCCACTGCGCCGTCAGGTCGTGACCCCCTCCGACGATGTCGAGCGAGTGGTGGCCCGCTCCTTCACTGACGTGGCGTCGCTGCGCATGGTGGACGCCTCCGACCCTCAGCGGGCCATCGTGGCCGCTGGAGCGCCCTGGTTCATGACCTTGTTCGGCCGCGACTCCCTGCTCACCGCCTGGATGCTGCTGCCCTTCAGCCCGGAACTGGCGGAAGGGACCCTCGCGGCCCTGGCCGAACGCCAAGGCACCGTCACCGACCCGACCACCGAGGAACAACCCGGCCGGATCCTGCACGAAGTGCGCGCCGCCCCGCAGACCACCGCAGCACTCGCCGGATCGCAGACCTACTACGGCAGTGCCGACTCGACTCCGCTGTTCGTCATGCTGGTCGGCGAATGGTCGCGCTGGGGGGCCACCCCCGAACAGCTCGCACCACTGCTGCCCCATGTCGACCGGGCCCTCGATTGGATCAACGGGCCGGGAGATCCCGACCAGGACGGATTCGTCGAGGTCGCCCCCATGACGGAATCGGGGTTGATCAACCAAGGTTGGCAGGACAGCCCGGACGCCATCGTCAACGCCGACGGCAGCGTGCCCCGCGGTCCGGTGGCGCTGTGCGAAGTTCAGGCCTACGTCTACGGCGCATTGGTGGCCCGCAGCGAACTGGCCGAGCGCTTCGGTGACGGTCCCACAGCTGACGACTACCGCGGCCGGGCACTGGCGTTCAAGGAGCGGTTCAACGACCGGTTCTGGCTTCCCGAACGGGGTCATCTCGCGGTCGCGCTGGACGCCGACAAGCGCCCGGTCGACGCCTGCGCCTCGAACATGGGACATGCACTGTGGACCGGGGTCGTGGCTGAGGAACATGCCGCAGCGGTCGCCGAACGGCTCACCGACCGCACGATGTTCAGCGGGTGGGGGATCCGGACCCTGGCCGCCGACATGGCGTCGTACAACCCCGCCGGGTATCACACCGGCGCGGTCTGGCCGCACGACTCGACCATCGCCGCCGCCGGTCTCATGCGCTATGGATTCGCCGAGCCTGCCGTCCAGGTGCTGGCGGGCCTGTTCGACGCCGCTACCGCCTTCGATGATCATCTTCCCGAGGTCTGGTGCGGCTTCTCCGACCAGGAGTTCCCGTTCCCCGTGCCCTTCCCCACTTCCTGCTCACCGCAGGCGTGGGCTGCCGCGGCACCGTTGCTGGCTGTGCGCACCCTGCTGGGACTGGATCCGGATGTACCCCGGGGCACGCTCACTGTCGCGCCGCGGGTGCCGCAGCAGTTGATGCCGCTCGCCGTCAGCGATCTGCTCATCGGAGGGCACCGGGTCACCGTGGTGGCGAACAGCGAGGGGACTGTGGTCGAGGGCGCACCGCCCGACTGGCAGGTGACCCGTCCGGGTCCTCCGACCGCCCCCTGACCGCCACCGATCAGAGCAGCAGGCCGGCCAGGACGAGCAGACTCATCACGATCTCGACCATGCCGATCACCGCCGGACGCAGCCCCGGCCGCATGATCACCGCCCGCACCAGTCCCACACCGAACGGCAGGAGCAACCAAAGGCTCACGAACCCCCAGGCCAGAGCGAGGACATGGAAGATCAAGTCGGCCACATGCCACCGACGGTCATCGGATTCGCGGATGAGTGACTTCACATGGATCACTGAGCCGACGAAGTACGTGGCGCACACCCCGGTGGCCCGCCATACCTCGGTGGGGACATCCCAGTTCCCGGTGCTGACGTACCACAGGGCCGGCAGCGCCACGACGGACTGCGCCACCAGCAGCACGTCGTTGCCGAACCCGCGCTCACGGCCCGCCACCGACAACCGGATGCTGACCAGCCAGCCCAGTGCCAGCACGAGGGCAACCACAGCGAGCCACGGCCGGAGCCCGACCAGGACGACTCCGCCCGCCAGCGCCGGCACCGTCCAGGGCAGCGCGGCATCCCGCTCCCGCCGGGCGATGCGACTCCACTGGCCGCGGCGCCACCGCACCGACAGCGCGCGCCCCAGGTAGTACGACGCCGGGTAGGCGACGACCCACACCACGGCAAACAAGACCCCCGGCCACGTGACACCGGCGAAGACAAATCCGAGGACGAGCGGAAGGGCCAAGAACGCCCAGGCGCCGTGCTGCGGCGGCACCGCCAACCGACGGCGCGACCTCACCGGGCGCGCCGCGCGACCCGAGTCGGGCAACGTCGCCTGTGCTCCGTGTCGCCCGGAACTCACTGGCCGATCTTTTCCCAGCCCCGCCGGTCCGGACGACTCCCCGCGTCATGCGAGCCGCGGTCGCGGTAGACGACATAGGGGCGGAACACATAGCCGAGGGGGGCGCTGAAGGCATGGACCAGTCGCGTGAACGGCCAGATGATGAACAGCAGCATGCCCGCGATCGCGTGGATCTGGTAGGAGGGCGGCGCCTCGGCCATGTCCTGGATCTGTGGGTTCAGGAAGAAGATCGACCGGAACCACACGGCCACCGTGTCGCGGTAGTTGTACGAGGGACCGAAGATCCCGGACCCGTAGAACGTGGTGATCAGCCCCAGGCAGATGGCCGCCACCAGGAAGACGTACATGAACTTGTCGTTGTTGGTGGTCGCCGAGAACACCGGTCCCACCGTGCGCCGGCGGTAGATCAACAGCACGATTCCGGTCAGGGTGCAGACCCCGGCAATGATGCCCAGCACCACCGCCATCGCGTGGTAGGCCACTTCCGGAAGCCAGGTCGTCCACTGCTCGGGGATGACCAACCCGATGACGTGACCGGCCACGACCGCCAGGATCCCGATGTGGAACAGGGGGCTGGCGATGCGGATGAGGGTGCGTTCGTACAACTGGCTCGACCGCGTGGTCCAGCCGAACTTGTCGTAGCGGTAGCGCCAGAACATCCCCACCACGAAGACGGCGATCGTGACATAGGGCAGCACGGCCCAGAGCAGGATCTGGACGGTGGTTGACTCGTTCATCGGCGAGCTCCGATCTCGAAGACGGTCGGGGACGAGGGGAAGGGTTCCAGGCCGACCTGTTCCGCCGGGGGACCCGAAGCGGCCAGCACGGCCATGCGCTCCGCCACCTCGGGGGTCAACTCGGGCAAGGTCGCGATCACTGCGTCGAGCACGTGTACGTACGTGGAGTTCATGGACTCCAGCGCATCGCGCAACAGGTGGATCGGACCGCTGTGTTCGGCCAGCAGTGCGTCGCCGGTCAACGGGTCCCCGACCGCTGCGAACTCCAGGACCACGGCCAGGTGATCGGGCAGCTCGTCGTCGGACGGCGTGAAGCCACTGTCGACATACGCCTGACGGAACCGCAGGATTCCCCGACCGCGGTTGCGGGTCTCGCCGTCGGTCCAGTACGACAGGTACGGGCAGGCCCGGCGCCGCATGTCGAAGATCTGCACGAAGTGCTGCTGCAGCACCATCAGCGGGGTGTCGGCGAGATGGCTCAGGAACTCCCGCAGCGGAGCACCGGTATCGACCGGCAGGACCGCCACGACCTCGGCGATGTCGTCCATCCGGGCCATGAGGGCCTCGTCGGGATACGTGAGCAACCAGGAACACACCAGACGCGCGGCAGCGGTGTCGCGATCACTCATGACCGCTCCTCGGCCCGCGGCGGCACCGTCGGCATCCCCAGCGGCACCCCCCGACCGTCCCAGTTGAGCAGGTTCACCTTGGCGTCGTCGTCATCCGCGTCGGCGATGACCTCGCTGGTCTGCCGCTGCTTCAGGGCGTGGAACGTCTCGACCGCCACGGGGGTCGGACGCCCGGAGGCCTCGCCGAACGTCCCGGACGAGTACTGTCCCGGTCCGCCCTCGTAGTCCAGCGAACAACCCAACTCGTCGAGCTGGCGACCCACCTCGGCGTGCGCCTCGGGGATCACGTAGCGGTCGGAGTACTTGGCGATGGCCAGCAGCCGGTACATGGCGAACAGTTCGTCCGGCGTCATCCCGACCGCGGCCGGGATCGAGTCGTCGGTCGGTTGGCCCAGGTTCTCGTCGCGCATAAACGAACGCATCGCCGCAAGCTTTCCCAGCGAACTCTTCACGGGGACCGGGTCGCCGGCGGTGAACAGTTCGGCCAGGTATTCGATCGGGATCCGCAGCGAATCGATGGCGCCGAACAGGTTGCCGGCGTCCTCAGC
>CAZVYU010000137.1:0-6057 GCA_964631645.1 uncultured Actinomycetes bacterium
GGCCCCCCCGGCCGCGGGGTGAGTAGGCGCGCAGCGCCGTATCGAAGCCAAGGCCAACCTCCGGCCCCCCCGGCCGCGGGGTGAGTAGGCGCGCAGCGCCGTATCGAAGCCAAGGCCGACCTCCGGCCCGCGCCTCGCCCGCTACAGATCCACCACCGAGCCGGGGCGGCGTCAGAGCAGATTGCCGCCGAGCAGCAGGGCCCACAACGAGATCGGCAGGCCGATGTCGTAGATCAGGATCACCGTGTTGCCCGGATGGAAGTTCCGGTCGGTGACCATCTCCTTGATGTGGTTGGCTGCCGCTCCGAGCAGGAACACCGACAACGCGATCGACACGATCAGCCAGGCTTGCGAGCCGAGCGTGGCCGCTACCAGGCCGGCGATCCCCATGCCGAAACTGACGAAACCGATCTCGTACTGGAAGCCGTTCGTCTGCCATCCGATCATCGCAGCGGTCTTCTTGGCGAAGAACGTGTGCATGACGCCACTGACGATGACCATCGCACCGGCGGGAAGGCACATCATCCAGCGCATCGCCGTCACAGCGAAGTCGTCGCCCGGCTCAGCGCCCACCGGCGCCACACCCAGAAGCGCCAGCACCCAGGCGATCACGAGGGTCGCAGCAGTGATCCATGTGCCCATGCTCAGACGCTAGGGATCGGCCCATCCGGAAGCGCGCTCCCACCCGCGACGCGCAGGACGTTCCGGACGAATCCGGCACCGGTTCGTGACCCGCGCTGCACGGGAGCCGCCACGCCGACCCGTACCCTTCTGCGTGTGAAGAAGCGCCTGATCACCCTCTCCGCCGTGTTGGGAATGGGCCTCGTGTCCGCGTGTGCCGGTCAGTCCACCGCACCCACCACCACCGCCGGCAGCGCGCCTGCGAGCGGCAAGGCCTCCGCCAGTCCGAGCGACGCCGCTCCGCCGAAGTCGCCGTACTGGTCGGACCCGGCGGCGGTCGGCCAGCCGTACCCGCCCGGCAAGGTGCAGGGACTCATCACCTTCCGCGGCAACCCCACCCGCACGTACTACGGTGCGGGCCCGGTCACCCAGACGACTCCCACCGAGAAGTGGACATACCCCAAGAACGGCCAGATGTGCGGCACGTCCATCGACGAACACGGCGCCATGCAGTGGTGCGGCAGTGGCTGGACGGGCCAGCCGAGCGTGTTCGAACGGGAGGGCAAGACCTGGGTCGTGTTCGGTGCCTACGACTACGGCGTCCACTTCCTGAACGCCGCCAACGGCAACGAGATCCTGCCCACCTTCAAGACCGGCGACATCATCAAAGGCTCGGTCACGGTCGACCCCGACGGGTTCCCTCTGGTCTACACCGGTTCACGCGACAACAACCTGCGGGTTCTGTCGATCGACGGGAACCAGGCGCAGGAACTGTGGCGCCTGAACGCCAACGACGTGTCGCCGGTGCAGTGGAACGACGACTGGGACGGATCACCGCTCGTTATCGACGACTACCTGTTCGAGGGCGGCGAGAACAGCCAGTTCCACATCGTCAAGCTCAACCGCAAGTACGACAAGCAGGGCAAGGTCACGGTCAACCCGAAGCTCGTGTTCAACGCACCCGGCTGGGACTCGCAGCTGATGAGCGACTTCGGCAGCCCGCAGACCTCCATCGAGAACTCGGTGGCGATCTACAAGGACACGGTCTACTTCGCCAACAGCGCAGGCCTGGTGCAGGGCTGGGACATCAGCAAACTCAAGCAGGGCAAGGACCCGCAGCGGGTCTTCCGGTTCTGGACCGGTGACGACACCGACGCCACGGTGACCATCGACGAAGAGGGCTTCCTTTACGTCGGGTCGGAGTACGAGAAGGGGAACTCCCGCTCGCGCGAGGTCGGCCAGATGATGAAGCTCGATCCGCGCAAGAAGGGCGACCCGCTGGTCTGGTCGGTCAAGGACCAGGGTCGGCTCGGTGGCGGCGTGTGGGGCACCCCCGCGCTGTACAAGGACATCGTCATCTACGACACCGACGGCGGTCGGGTGCTCGGCATCGACCGGCAGGACGGTGACGTGCGGTGGGAACGGGAACTTCCCGGCCCGCTGTGGCAGTCGCCGGTGGTGGTCGACGACACCTTGTTGTTGGGTGACTGCGAGGGATCGATGCACGCCTTCGACGTCTCCGACACGAAGTCGGCGCCGAAGCCGCTGTGGGACAAGAAGTTGTCGGGCTGTATCGAGTCGACGCCCGCCGTGTATGGCGGCGGCATGTACTTCGGCACCCGCTCCGGTCAGTTCCACGCCCTCGACATCAGCTGAGCGCTCTGTGCCGCATGAGCGGTCCCGGCGTGACAAGGTGGAGGCGAGGAGCGATTCATGAGGTTCAGTGACATCGCAGCGGGGCTGCCGGAACTGGTTGCAGCGGCCACCGGGACGTCGGCAGCCGACGTCGTGATCGACCGCGAACCCCCGCCGGACACCGCCGACCAGCCGTGGTTGGGCGTGAAGTACGGACCGAGTGGCGACGATGACGTCCACGGGGTCGTCGGTCTGCAGGTGCACGCCGGTGACCGGCTGCGCGATCTTGTCGTCAAGGTGAATCCGGTGCACGGCATCGGCGAGACCCTGATCCCCTGGATCGTGCGAGAGCAGAGCATCGACCTGCCCCAGCCGTACCCCTTGTTCCACTCCACCGCCGAGGTCGTGGCGACCGGGACCAGGGAGGCAAACCTGTACGAGCTGTCGCGGACTCTGCCCGAACTCGAAGCGATCCTGCCGACGTTCTACGGCGTCATCGCAGTGCACGGTGAACGGGCGATCGTGCTGGCCGACGAAGGCACCGTTCGCGGGCTGGATGCGGGCGGTTCCCGGATCCGATGGTCCACGGCCGATATCGAGACGGCCCTGCGCGGCGTGGGTGCCGTCCACGCTGCCAGCGTGGCGATCATCGGAGACGTGGCGTGGCTGCCTCGCCGTCCCACGGCCGACTCGATGGCCGCCGACGCGGCGTTGTGGCGGGCGCTGCTGTGCGACGCGTCGCAGCGGTTCCCGGAGATCGTCACGACGGCGGTCCACCAGCAGCGGAGCTCTCTCATCGACACCATCGCCGAATGGCACGCGGCCAAGGACGTCCTGCCCACGGTGTTGGCCCATAACGACTTCAATCCGCGCAACGTCGGATTCCGGTCCGACGGCCGGTTGCTGGCCCTGGATTGGGAAATGGCGCGCAAGGACTCCCCGACCCGTGATGTCGCCGAACTGCTCACCTTCACCCTGGACCCCTCCGTCATCGAGCCCGACCTACGGCGACTCGCCCGCGAACACCGCCAGGCCATGGCAGCGAACGGTGTGCCGATCGCGGAAGACGCTCACCTCGCAGCCCTGGCGGCGGACCTGAGAGCCGAGGCCATCGACCGCATCGGCATGCAGTTGCTCTTCGCGGCGGCGTTCGACCTCCCCTACATCCCCGCGATCAACGCCACGGTGGATCACCTGGTGTCGGCGACCGCGCCATGGCTGACCTGACCGAACACGCCCTGGTGGCCGACCCGGCCGTGCTGCAGTCGTGGCGGGAGGGACCCGCTTTCCACCTGGTGGCTGCGGTCCTGCCACCGGACGGCGCGGTGGAACAGCGTCGACGCGAGATTGCCGAAGAGCTCGGTGATCTCGTGGACCCCGGGCCACCCGGGCAGCCGCACATCACCGTCTGGGTGCACGGGACGAAACCCACCCCGACCTTCGGTCGGCGGACCGTCACGGTCACCGTCGGCGGCACGGCGACCTTCGCGTCAGCGGCGTACCTGTCGGTCACCGGCCCCTCACTCGAGGAATGCCGACAGCATCTGGCCGCCCGCTGGCCGCCGGAGGACCGCGGGGTGCCCTACGTACCCCACGTGACGATCGGCACCTACCTGCGCCGGGTGCCGATGGCCGAGGTGCGGGCCGCCCTGGCCCCATGGAACGATCTGCCGCCGTTGCGCGTGCGCGCAGAAGTGCGGACCTTGGTCTTGGACCCGCGGTCCGGCCGGCTCACCGCCGCCGACTGAGAGTTACGGGATCCAGACGGCTGCGTCGTGGGCGAAGAAGACCTGACGGGGCTCGAACTCGAGCAATCGGCTCATCCAGGGGCTTGCTGAGGGCCGGGGGCCCCCGTAGCCGAGAGCACCGGCTTGTTCCGCCAGGACATCGGCCGACCATTGGGACGCCGTGTCGTGTGCTTGGCCCGCGAGCACCACGGAGCCGTCGGCACACTCCACCACGATCGACTGATGGCCGGCCACATGTCCCGGCGTCGGGATGATGTGGACGCCCTTCACGATCTCGACTTCACCATCGATCATTTCGTAGTGGGCACCGCCGAAGTCCACCAGGGACTCCACCGTGTAATCGCCGGCACGTGCCACCGCCAACTCCTGTCGCTGGCAGACGATCGGGCGGCCCGCGAACAGCGGATTGCCCCCGATGTGATCGAAATGCAGGTGACAGTTGACCACCAGGGACACGTCGTCGATCGCGACGCCGACCGTCGCCAAGGCCGCTCGCACCGGGATTCGGCGCGGCCGGTACCAGTCCTCGGTCTCCGGGTCGGCCACACCCAGGCCGGTGTCCAGCAGGATCAGCCCTTCCGGCGAACGAAAGACGTAGCCGTAGACGGCTTCGACGCGCGGAACCCCCGTTCCCGTCTCGACGGCGGGACGCAGGAAGGTTCCAAGATCGAGTCGGCGGACGTCGTCAACTCGCATGGTCGACGGTAACTGGCGGAGGATGCGGGATTCGAACCCGCGAGGGCGTTAACCCAACCCGCTTTCCAAGCGAGCGCCATAGGCCACTAGGCGAATCCTCCGCAGACGAGGGTACGCGATGACAGAGCCGGTCAGGGACCGGGGATCGATCAGGGGGGCGTCGGTCAGCGCGGGGTCTGGGACACCCGCGGCGCCGGCGTCGACACCTGCGGCTTCGGACTCACCGGCGGGACGGACGTCTGCGACGGGCGCGACGTCGGACGTTGGCTCTGCGTCGGCTTGGGCGAGGCGGAGGGGGTCCGGGACGGCGTGGGCTTCGAGGTCGGCTTGGCCGTCGGCTTCGGTTCCGGCTTCTTCGTCGGCTTCGGCTTGGGCTTCGTCCCGTTGGGCTTGTCGACCGGCGACGGGTCGTTGTTGGCGCCGGGATCCACGGTGACGACCGGGACGTTCACGGTGGGTTTGCCCCACGCATCGAACTTGCCGTCCATCGGACCGGGGGTGCTGGAGTACAGCGCGCTGACCACACCGATCTTGTAGGCGCAGACCCAGGGGCCCCACCCGCGTTCGGCATAGATCGAGGCAGCGGCCTTGACGTTGGTGGCAGTGTCCAGCGCGCGCTTCTGCGCCTCGGCGGTCGAGCTGTACGACACCCCGATCGCGTCCAGCGATCCCTGGAGCGTGCCACCGTCGTTGAGCTGGAAGACGCCCCAGTCGATGGTTCCGTCGGAGTTGACCGCGCCCTTGGCGTCGCTGTGGCCGGACTCGCACGCCGAGACCGCCATCGCGTTGCCGAGCTGATCGGCCGGGAAGTACTTCTTGACCAGCGACTGGATCTGTCGGGTCTTGGCGGTCACCTGGGTGGTCGGGATCGCGCCGCCGGTCGTGGGCTGCACGGTGGTGCTTCCGTTGAATGTCAGAGAACCGCCGGTATTGGACTTGGCGAGCAACTGAGCCTGGCGTCGAGCCGCTCTGAGCGCGATGGCCTGCTGCCGGGCCTGCTGCTCGGCCAACATCTGACGCTGGCCCTCGGCAGCGGCCATGACGACGACCGGGCTGCGCGCATCGGCCGGTGAGTCAGTGGTGGCGTCCGCGGCCGCTACATCGACGTCGGGGACGCCGATCAGACCCATGGCGGGAGTGAGCGGGACGGATGCGAAGAGGACACCACCGGCGATCGCCGCCGCGGGCAGCGCCTGACGGCGCGTGATCCGCTCGAACATGTCCACTCTTCCTACGCGGGGGGGAAGCGTCCGCGCACCCCCGATGATGCCGAACGTCCGAGGGCGGCGTCCGCCGAACCCCGAAAATACCCGAGCCCCGGGGTCAGGTCGAATCGCCCCCAGGAGCAGTCGCCCGG
>CAZVYU010000138.1:0-6018 GCA_964631645.1 uncultured Actinomycetes bacterium
GGTTGAAGTCATCGATGTGGCGGAACCCGAACTGCGACAGGTCGTCGTAGCGCAGGTCCATCTCCTTGACGACCCACTGCAGTGCGTCGGCAGCTCGACGGGGGTTGGTGATGATGGGGGTGATCAGGTGCGGGATGCCGTCGTAGGACGTGAGCTCCACCCGCTTGGGGTCGATCAGGATCATGCGCAGTTCGTTGGGCGTGGCCCGCATGAGCAGGGACGTGATGAACGCGTTGATACAGGAGGACTTCCCGGCGCCCGTGGCGCCGGCGACCAGCAGGTGCGGCATCTTGGCCAGGTTGGCGCAGACATAGCCACCCTCGACGTCCTTACCGAGACCCACCAGCAACGGATGGTGGTCGCCAGTCGCGACCCGTGACCGCAGCAGGTCGCCCAGGGTCACCCATTCCCGGTCGGTGTTGGGGATCTCGATCCCGATGGCGCTCTTGCCCGGGATCGGGCTCAGGATGCGGACGTCGGCGGACGCGACGGCATAGGCGATGTTCTTGGACAACGCAGTGACCCGCTCGACCTTGACCGAAGGTCCGAGTTCGATCTCGTAACGGGTGACGGTGGGTCCGCGTTGGAAGCCGGTGACCCGTGCGTCGATCTCGAACTGCCGCAGTACCTCGGTGAGCGCTTCGACCACGGTGTCGTTGGCGGCCGTCGCCCGGCGCGGCGGCGGGGCCGCGCCCAACGTGGCCGGATCCGGGAGGGCGTAGGTGTCGTCCTCGGTGAGCCGCAACTGCTCGATCTTGGTGTCCGGACCCTCGGGCAGGAGCACCGGTTGTTTGCGCGGCGGCGCCGTGCGGTCCACCACATCGACCTCGGAGGTGGGCGGATCCGGCGGCAACACCACGTCGGCAGCTCCCACCACGGGACTCACGAACGGTTCGTCCCCCTCGAGCGGGCCGTCGGTGCCGGGTCCTTTGCGGGCCTGGCCCAGCCGATCCTTCGCCGCCCGCAGGCGTGCCGGGATCTTGTTGAACGGGGTGGACGTGAGGATCATGACGCCCACGAAGAACAGCAACAGCATCAGGATGACCGCGAGGATCGCTCCCACCGACGTGACGAACGGAGCCGTCACCAGCCAGCCGATGACTCCCCCGGCCTCGCCGATGGCGTCCAGACCACGCGTGGGACTCGGCGAACCGGCCGCCACAGCGCGTAACCCGAGGAAGGAGACCAGGACGGCACCCCAGCCGATCAGCAACCGGCCGGTGTGTTGTGGCTGATCAGGATGCCGCAGCAGGCGCCAGGCGACCCAGAGCAGGGCGAGGGGCAGGATCCAATGGGCCAGGCCGATGAGGCCTTGGGTGAGCAGGGCAACCGCCCCGGCGACCGGACCGTCGGCCGAGAACCAGGACACCGTCGCAGTCACGACGGCAGCCAGGATGAACGCCAGCCCGAGTCCGTCACGCAGGTCGGCCGGATCCACCGGTTCGTCCTTGCCGATGGACCGCACCAGGCGGCCGATCAGATGAGCGGTACCCAGCCAGGCGGCCACGAGGGCGCGACCCACCGCCGACAGACCGCGCGCGAACGGACCGGGACCCGACGGTGCCGGGGTCTTCGCAGCGGACTGCTTGGGCTTCTTGGGACGCGACTGCGCCTTGGACCGGGTGGCCATGCCCCGACTGTAGACGCCGGGGACCCCTGCCCCCGGGAGCAAAACGCTCCGAGGCTCAGGCGGACCGTTGGGCGGGCTTCTTCGCGGGCGCCTTCTTGGTGGCGGTCTTCTTGGCCGGCGCCTTCTTGGCAGGTGCTTTGGTGGCAGGGGCCTTCTTGGCCCCGGTCTTCTTGGCCGGCGCCTTCTTGGCGCTCGACCTCTTGGCCGTCGACCTCTCGGGCGCGGAACCCGCGTCCCGTCCGGAGTCCTCACCGCGGGCGGCCTGACTGCGGGCCACACTCTCGCGCAGCGCCGCCATCAGGTCCACGACCTGACCCGTGTCCGAGGGAGCGGCCTCGGGAGCCACGACGACCCCTTCGCCCCCGTCCAACTTGCGGTCGATCAAGGCCAGGAGTGCCTCGCGGTAGTCGTCGGTGAACTCCTCGGGGTGGAAGTCCCCCGCCATGGTCTCGACCAGCGACTCGGCCATCGCCAACTCCTGGGGACGGATGGTGGGTTCCTCGCCGAGGAACCCGAAGTCGGCCGCCCGTACCTCATCGGGCCACTTCATCGTCTGCAGCACCAGGACACCGTCGCGCACCCGCAGGCAGGCCAACTGCGTGCGCTGGCGGATCGCCACCTTGACGATCGCCGTGCGGTCGGTGGCGCTCAGTGCTTCCCGCAGCAGGACGTACGGCTTCGTCGCCCGCCCTTCGGGCTCGAGGTAGTACGTGCGATCGAACAGGATGGGATCCACCTGATCGGACGGCACGAACTCGACCACGTCGATGTCGTGGCCCCCGGCCACGGGCAGGTTCTCCAGATCCTCGGGCTCCATGATGAGCCGACGCCCGGAAGAGTCCTCGTATCCCTTGGAGATCTCGCTGTACGACAGTTGCCGGCCGCAGACCTCACACTCGCGTTTCAGCCGGATCCGGCCGCCGTCCTCGGCGTGGACCTGATGGAACCGGACGTCGTGATCCTCAGTCGCGGCGTACATCTTCACGGGCACATTCACGAGCCCGAATGCCACCGCCCCTTTCCACAACGCTCTCATTCCGCCAGCATGTCGCCGTGCGCCCCATGCTCGCCACCCCCGGCCGCCAACCGACGGGTCCGGATTGGGTGTTCGAGGTCAAATTGGACGGGATTCGCCTGATTTGCCGGGCGGACGAGACCGGAATCCGCCTGCTGAGCCGCAATGGTCGCGACCTCACCGCAGCCTTCCCCGAACTCACCACCGTCTCGTTGCCCCCGGGCACCGTGCTGGACGGTGAACTGATCGCCGCGCGCGACGACGGAGTCCCCACACTGCAGCACATCGCGGCCCGGATCCACCGCACGCGACCCGACCGCCGACTCATGACCGACGTGCCGGTCCGGTATGTGGTGTTCGACGCACCGATCGTGAGAGGGACAGATCTGAGTGATCGACCACTGCACGAACGGCGCGTCGCCCTGCAGGAGGTCCTGCCCGACGATCCGAACTGGCATCTGTCGGACTGGTTCGACGACGGCGCGGCCCTGTGGGAGGCGACGGCGGAGCAGGGGTTCGAAGGCGTCGTGGCCAAGCGCCGGGATTCGCCTTACCGCGCCGGTGTCCGCAGCCGCGACTGGATCAAGACCGCGCATCGCGCCATCACCGATGCAGTGGTGGTGGGGTGGCGCCCGGAGACCGGCTCGCGCGCACGCGTAGGCGCTCTGGTGCTTGCGCAAGCGGACCCCGGATCACCGGAGGGCCGGGGATGGATTCCGCTCGGCTCGGTGGGGTCGGGTATGACCCAGGTGGTGTCCGACGCGCTCAGGTCGGTCCTGCCCGAACTGGCCCGTGACGCCCCACCCCCGCGCTGGCCCGACGAACCGCGCACCCAGTGGGTAGAACCTGCCCTGGTCGTGTCGGTCCAACACCTGGGCCGCACCCAGGATGGGCGACTACGGCATCCGGTGATCGTTGCCCTGCGACCCGACCTGACGGCCGCGGAACTGCGGACGGACGCCGTTTCCCCGGAGAATGACTGATGCCCGAATCCGCTGCCGTGACAGTCGCCGGTCACACGATCCGCATGACCAACCTGGACCGGGTCATGTACCCCGAGACGGGGATGACCAAGGCCGAGGTCATGCAGTACCTGCTTGCCGTCGCGCTGCCTCTCGGGCGCCAGGTGCGCGATCGGATCCTCACCCGCAAACGGTGGCCCCACGGCGTGGCGGAGGAGTCGTTCTTCGAAAAGAATCTCCCGGCCGGTGCCCCGGAGTGGATCGACCGGGTGCCGGTGGGTGCCGAGCCGGTGACCTACCCGGTGCTGCGCCACGGGGATCCGCAGGCGCCGCTGGTCTGGTTCGCGCAGTTGGGTGTGCTGGAGTTCCACGTTCCGCAGTGGCGGCTGGCCGGATCCACCCCCACAGCACCGGACCGGATCGTGATCGACCTCGATCCCGGTCCACCCGCCGGTCTCGTCGAGTGCCGCGAGGTGGCGCTGCGCGTGCGCGAGGTGTTGGACGGATTGGCGCTGCCGTGCCAGCCGGTCCTGTCCGGGAGCAAGGGCATGCAGTTGTACGTGGCGATACCGCCCGACGGCCCGTTGGCGGGAGCCGACAGTGCGGCCGCGTCAGAGTTCGCACGCACCTTGGCCGTGTCGTTGGAGGAGGCCGACCCGGACCTCGTGGTGTCGCGCATGACCCGGTCGTTGCGCCCTGGTCGGGTCTTCCTCGACTGGAGCCAGAACAACGGCGCCAAGACCACGATCGCCCCTTACTCCTTGCGCGGAACCCCCGAGCCGCACGTTGCGGCGCCGCTCGGTTGGGACGAGGTGGAGGCCGGGGACCTGCGCCAGCAGTCGCCGGACGAGGCGCTCGCCCGGTTGGCCGCACGAGGCGACCCCTTCGCCTGAGGGTCAGACCTCGACGATCACGGGGACGATCATCGGGCGCCGCCGGTGGGTGCGCGACACCCAGCGACCGACCACCCGGCGGACGATCTGCTGCAGTTGCTGCGCTTCGGTGGTGCCGTCGGACAGCGCTCGCTCCAGGGCCTGCGTGATCTCCGGTCGGATGGTCGAGAAGATCTCATCGTCGTCGGCAAATCCCCGCTCGTGCAGTTCCGGCCCGGCGACGACCTTCGCCTGGCTGACATCGACGGCCACGAACACCGAGATGAACCCTTCCTCGCCCAGGATGCGCCGGTCCTTCAACTGGGACTCGGTGATGTCCCCCACGCTCGATCCGTCCACGTAGATGTAGCCGACCGCCACCTGACCCACCTTGGCGATGGACTCGCCGACCAGATCGATCACCGTGCCGTTCTCGGCGAGCACGATGTTGTCCTCGGGGACGCCGGTCGCGGCCGCCAACGATGCGTTGGCCCGCAGATGGCGCCATTCACCATGCACCGGCATCACGTGCCGCGGCTTGACGATGTTGTACAGCGTCAGCAGTTCCCCCGCCGACGCGTGACCGGACACGTGCACCATCGCGTTGCTCTTGTGGATCACCGTGGCGCCCTGCTTGATCAGGCCGTTGATGACCCGGTTGACCGAGTTCTCGTTACCGGGGATGAGCGACGACGCCAGCACGATCGTGTCGCCGGGGCCGACCTCGATCTCATGATCCCGGTTGGCGATCCGCGACAGCGCCGCCATGGGCTCGCCCTGCGACCCGGTACAGACCAGTACCGCCTGGTCGTCGGGCAGGTCCTTCATGTTGTCGAGGCTGATGAGCGTGTTCGCGGGCACGGTGAGATACCCGAGATCACGGGCGGTGTTCATGTTGCGCACCATCGAGCGACCCACGAACGAGACGCGCCGCCCGTGGGCGACGGCCGCGTCGAGCACCTGTTGGATGCGGTGCACGTGAGAGGCGAAGGATGCGACGATCAGGCGGCCCTTGGCCTGCGCGAACACCCGGTCCAGCACGGGGGCGATGTCCCGTTCCGAGACCAGGTAGCCAGGCACCTCGGCGTTGGTGGAGTCGACCAACAGCAGGTCGACCCCCTCGTCGCCGAGCTGGGCGAAGGCGTTCAGATCGGTGGTGCGGCCGTCGAGCGGCAGTTGATCGAGTTTGAAGTCACCGGTATGGATGACGATGTGTCTCGGTGTACGGACCGCAACAGCCAGGGCGTCCGGAATCGAGTGGGTGACGCTGAGGAACTCCACGGTGAAAGGACCGACGGTGACCTCGGTGTCGGCTTCCACCTGCCGCAGATCCGCCTGGACGCGGTGCTCCTTCAGTTTCCCCTGCAGGAAGGCCAGCGTGAGCCGCGAACCGAACACGGGAAAGTCACTGTGTTCGCGCAGCAGGAACGGGACGGCACCGATGTGGTCCTCGTGCCCGTGGGTCAGCACCAGCGCGTCGATGTCTTCCCACCGGTCCTCCAGGTAACTGAAGTCGGGCAGGATCAGGTCGACACCGGG
>CAZVYU010000139.1:0-5971 GCA_964631645.1 uncultured Actinomycetes bacterium
GAGTAGCGAGCGAAGCTCGCGTATCGAAGCCAAGGCGGACCTCCGACTCGAACCCATCACACCCACCCAGCCCCGCACCCGGTACAAGCCGACCTGAGCGGGTTTCGATACACCGCCTGACGGCGGCACTCACCCCGCAGAGTGAACGTCCACGACCGGAAGCCCCACCCGCCGAAGGGTGAACAGCCAAGGGACCCCCACCCGCCGCGGGGTGAGTAGCGAGCGAAGCTCGCGTATCGAAGCCAAGGCGGACCTCCGACTCGAACCCCACACCACCCAGCCCCGCACCCGGTACGAGCCGACCTGAGCGGGCTTCGATACACCGCCTGACGGCAGCACTCACCCCGCAGGGTGACTGACGCTCCTGCTCAGCACATCACCTTCGCTGCACCGCGATATGGAAGATGTGGCACCACGTGCCATCGCGCTTGTGGACCGACTTGGCCCAGCCGTGCGCTCCGGCGTACCGTCCCGAGCCGCCGATCACCGGTCGGATGACCGCCTCGGCGCGGGTCAAGGTCGCCGCCTGTTGGCGGTACTTGGCGATCCCACCGATCACCAGTTGGTTGCGCGCCCGTCCGATCGAGAACACCAGGTCAGCCGTCCGAAGTTCGAAGCCTCGTCGTGGCCGGTCCACTGCTGTGGTCAGCAGAGAGCCGGACATCGTTCCGATGATCCGGGACTTCTTCGGCCGGGTCAGGGGCGTCCAATACGTCCGCACGTCCCCGGCGCTGGCCCCCGGTTCCCCGTTGTCGATGAGCGTCGCGGTGACCGCCGGGTGGGCGACTCGCACCACCTTCTCAGCGGAGTGGTCCGCCCGGGCGGGCGTCACGAGGAGGACTGTGGCGGCGGCGACTGCGACGCCCACACCGAGCCCATGGAGTGGAGGGCGCCGAAGGATGTGCATGCCCCGACCGTAGTACCGGGCACCACGCGACGCTTCGCGATCGTCCGCTCTCGGCGAGCAACCCCCCGAACCGGTTGTCGTCCGACTTCCGGCACCGCCGAGCGCCCCCATCAGAAGGCACCGGACGACGGCTGGCTCTGACCGGCCGGACCCACGACGGTGGGAGGACACCAGTCAGGGGAGCCACCATGAAACTGCCGCGCGCCCGCGGCCCGATCAGCGGTTTTGCCATCGGTCTGCTCCGAGGTGATGAGACACCCCCACCGCCCTTGGTCGTGCCGGCCGACGTCATCCGAAGCGACGACGCCCAACTGGCGCTGTGGATCCTGCTGGAGCTCCACTTCGGGAGTTTCACCGAGGTCGCTCGCGAGTGTGAGTGGGATCCCATGGTGCTGTCAGTCCGGCGCGAACTGGAGGTCCACTTCGAGCGGCAGTTACGGGACGAGGTGCGCTCCTTCGATGCGGCCGCGCATCAGGACATCGCCGCGGCGATCTTCGCGCTGGTCGAATCGGACGAGGCACCCAGCACGGCCCTGTACCTGCAACGACATGCGACCACGGAGCAGGTACGGGACTACCTCCGCGAACGCAGCGTGCAGCAGTTGAAGGAGTCCGACCCGTACTCCTTCGTCCTCCCGAGGATCGGCGGGGCGGCCAAGGTGGCCCTCGCAGAACTGCAGTACGACGAATACGGCGCCGGTCGCCCTGACCGCCTGCACTCCACGATGTACGGGGATGCGCTGGCCGCTGCGGGCCTGGATCGTACGTACGGGGCGTACATCGACGACGTGTCCGCTGCCTCTTTGGCAGCCTGCAATGCGCCGGCCATCTTCAGTCTCGATGGACGCCTGCGCGGCGCGGCCATGGGCCATCTTGCGGCTTTCGAGGCGTCCAGTTCGCTGCCGTGCCGCCGCATCTCCGGCGGCTTGGCCCGGGTCGGGATGCCCGCGGCCGCCGCCTACTTCGACGAGCATGTCGAAGCGGATGCCGTGCACGAGCAGGTCGCGGCTCGTGACATCTGCGGTGCGCTGGTGGCCGAGGACCCCGGTCTGGCCGATGACATCCTGTTCGGTGCTTCGGCGTGCATGTTGCTCGAGGGCGAAGTGGCCCAAACTCTGGCCCGTCGGTGGGGCGTCGGCGAACGGATCGCGTCATGAGCGATGAGCCCGTCACCGTGCGCGTGTGTCCTCGGGGGCCGTTGCTCGTGCGGGGCGCCGACGTGATCACCGATGCGGATGGCCGACAGGTATCGGTCACCCGCCCGGTCGTGGCGGTGTGCGCGTGCGGGCACTCGCAGCGGATGCCATGGTGCGACGGCACCCACAAGGTGGTGCCGAATCGATGAGTCAGGTCATGGATTTTGGCGGTCTGCGGATCGCCTTCGACGATCGCGTCCTCCGGCCCCGGCCGTGGACGGCGGCCCAATCGCAGTGGGCCAGCGAGTTGCTCCCGGGACTTCCGCCCGGACCGGTTCTGGAGTTGTGCTCCGGGGCGGGTCAGATCGGGCTACTTGCGGTGACCGGGTCCGGGCGACAGCTCGTGTGTGTCGATGAGTCCGACGCCGCTGTGGACTACACCGCGGTGAACGCCACTACGGCGGGGCTCACTGTCGAGGTGCGACACGGCACGCTGCAGACCGCAGTCGCCGCTGACGAACGGTTCCCCTTGATCCTGGCGGACCCACCGTGGGTGCCGAGCGCCGGAACCAGTCGTTTTCCGCACGACCCGATCAGCGCCATCGATGGGGGAGCCGATGGACTGGCTGTCGCGCTTGACTGTGTGGCCGTGATCGGGCGCCACCTGGCCGACGGCGGGGTGGCCTTGTTGCAGTTGGGATCATCGGCCCAGGCGACAGTGGTCGGCCGGGAGTTGATCGGGCACTCCTTGGTGGCCGGCGAATTGCGCGGCTTCGGGGAGCATGGGGTGGTGCTGCGGATCGACCGGGCCGGGTGAGACCCCGTCAGGCCGCGGGGTGAGTAGGCGCCCAGCGCCGTATCGAAGCCAAGGCCCCTCCGCGCCGGACCCGCAGCCCGGGCGACACCAGACGGAGCGATCAGTCAGCGCACCAGGACGCGGGGCGTTTCTGCAGCAGAGCGCTCATGCCCTCCATCGCCTCCGCCGACTGGAAGAACTGCAACGAAAACTCCGCCGTCCACGCGAAGCCGTCGTCGCGACTCAGTTCCGGGACCCGGCGTAACAGTTGTTTGGTCCCGGCCAAGGCTTCGGGACCCCCGCGCCGCAATTGGTCCACCCAGCCGGCCACTGCCCCGTCGAGGCCCTCGGCGGGGACCACGGCGTTGATCATGCCCGCCCGCGCAACCCGTTCCGCCGACACCCGTTCCCCCGTGAGGAACAGCTCGGCGGCGTCCGCCGGATGCAACTTGGGCAGGCACACCGTCGAGATCACCGCCGGGGTGAGTCCCAGCCGCACCTCGCTGAAGGCGAACCGCGCATGATCCACTGCCACCGCCAGGTCGCAGGCGGCCACGAGTCCATTCCCACCGCCGTAGACGTTGCCCTGCACTCGCGCGATCGTCGGCTTCGGGTGGTCCTGGATCGCGGCGAGCAGTTCCGCCATGACCCGCGGCCCGGAATCGAACCCACCCACCAGGGCGGCCTTCAGGTCGGCGCCGGCGCTGAACGTGTCGCCGGTGCCGGTGAGGACGACCACCCGCACGGCGTCGTCGGTGGCGGCGTCGGCCAGGGCAGTCCGCAACAACTCCATCGACTGCGGGTCGAGCGCATTGCGCGCTTTGGGTCGGTTGAACCGCAGCGTCGCCACGCCGCCGTCGACCGAGACGACGACCGTCGGCTCCGACGATTCCTCGGCTGCGGCGGGATCCTGCTCCGCGGTCACTTCCTGCCCATCCCTTCGAGCAGCGAGAGGATCCGCATCATGACCTCGTCGGCCCCACCGCCGATCGCGATCAGTCGGGTGTCCCGCAGGTAGCGGGCAGGCCAGTTCTCCTCGGCATAGCCCATGCCACCGTGATACTGAACAACCGCGTCGGCCACCTGGCGGGCGAGCTTGCCGACCTTGAGTTTGGCGATCGTCGCCTCGCGGGTGACGTTCTCGCCGTTCGTGAACCGGCGCGCGGCCTCGCGGTTGTAGACCGTCAGAAGATCCACCTCGGCGATCAGTTCCGCGAGGTTGTACTGCAGATACTGGTTGGCCAGCAAGGGCTTGCCGAATGCCTCGCGCACCTGCAGGTACTCGATGGTGCGCTCCAGCGCGCGCCGTGCTCCCATCGCCGCCATGTAGGAACCGACGAGGCGCTCGTCCTGGAACTGCATCATCTGCTGCTGGAACCCCTTGCCGGGTTCACCGATCGTGTTGCTCACGGGGATGCGCACGTCGTCGAACACCAACTCGGCCGTGTCCGACGAGTGGTTCCCCATCTTCTCGATCGTGCGACCGACACTGAACCCGGGAGTGTCGGTGGGGACGATGATCTGGCTCATCCCCGAGAAGCCGCCCTCGTCGGACGTGCGCGCCAGCAGGCAGATCCAGTCGGCCTGCGACCCGTTCGTGATCCACATCTTGCGGCCGTTGATGATCCAGTCGTCACCGTCGCGGACGGCTTTGGTGCGGATCCCCGCGACGTCGGATCCGGCGTCGGGTTCCGACACCGCGACCGAGCACACCATTTCGCCGGTCATGGCCGGCTTCAGGTACTGCTCCTTCAACTCGTGCGACCCGAATCGATGCAGCGCCGGTGTCGCCATGTTCGACTGCACCGCAATGGCCATCGGCACACCGGCGCAGTGGGTGCTGTACCCGAGCTCCTCCATGAGGACCAAGGTGTAGGAGTGGTCGGCGCCCTGGCCGCCGTACTGCTCGTCATATTCGAGTCCGAAAGCCCCGATCTCGGCGAGTTTGGGGAACAACTCGTGCGCCGGGAAGATGCGCGCCTCCTCCCACTCGTCGACGTAGGGGTTGATCTCACTTTCGATGAACGAGCGCACGACTTTGCGGAACTGCTCATGCTCAGCGGTGAATTCCATCGGGTTCCTCCAGGGTGATGTGACGGGGGTCAGGGGTCTGCGGGGTGAGGCCCAGGGCGCGCTGCCACAGGACGGTAAGAGTGGCTTGACCGTTCGGATCATCGACCGAGCTGAACTGGGTCCAGTGACGCGAGAACCCTTCGACCATGGCGCACAGGGCAGCTGCAGTGGTCTGCGGGTCGAGGTCGGCATGCACCCGACCGTCCTGTTGCTGCCGGCGGACCTGGGCGGTGACCCGCTGCAGGTGGCTGCGTCGAAGGTCGTCGAGGATCGCCGAGAAGCGGCGGTCGGTGACGGAGACCTCTTCGACGACGCGCAACAGCGGGGCGTTCTCGGCGAAGGCACTCAGATAACGCTCGTTGGCGTTGGCGATCCGCTCCACGGGATCGGTGAGGTCTGCCCCGCCGATGGTTTCGAGCAACTGGTCGACCAGCTGCTGCATGGTCGCCTCGAGCACGTCTTCTTTGGTGTCGAAGTACGTGTAGACGGTCCCGTGGGAGACGCCCGCCTCGGCAGCGATGTCGCTCATCCGCGTCGCGGCGAAACCCTGGCGCTCGAAGACCGTGCGAGCGGCCTCGATGAGACCGTCTCGGGTTCGGCGACCCCGTTCCGTGCGCGGCTCGCGGCCGGTGGCCGTCGTCATCCCTCGGCCTCGTCCAACAGATGGCGGGGGGCAGCGACAACCCGGGCGCGCACGTACTCGCCCAGTCCCTTGGCTTGAGGGTCGGGCGAGGCGTTCTCGCTGACGCCACGGCCGAGCAGCCCCTTCACCACGAGGTTCACCGCGCGCAGGTTGGGAAGTGGGACGACCTGGAACTCCAGTGATCGGGCTTCGGGGATGAGGGCAGCTACGGCGCCCGGGGAAGCGACGAACCGATCGAGCCACTCGAAGGCCTTGTCGGCTCTGCTCTCGGCGGCGGCGTCGATGTCCAGCGGTTCCTCGTTGCGCCACAGGTCGGCGAGGTCGTCACAGCTGGTGATCTCGGGGACGACCAGCGCGTCGACCTCGCCGGCGGCCAGTGCGATGGCCTCGGGTTCGCTCGGATCCGGGATCCACAG
>CAZVYU010000140.1:0-5933 GCA_964631645.1 uncultured Actinomycetes bacterium
GAACCCGCGCTGCGAGATGTGACCGTGCACATTCCCGAGGGTGAACTGACGCTGGTCGTCGGCCCCACCGGCTGCGGCAAGTCGACGCTGCTGCGCAGCATCAACGGACTGGTCCCGCACTTCAGCGGCGGGACGATGGCCGGGACCGTGTCAGTGGCCGGACGCCGCACCGCCGATGTCGCCCCGCGGGACCTGGCCGATGTCGTGGGTTACGTCGCCCAGGATCCGCAGCAGGGGTTCATCACCGACGTCGTGGAGGACGAGCTGGCCTACACGATGGAGTCGTTGGCGGTGCCGGCCGACGTGATGCGACGCCGCGTCGAGGAGACCCTCGATCTCTTGGGGATCGCCGACCTGCGGGCTCGTGCCCTGCGCACGCTGTCCGGCGGGCAGCGGCAGCGCGTGGCGATCGGGTCGGTGCTCACCGCGCAACCTCAGGTGCTGGTTCTCGACGAGCCGACCTCCGCGTTGGACCCCCAGGCGGCCGAGGAGGTCCTGGCCACGGTGCAGCGCCTGGTCCATGACCTCGGGCTGACCGTCGTGATGTCCGAACACCGCCTGGAGCGGGTCGTCCAGTACGCCGACCGAATCCTGTTGGTGCAGTCCGACGGCACCGTCGCCGACCATCCCGACCCGGCGGAGGCCATGGCCGCGTCGGTGCTCGCTCCCCCGGTGGTGCAACTGGGTCGCTGGGCCCGGTGGTCCCCGCTGCCGCTGTCGATCCGGGACGCGCGGCGGGCCGCCGAACCGCTGCGCCGGGCGCTGGCCCCGGTCGTGGGGTCCCTCACCCAAGACAGCACCGCCGACCCATCGAGAGTGGAGTTCCCGGTGGCACGAGTGGTTGGACTCACGGTCCGACACGGGGACGTCCTTGCGCTGCGACAAGTGTCGCTCGACGTGTGCGCCGGGGACGTGGTGGCGGTCATGGGTCGCAACGGGGCGGGCAAGTCGACCCTCCTCGCCGCGCTGGCCGGCCAGCTTGCCGGGACGGGTCGGGTGACCGTGTCGGGCACCGACCCGAGCACGTTGCGGGGCGCCGGACTGATCTCCCGAGTGGCTCTGGTCCCCCAGGAGCCGCAGGACCTGCTGTGGGCCGAAACCATCGCCGCGGAGTGTGCGGCGGCCGACCGCGACGCGGGGGTGGCGCCGGGCACCGCCGCCGGGCTATTGGTGCACCTGCACGGGCCGATCGACGATCAGACCCATCCCAACGATCTGTCCGAGGGCACTCGCCTGTTGCTCGTCCTGGCGATCATGCTGGCCGGCGATCCCGACCTCCTGCTGCTGGACGAACCGACGCGCGGTCTGGACTACACCGCCAAGACACGGCTCGCGCGGATCCTGGCCCAGCGGGCGGCGGCTGGCACGGCAGTCGTGATCGCCACCCACGACGTGGAACTGGTCGCGGAGGTCGCCAGCCGCCTGGTGATGCTCGCCGACGGCGAGGTCGTGCTGGACACGGACGCTCGCAGCGGGGTCGTCTCGTCGCCGACGTTCGCGCCCCAGGTCGCCAAGATCCTGGCCCCGGTGCCTCTGCTGACCACCGCGGAAGTGGTGGCGGCACTTCCCGGCGGTGCGCCATGAGTGCCGTCACCGCGCCGGTACGGCTCACCGGCCGGTCCACCGCCGTGCTCGTACTGGTATCGCTGATCGGTCTGGCGCTGTTCTCCTGGCCCTTGTTCGTGCCCTCGGAGGCGGCGCTGGCGCACAGTGCGGACGCGCCACTGGTCTTCGCGATCGTGATGACGATGCTGGTCATCGTGCTGGCCAGCGAGGTCATCAGCGGCGAACTCGACGCCAAAGGACTGGCCATGCTGGGCGTCCTCGCGGCAACCGCGGCGGCGCTACGGCCGCTGGGATCGGGCGTCTCCGGATTCCAGCCGATGTTCATCGTGCTCATCATCGGCGGCCGGGCGCTGGGCCCCGGGTTCGGTTTCAGCCTGGGGCTGGTGTCGATGTTCGGATCGGCCCTGCTCACGGGGGGCGTCGGTCCCTGGCTGCCGTTCCAGATGCTGGGGGCGGCGTGGCTGGGGATGGGTGCGGGTCTCCTGCCCCGAGCGCGGGGACGGCGCGAACTGATCCTGCTGGCCGGCTACGGAGCGATCGCCGGAGTCCTGTACGGCTTCCTGTTGAATCTGTGGTTCTGGCCGTTCCTCACCACCGCGGCGCCGGGAATCTCCTTCGTCGCGGGAGCGCCCATCGGTGAGAACCTGGGCCGCTTCCTGGTGTTCTGCCTGGTGACCTCGCTGGGGTTCGACATCCCCCGGGCGATCGGCAACGTCGTGTTGTTGCTGCTGGCCGGTGGCCCGATGTTGCGGGCGATCCGCCGGGCCACCCGCCGGGCCAACTTCAGTGCGGTGGCGTCTTTCCTCGAGCCGGTTCAGGATCCGGACTCGCTGCCCGACGCGCCCGCGACGGCTGACGCCTCGGCCAGCGCCCGTTCTTCGGCCCGGACCACCGACTCCGGTTTGACCCGGCGGAACGACGCGACGCCGCGCGACAGATCGGGGCCGACGGCGGAGGCGGAGATCTCGCAGACGTAAGCGGGGACGGATCGATTTCCCAACTCCCGTTCGTAGTGGCGCTGGCCCAATCTGCCGGTGACCAGCACCGGCATTCCCTTGGCGAGGCTGTTCGCCACGTTCTCCGCGAGCCGGTTCCAGCACTTGACCGTGTAGAACGCCGTGGCTCCGTCGGACCAGGACTGCGACTGTCGATCGCGGATCCGTTCGGTGGCGGCGATCCGGAACTGGCACCAGACCTTGCCGGTGTTGGTCGTGCGTAGCCGCACATCCTCGGTCAGGTTCCCTTGGATCGTGATGACAGACGATGGGTACATGGCTCCTCCTCGGCGATGTCGCCAGCCTGGGGTTCCGCGCCACGCCGCGGTATCTACGAGCAGGGCCTGTTGACGACGCCCGCCGAAGCTCCGCTGTGCACAGGCACTGACCATCCGCGCAGCAGACGCCCGGCCGTCCCCCGCTGCGCCCACGGCGCTGCTGCTGCGGGGCATCGTGTCGTTGTGAGCCGCGTCCGACGGGTCGGCCAGTCAGACGCCGTGTCCCGTGTCGTTATCGGGCCGCTGATCGGCTGATGCCGACACAGCGGCAGGCACTTCGGAACGTTTGCCGTTGCGATCCCTACCGACACGTGGTCGCGCAGTGAACCGGTGGCTCAACTGGCTGAGTAGCTGGCGTTCCCCCCGGCTGATTTCGCCTGATAGAGGGCCGCGTCCGCCCGGGCGAGAAGTCGATCCAAGTCCTCCGTCGGGTGGCCCACCGCGATTCCCACACTGAGCCCGACGTTGAGTTCCCGGCCCCCGACGAGGACCGGGTTCTCCAACGCCGAGATGAGATGGCCGGCCACCCGATCGGCGCGCGCAGCGCAGTCGTTGCCCCGAACCACAACCACGAACTCGTCTCCTCCGAAGCGCGCGATCAGGTCGGTCGCGCGGACCTTGGCGACCAGACGGCGAGCCACCGCTGTCAGTACCTCGTCGCCCACGACGTGACCGTTGAGGTCGTTGACCTGCTTGAAACCGTCGAGGTCGCAGAACAGCACCGCGACCGGCTCCCCCGCGGTGAGCCATTCGCCCGCTCGCTCAATCAGATCCATGCGATTCGGAAGGCCGGTCAGCGAGTCGGTGGTGGCCATCTGACGAAGACTCTCGCGGGCGACGCGCGCCTCGGAGATGTCCACGAACTGGGACACGAAGTAGGCCGGCTCGCCGTCCTCGGTGCGCATCAAGCCGAGTGAATGCTGTACCCACAAGGTCGCGCCGTCGGCGGTGGTCAGCCGCTTCTCGGTGACCGCCCACTCGTCATCGCCCGCCAGCACCCTGGATCGCAGTTCGAGGTCCGTCTGTTGATCGGACGGATGGATGATGTCGGTCAGCGAGCGCCCGACCAGCGCGTCGGGATCCTCTCCGAGCATCTGGGCGAAGGCGAGGTTGACCTCGAGCAGGTGCCGGTCCAGGGAGACCAGCGCCATACCGATGGGCGCCGACGTCCACGCCAGCCGGAATCGACGATCGGCTTCGTACTGCGCCCGCTGCGATTGCCGCAACTGCGTCACTTCGGTGGCCATCACCGACCCGCCCACAATGGTGCCGTCGGATTCGCGGATCGGTCCGTACCGGACCGCGTAGGCGCGGCGGCCGTCCGGCGACGTCACCTCGTCGATGGTGACCTCGCCACGCAACGCCGCCTCGTAACGCGGCCGGTAGAAGGCCCAGCGCTTCGGCTCCAGTGCCTCAGCGGCCAGCCGGCCTTCCATCGCGTCGGGTCGTTTTCCGCCGTGCTGAACGGCCGCGCCCCGGGCCATCACGAAGCGAAGGTCGGTGTCGAAGATCAGCAGGGCGGCGTCCGGGAGTTCATCGAGACCAAGCCGGATCAGGCGGTCGTCGAGGAACAGTCGTTTGTCGGCGACTACACGGAGCGGCGCAGCGTCCTGTCGCGACCGTCTTCCCGCCATTCGACTACGGTAAGTGACGGTTTCCGGGTCTGGAAGAGCCGTCCGTTACCCGGCCACATTCGGTCCCGGTGTCCTTGCACCATGCTGCTGCACCTTACATACCGCAC
Source organism: uncultured Actinomycetes bacterium (assembly GCA_964631645.1). GTDB lineage: Bacteria > Actinomycetota > Actinomycetes > S36-B12 > CAIWTL01. The sequence continues at coordinate 4,581 of CAZVYU010000140.1, forward strand.
CCGCAGGTCCTCTGGCGGGCGTCGTGTTCGAGGCCCAGGGCGCCGCCACGACGTCTCGACCCCGTGACAGCCATGAGCCCCTGATATCGTCATCGACGCAGCGGGGGACGGGCCCCGGGGAGGGAACGCCTCATGAAGCTCCGCACCGTTCTGGTCGCTGCGTCCGCACTCGCCCTGCTGCTGCCTGCGACAGCGGGCTCGGCGCAGACCGCCCGTCACAGCAGTCGGGGCATCACGATCGGTGGGACCGGGCTGGACTCCCAGAAGCTCTTCGGAGCCACGATCCGCTGGGATCAGCGCGACCTGCGCAAAGGCCAGGGCAACGCCCTGAACGTCTCGCTGGTTGCGACCAGCGGCGATGTGGGCCAGCTGGTCCTCCGGCGACCGGTCACTGCCGACGCCCAGCGCCCGAAGCGGCATTACGCGCTGCCGCTGAACCGTTTCCAGCGCAAGCTCGTCAGGGCCGCCGCCGGCCTCGGGGTGGTGGCCAGCCCGAAGGAACAACTGCGGCGAGGTCTCTACCGCCGGGCATGGGTCAGCAGCGCCGGGGCATTCCCCAAGCCCGTCAGCGGCTCGGGCTCAGTGACCGCTCAGGCGTCACGCTGCAACCCGGTCCAGTCGGGCGGTTCGTACAGCGGCTGCTACTACGGCTACACCGACCTGTCGAACGTGAACGTGAACAGCGCGACCTTCACGGACGCCCAGTTCCCCTACACCACGTTGCAGGGGACGAACTTCGCCGGAGCCAACCTCTCGTACGCGATGTTCGGCTACGCATACCTGGTCAGCGCCAACCTGCAGAACGCCAACCTGACCGGGGCCTATCTCTTGGGCGCGAACCTGTCGGGCGCGAATGTCACGGGTGCCACGTTCACGAACGCCCAGTACTGCAACACCACCCTGCCGAATGGCACGGTCAGCAACGCCAACTGCTGATGCAACGGCTTGACCAACTGGCCGCCGGCTGTCATAGCCGGCCAACCCACCACTCTGACTGCCACCAGCCCAATGCCCTCCGGCAGGCGGGTCAACGCCATTCAGAGTCCGTGCAGGACCGTTTGACCGCGTCGACCGAGCCAATCAGCAACAGCAGACAGAACAACCGACTGCCATAAGCGGCGGACTGGCCCACCGGCCCTCTCCTTCGCCACAGTCTGCCAAGATGACGGGTAGGTGATTTGGCCACCGCTTGAGCCAGCTATGAGCCAACTTGTGAGCCAGCACCGGGCGCCCGTAGCTCAATGGATAGAGCAACCGGTTTCTACCCGGTCGGTTGGGGGTTCGAATCCCTCCGGGCGCGCAGAGGCAACTCGACACGACTCAGCTCTGCCGCTGCTCTAGCGTCCGGACCCA
>CAZVYU010000141.1:0-5919 GCA_964631645.1 uncultured Actinomycetes bacterium
TGGGGGTCGAGTCCACACCGTACTGCGATCGCAGTTTCGCGGCAGCGGCCTTCATTGGTGCTGGTTGGACGACCAAGAACTTCGCCTGCTCCGGAGCCACACAGCCCAATGGCACGGCCACCGACAAGGCATTCGCATCGGCCTTCAGCAAACCGGAGTTCAACTACGGCAAGCCGGGAATCACTTTTGGGACCTTCAACGTGAAGGCGCCGTATCCGCAGGGATTCGGCACGCTGAAGGGTCAGGCGCAACTGCTGGAGGACTACGCCAAGTCCAACGACGACATCTCCGTCGTGGCCCTGTCCATCGGAGGCAATGACTTCGGTTTCGGCAAGATCGGCAAGGCGTGCATCACCGACGGATCGCTCGGCGGCAAGTGCGAGGAGGACCCGGAGGTCCTCAAGGATGTCGCCGCCGGCATTCCGCTGGCCACCAAAGCCGTCCGGATCTCGCTGGAGAACATCGTCAAGGCGATGAAGGAGGCCGGCTACGACGACGGCTCCTACAAGATCGTCTACCAGAATCCGCCGCTGCCGGTGGCCGAGGGGAGCCAGACGAAGTACGAGTGGGAAGGAGTCGCCGGCGGGACCAGGGCATCCGTCGGCGGCTGCGGACTGGCGGACAGCACGTTCAACTGGATCGTCGATGATCTGTACAAAGACCTGCGGGGCGGGCTGCGCAAGGGAATCCTGCAGGCGCAGGACACGCTTCAGGGCGCCAAGATCCCCGTGGTCCAACTGGACACGACCGACACCTTCAACGGACACCGGTTGTGCGAGAAGGGAACGCAAGGGGCCGTCAACTACCAGGCCAACCAGGCCGGCCGGACCCCACCGTGGCAGGACAACAACGGCAAGGGCACCGAATGGGTCACCTACGTGTCCCGCAGCGCAGCGATCTTCGGCAACGTCTACCAGGCGTCGATGCCACTGCACCCGAACTACTGGGGACAGCGTGCCCTGGCGTCGTGCATCAAGAGGGCGACCGACGTGGTCGGCAGCGTGACCGTGGCATGCACGCAGGACGACGGCGAGGGGCTCAATGCCCAGGGGCAGCCGCAGATGAACCTGTCGGGGCCGAACCCGCTCTGGATCGATGTGACCGGCACCCCGCAGGTGATGGGCATCCCCAACGTGGGGCGCACCGTGACGGCCGACACCACCGACGTCTTCACTCCTGACGTCAACTACTCGTTCTCCTACCAGTGGCTGTTGGATGGGGTCGAGATCGACGGCGCGACAGCCAAGACCTACGCCATCCAGGCGGGAGACGTGGGCAAGGCGCTCCGGGTCCGGGTCCGCGCCGAATTCGGCGACGATGCCGCGACGGCTGTGTCCGATCCCGTGTCGGTCAGCGATCTCACCGTCGTGACGAAGCCGGCCATCTCCGGTCAGGCCAAGGTCGGCGACTTCCTGAACGTGACTGACGGGACGTACAGCGTCAGCCCGGACGGCATCGGATACCAGTGGCTTGCCGACGGAGAGGAAATCCCGGGCGAGACCACGAACATCCTGGCGGTCACACCTGGTCTTGTGGGCAAACGGATCAGCGTCCGCCTGACGGTGGTCGCCGCCGGCTTTGAGGACCTAGCGCTGAACACCTCCGAGACGGGTCCGGTGGCGCCCGCGACGATGTCCGTCACGGGTCGTCCGACAATCAGCGGCCCGAAGATTGTGGGCAAGACGCTGTCGGCCTCGATCAGCGGAGTGACGTTCGCGCCGACTCCCGATCGAGTGAGCTACCAGTGGTTCCGCAACGGCTCGTTGATCAAGGGAGCCGATACGGCGCAGTACGAACTGACCGGTGACGATGTGGGGTCAGCCATCACGGTGCGGGTCCTGGGCTACAAGGACGGCTACACCGATGCCCGATCGGCTGCATCAGTCGCCACCTCAAAGATCCTGAAAGGCGTGATCACCACAACCGGAAAGCCCCGCTTGATGTACGGGACACCCAGTCAGGTCTCCCCGCTCAAGGTCAAGGGGCGCAAGGTCCGCTACGGCCGGCAGGTGAGCGCGGACATCTGGGATGTCTTCAGCGAATGGCCCACTCCGGCCGACGTGACGTGGTTCCGCAAGACCGGTGATGGGCCCAAGCGGATCAAGTCCGCCACGGACGACTACACCTGGACCCCGAAGCCGAGCGACATCGGAACCCGTGTGAGAGTCCGCGTGGAGACGGGCAACGAGGGATACGAGCAGGCCAGCGCGACGACGGTCTGGTACAAGGTCGTCAAGGGGAAGTACGCCACCGTCAAAGCTCCCAAGGTGAAGGGCAAGCCGAAGGTCGGCAAGACCCTGGTGGCCAAGCCGGCGCGGTTCCTCCCGCCGGCCGCCGGCAAGGTCCACTACCGCTGGTTCGCCGGCGGGAAGCGGGTCAAGGGCGCCAACGGCCGGACCCTGAAGCTGACCATGGCTCAGAAGGGCAAGAACGTCCGAGTTCAGGCCTACATCAAGCCGTCGGCGACCTACCTGGCCAGCCAGGTGAAGTCCGCCCCCGTCGGCCCGGTGCGGGCCGTCAAGGGTCTCGGCTGACCCGCGCCGCTCCGCCCAGGGGACCGCAAACCTCGGGCGGAGCGTCACACCTCGGCCGTAGCGGCGCTCCAATGCCCGCGGTGTGCGCCGGAGCGCGAGTTTTGCGGTCCCCTGGGCCGCACCACCGAGCGCGGGGCGGGTGGGATCGGCAGAATCGGGGGCGTGACTTCTGCCGACCTGCCCGGGGAGGGCGTGCCCGTGGAGAGTGTGCCCGCCGAGGGTGAAGCCGACCGACCGCAGGTGACAGCTCGGGGGGTCGTGGCCGACCTCGAGCGGGTCGATGCCGCCACCTACCGTGCGATCGCCGGATCGCCAACCCCCACGCTGGATGCGGCATTGCGGGGGATCACCCGCACAGCCGACAAGTCGGTGCTGTGGTTCGGCACCGCCGCCGTGATCGCCGTCGTCGGCGGCAGCACCGGGCGCCGAGCCGCGCTCACCGGCGTGGCGGCGATCGGAGCTGCTTCTGCGCTGGTCAACCTGGGCTTCAAACCGCTCGCCCGGCGAAGCAGACCCGACCGGGACGGCGCGGAGGTGGTCGACGGACGACTGGTCCCGATGCCGGAATCGACGTCGTTCCCCTCCGGACACTCCGCCTCGGCCTTCGCATTCGCCGAAGCAGTGAGCAGCGTGATCCCCGCCCTGGGGGTGCCGCTGCGACTGGCGGCAGCCACGGTCGCCTACTCCCGCGTCCACGTCGGTGTGCACTACCCCGGCGACGTGATCGTCGGCTCCCTGATCGGGATGACGACCGGTCAGACCGCCGCCCGGCTGGGTGCCCGGATCGGCACGCGGTGAGCGTCACCGTCGGCCATCCCGGCCGACGTCGGGCCGCGGCCTGGGTCGCACTCGTGTGCGGCGCGCTGGCGACCGCCATGCTGTTGACGACGATCCTCACCAACCCGCTGGCCAGCATCCTGTCGGCGGCGGCCTTCGTGTTTCTCGTGGCCTCCGGCTGGGTCGCGCTCACCAACCGCGGGCAGAAGCGACTGATCGCCGTGCTGATCGTCGTCGCGGCGGTCGTGGTGCTGGTCGCGACGGTGGTCCGGGACGACGAACACCGCTACTTCCTGCTGGCGGCGATCGTGGCGGCCGGTATCACCGTCCCCGCGGGACGGTACGCCCTCGGTCGGCCGCCGCGCCGGGGCGCGGGCGACGAACCCGTGCCGGCCGCCGCCCGTCCCGCCCTGGTGGTCAACCCGCGCTCCGGCGACGGTCGCGCCGCTCAACTCGGCCTCATCCCCAAGGCGCGCGAGCAAGGCATCCGGGTCTACGAATTCGACGGGACCACCGCCGTCCTGGAGCTGGTGCAGCAGGCGCTCGACGACGGTGCAGACGTCGTCGGTGTCGCCGGCGGGGACGGCTCCTTGGCCGCGGCCGCTGCGCTGGCAGCCGAACGCGGCGCCGACTTCGTGTGTGTCCCGGCCGGGACCCGCAACCACTTCGCCCTGGACGTGGGCCTGGACCGTGCCGATCCCCTGGCGGCCCTCGGCGCCTTCGGCGTCGCCCACCGCCGACGCGTCGATCTGGCGCGGGTCAACGGGGTGCCGTTCCTGAACAACGTGTCGGTGGGGCTGTATGGCTCGATCGTGCAGGACTCCGCCTACCGCGGCGACAAGTGGGGCACCACGCTGGCCCTGTTGCCCGACCTGGTGACCGCCGACCCGCAGGCGCTGGACCTGAGCTACACCGACGACGACGGCGACCGTCGCGACGACGCCCAGGTGATCCTGGTGTCCAACAACCCGTACACGATGGCCGGCGTCGGACTCGGCAGTCGCGCCCGGTTGGACACCGGCAGCCTGGGCGTCGTCTGTCTGCGCATCGACGGTGGTCGCGCGGCCGAGGTGTTCGCCCGGGCGGTCTTCGGCGTCGGCAACACCTCGGCGCTGCGCTCGTGGTCGGTCACCACATTCCAGGTCGACTCCTCGGGCCCCGTGCCGATCGGGCTTGACGGCGAGGCGGTGACGCTGGACCCACCGCTGCGGTTCGAGTCAGTCCCCGCCGCGGTCTGGGTGCGACTGCCGGACTCGGCACCGGGCGAGTCCCCGGCCGCGGCGAATCCCGGTTACCGCGAGACCGTGCGAGAACTCGTACGCCGGGCCGCGCTGCCGGTCGCCCGGTGGCACGATCCGGCCCCGCGGTGATGTCGTGTCAGCGGCTCGCCAGGAACACAGACAGGATCTCGCCGACCGTGTGATCGGCCTCGACCGGGTGCCGGAAGGCCTGATCGGCGTGGACCCGGTACGTGTTGCGTCGCCCGACCCGCGTGGCGGTGACGTATCCCGCCTGGGTCAGGTCGGACAGGATCGCCTGGGTGGCACGCTCGGTGATGCCGATCTCGGCGGCGATGTCACGGACCCGGGCGTCGGGATGGCGGGACAGGAACACCAGGACGTGACCGTGATTGGTAAAGAACGTCCACTGCCGGGGGTTCGCGTCTGAAGTTGCCATCACGTCCAGTAATACCGGAATCACGAGTCATCCACCAATCATCTGTACCCGCAACTAGACACACGAATCAAACTTCATGTATTGTCCTGCACATGAAAACGATGCGCATGAGCCAGGTCGTCGCGGGGTTGCTGCTGGTGTTGGGCGTGGGAGCTGTCACCCGAGTGGTCCTCAGTGGCCCGTTCGAGGTCTCGGCCGGCACCCTCGGCATCGCCGGGACGCAGGTGACGTTCGGCGTCTACCTCGACCTGCTCAGCGCGTCGTTGCTGGCGTTCGTCGCCAGCATCGCGCTGATCGTGTCGGTGTATGCCGGCCGGAACCTGCGCGGGCAGCGACGGCTGGTGCGGTTCGGCGCCCTGTTGACGCTCAGCTTCGGGTCACTGTCGTTGATGGTGACCGGTGCCAGCCTGCCCATGATCGCCCTGGGGTGGACCGTCTCAGGCCTGCTTCTGTCCGGGCTTGTCGCGCACCGCGCTGGCTCATCTGCGCAACGGGCCGGGGCGGCCGTGCGCCGCCAGCTCCTGGTCGGCGACGCGCTCCTCTGGACCGGTGTGGTCGCCGCGTTCGTCGCGTTGCCGACACTGGATCGCGCGGAGCTGGCCGGCGCGGTCAGCGGGTCGACGGCTCTGTTCGTCGCTGCGGCCGCCCTGGGCGGCGCTGCTGTGGTCCGCTCCGCCCTCCTGCCCGCGACCGGCTGGTTGCCACTGACCGCGGAGGCACCGTCGCCGGTGTCGGCCTACCTGCACGCGGGCGTCGTCAATGGTGCCGGTGTCCTGGTCGCCCTCCTGTGGCCGCTCTTCTTCGCCGTCCCGGCGGTGCTCGGCGCGTTCATCGTGATCGGTGCGGTGACGGTCGTGGTGGCCAGTCTCGCCGCCAAAACGCGGCCCGACGTCAAGGGTCAACTGGCCGCATCGACGTCGGCCCAGATGGG
>CAZVYU010000142.1:0-5834 GCA_964631645.1 uncultured Actinomycetes bacterium
GGGTCGGGGGTCGGCCTTGGCTTCGATACGCGCTTCGCGCTACTCACCCCGCGGCCTGTGGCGCTTCGCGCTACTCACCCCGCGGCCGGTGGGGGCTTCGCGCAACTCACCCCGCGGCCGGGTGCGTTGCGCCGCTACTCACAACCGGAGCTGGCGGCCGTATCCTGACCGCGTGACTCCCGCCGCCGTTCCCGCCGGCCTGAACGTGGGGGAGCCGGGGCGCTGTTGGGTGATGGGAATCGTCAACGTCACGCCTGACTCGTTCTCCGATGGTGGGCGCTACGACGATGTCGACGCCGCCGTGGCGCACGGGATCAGCCTGGCGCGGTCGGGGGCGGACATCGTCGATGTGGGCGGGGAATCCACCCGACCAGGAGCGCAGCGGGTCGCCGCGGCCGAGGAGACCGCCAGAGTCGTCCCCGTGATCCGGGGACTTGTCGAAGCCGGTGTTCGCGTCAGCATCGACACCATGCGGGCGGACACTGCCGCGGCGGCAGTTGCTGCCGGCGCCGCAGTGATCAACGACGTGTCGGGCGGTCTGGCCGATCCCGCGATGACTGCGACGGTCGCGGAGTTGGCCGTGCCGTACGTCGTCATGCATTGGCGGGCGCACTCCGAGCAGATGGCGCAGTGGGCTCACTACGGCCCGGATGTCGTCGGCGATGTCATCACCGAGCTCGGCCGCGCCGTCAGCCGGGCGATCAGCGCCGGGGTGGACCCCGCCGCGATCATCGTGGATCCGGGTCTGGGATTCGCCAAGGACGCCGCCCACAATTGGGCGATCCTGGCCGGTCTCGATCGGCTCGTCGCCTGGGGTCACCCGGTGCTGGTGGGGGCCAGTCGCAAACGGTTTCTCGGCGAACTCCTGGCGGTCGACGGTGAGCCACGTCCGCTCGATCAACGCGAGGCGGCCACGGCCGCCGTGTCCGTCCAGGCCGCCGCGGCAGGTGCCTGGTGTGTCCGGGTGCACGACGTCGCCGCGACCTACGACGCAGTGCGGGTCGTGGCCGCGACCGAGGCCGCTCGCCACGACCCGCACTAGGCCGGACTCGGGTTACTCCTGCGGGATCGGGTTGCCCTGGATCTGGTCGATCAGCCCGTAGCTGGTGGGATCGTCGGGCAGGACCCAGGCGAAGCCCTCCAGGAAGATGATCGCGATCACATTGGCCACGAGCATGAACAGGATGATCGCCACCACGATGTTGGAGATCCACTTGGCCGCGCCCTGGTTGGACGTCATCGGGATCCCGCGAGGCGCCAGCATCGACGCCAGGCCGACGTAGACCAGCACGCAGAAGAACGTGATGAGTGCCCAGGAGTACAGGTGCAGCCCCATCACCGGCTCGCCGTAGCCAGGATCGCCCGGCTTGATGTGCAGCAGAATCTGGCGGGTGGAAACCAGTGCGCCGGCGAGAGCGCCGATGGCACCCATGCCGAGCCCCTGCATGTAGCGCGTGGGGGTCAATGTGCCTCGGCGCGCCTGCATGATGATGAACAGTGCCCCCAGCGTGCTGAGGATCATCCCGTAGCGCTGCAACATACACAGCGGACACGGGAACTCGCCCATGACCAGCTGGATGGTGAAGGCTCCAGCGAGGACGCCGCTGTAGCCGAGCACCCACAGATGGGCGCCCCAGAACGTGAGGAAACTCCAGACCGTCGAGGCGCCGCTGTCGCCCGGCGACTGGTCAACCGCGACGACTTCGGTGGCGACGACGTCGACCTCCTCCGGGGCGGGGTCGGCAGGGATGTTGTCGATAGTGCTCATCAGAAGCTCAGATCCAAGGCCGAGGTGACGTGGTAACGGAACAGCCCGAGCATGAGAATCAGGCTGATCACCCACAGGGACAGGATGAGTCCGCGCTTGGCGCCACGGACGATGAGGAAGGCTGTGATCGCAAGGAGCACAAGGATGATGATGTCCATGAGCCGCACGCTAGAGATGATCACGCTGTGTTGCGCGCTGAGTAGAGACTCCCTTGAGGATCCGGGTCCGACGCCGTAGCGCACCATCAACCGTGGATCATGCCAAGATGCGGACGTGACAACCACGGCCCCGGCGGGAACGAAGACCGACCGGCTCGGCATGCCTCTCGTCGCGCTCATCACGGTGGCGGCGGTCGCGAACCTGAACCTCGCCGTGGCGAACGTGGCCCTGCCCGACATCGGCGCTGCCTTCGTGGCCTCGCAGACGGCGCTGAACCTCATTGCGATCGGCTTCTCACTCGGACTCGCGGCCTCCGTCCTGTATCTCGGAGCGATCGGAGACAGGTACGGCCGCAAGCAGATCATGTTGCTCGGCGTGGTGTTGGCTGTCCCCGCGTCGCTGGTGGCGGCGTACTCACCGAACGAATGGACCCTGGCGGCGGCCCGGGTGTTCGGCGGGGTGGCGGCCGGCATGGCCTTCCCCACGACCCTGGCCCTGGTGACCGCGTTGTGGAGCGGGAACCAGCGAACCCGGGCGATCGCGTTGTGGTCGGCGATCGGCGGCGGCGTCTCGGCGTTGGGTCCACTGGCCGGAGGGCTTCTGCTGGAGCGGTTCTGGTGGGGATCGGTCTTCCTGATCACCGTCCCCTTGGCCGTCATCGCGCTGATCCTGGGGTGGTTCTTCGTCCCCAGCCACGTCGGGGAGTCCACCGAGCCGGTCGACAACCTGGGCGGGATCCTGTCGGTGGTGATGGTGGGCTCCCTGGTGATCGCTATCACGTTCGCGCCGACGCCAGGAGCCACGAGTCTGGTCGCCATCCTGTTCGCTGTGGCGGTGGTCGCGGCGGTTCTTTTCTTCCGGCGGCAGCGACAGGCAGCGAATCCGCTGTACGACCTGACATACGCCAAGCGGCCGATCTTCTGGGTTGCCGCTCTCGGGGGGATGATCTGTTTCGGCAGTCTCATGGCGTGCATGTTCGTCGGGCAGCAGTATCTGCAGAACGTGTTGGGACTGCCCACGGCGCAGTCCGGTGCGGTCCCCTTGGCGGCCGCGGTCGGGATGATCGGTGTCGCCGGGCTGTCGGCCCGACTCGTGGAGCGCCGCGGGTCGCGTTCTGCGTTGCTCATCGGATTCATGTTCGTGTTGCTGGCCTTTGGGATCATGCTGGCCTTCTGGACCGAGACAGCGTCGTGGGAGGTCGTACTGCTCGGCTATTTCGCGCTTGGACTGGGTATCGGCATCGCGGGGACACCGTCGTCACACTCCTTGACCGCTGCTGTTCCTGTGGCAAAGGCCGGCATGGCGTCGGCGACAGCCGACCTGCAGCGTGACCTCGGAGGTGCGGTCATGCAGGCGATCTTGGGCGCCCTGCTGACCGCGGGTTACGCCGCGTCGTTCGCCGCCCTGGCCGCTGGAGCCCCCCAGCCCGTGTCGGCGGACACCCTGAGCCAACTGCAGAAGTCCTTCTCCAGTGCGGAGGCGATGGCCACGCAGTACCCCCAGTACTCCGAGGCGATCACCACGGCTGCCCAGGAGTCCTTCTTGGCCGGGGCCAACTGGGCGTACGCGGCCGGGATGATCGCGGTGATCGTGGGAATCGTGCTGGTCGTGTGGAAGTTCCCCAAGCGCGACGACGAGCGCCGGTTGCTGGCGGAGTACGCAGCTGATGACCCCGGCCGGCAGGTGAGCGCCGCATGAACGACCTGATCGTGGTGACCGGCATCCGAGCCGTGGGGTTCCACGGGGTACTGCCCGAGGAACGCCGCGACGGACAGGAGTTCGTCGTCGACGTGACGATGACGGTGGACACGCGAGCGGCGGCCGCGGCCGATGACCTGGCGTTGACGGTGGACTACTCCGCTGTCGCTGCCGACGTCGTGGCAGTGATCACCGGTGATCCGGTCGACCTGATCGAGACGTTGGCCCAGCAGGTGGCCGACCGGTGCCTGGCCCATCCGGGGGTGACGGCAGTGGCCGTCACCGTCCACAAGCCGCAGGCCCCGGTGGGGGTCCCGTTCACCGATGTCCAGCTGCGGATCACCCGCCCATGACCCCGCGCCGCGGGGGGACGGTTTCGGTCGCATGCGACCGAAACAGCCAGGTGCGACTGGATCTTCCGGTCGCACCTGAAGGTTCCGGTCGCTTCTTGGTGCCGACCCTCTCGACGCGCTCGATGACATGACGGCGATCCGAGTGGCGCTGTCGATCGGCGCCAACCTGGGCGACAGGGAGGCGGCCTTGGCGGCAGCCGTCGCGGCGCTGACCGCCGATCCGGCTCTGACGAACGTGATCGTCTCGCCCCTCTACGAGACCGACCCTGTGGGCGGCGTCGATCAACCGGACTTCCTCAATGCCGTCGTCATCGCCGACGCTGAACTCAGTGCTCCGGTGCATAACGTCGATCCACTCCTGGACGACCCCGAAGGGGATCGAGCGCGGGCCCTGGCCATGCGGCTGCTCTCCTTGGCCCACCGGCTGGAGGCCGAGTCGGGACGGGTCCGCGACGTCCGCTGGGGTCCACGCACATTGGACGTCGACGTCCTCGCAGTCGGTGACTGGAGCAGTGACGATCCCGACCTCACCATCCCGCACGCCCGAGCTGCGGAACGTGCCTTCGTCCTGATCCCGTGGGCTGATGTCGACCCGGACTTCGTCGTGCCGGGATCCCGGTCGCCCGACGCAGCCACCGCAGGTGAAGCGGCGACGGTTGCACAACTACGCGATGTCCTGCCGGCCTCGGAGCGAAGGGGCGTCCGACCTTTCGGGGATGCGCCAACCTCCTGATCTGCAGCATCGCGCTGCGCCCGTGTTGGACCTTCGAGAAGGAAGAGCCGGCCAACTGCGACCGGAACCTGCACCTGCGACTGGAAGTTCCGGTCGCACCTGACCGTATCGGTCGCATGCGACCGAAACCGCTCCCCCGGGGAGCGGGGGGTCAGTCGGAGGTGAGCAGCGGGGTGATCTGGTCCAGGACGGCCCGATCCTCGATCGTCGACGGCACCGGTTCCGGCCGGCCGTCGGCGATCCCGCGCATCGTACGGCGCAGGATCTTGCCCGACCGGGTCTTGGGCAGGCCCGGGACGATCACCACTTCCTTCATCGCCGCGACCGGACCGACCCGCTGGCGCACATCGGCGACGATCTCACGGCTCAACTCGGCGGGATCGATCTCGACCCCGGCCTTCAGAACCACAAAGGCCCGTGGCGATTGACCCTTCAACCGGTCGGCGACCCCGATCACGGCACACTCAGCCACCGCGGGGTGAGCTGCCACCACAGCTTCGATCACCCCGGTCGACAAGCGATGTCCGGCCACGTTGATCACATCGTCGGTGCGGCCCAGCACGAACAGGTACCCGTCCTCGTCCATGTATCCGCCGTCGCCGGTGGCGTAGTTGCCGGGGAATGCGGACAGGTAGGAGTCGATGTAGCGCTGGTCGGCCTGCCACAAGGTGGGCAGGGTCCCCGGTGGCAAGGGCAGTCGCACGACGATGTTGCCCTCGGTGCCCGGCGGCACGTCATTGCCGGTCCCGTCGACCACGTGGATGTCGTAACCGGGAACAGCGACCGACGGGGAGCCCTCCTTCAGCGGCAGGGGTTCCAGCCCCCGCGGATTGGCGGCGATGGGCCAGCCCGTCTCGGTCTGCCACCAGTTGTCCACGACGGGCCGATCCAGAACCTCCGTCGCCCACTGGTACGTATCCGGATCCAGGCGTTCGCCGGCCATGAACAACGTGCGCAGCGACGACACGTCATGCTCGGCGATCAGATCCCCGGCCGGATCCTCCTTGCGGATCGCGCGGATGGCCGTCGGTGCCGTGAACAGCCCCTTGACCCCGTGGTCGGCGATCACCCGCCAGAACGCCCCCGCGTCGGGTGTGCCGACCGGTTTGCCTTCGTACAGCAC
>CAZVYU010000143.1:0-5778 GCA_964631645.1 uncultured Actinomycetes bacterium
TCGTCGACCGGACCTGGCTGATCCTGGACATCTTCGCCCAGCACGCGCGCAGCCGAGAGGGCAAGACCCAGGTCGAACTCGCCCAACTGCAGTACATGCTCCCGCGCCTACGGGGCTGGGGTGAGGCCATGAGCCGGCAGGCGGCCACCGGGGGCGGCGGCATCGGTGCGCTGCGCGGTCCCGGTGAGACCAAACTCGAGACCGACCGGCGTCGGATCCGCACCCAGATGGCCCGGCTCCGGCGGCAGTTGGCGACCATGAGCCGCGCGCGCCGGGTGCAGCGGGCCGAACGGGAACGGACGGGGATTCCGGCGGTCGCCATCGTCGGCTACACCAACGCGGGGAAGTCGTCGCTGTTGAACCGGCTGACCGACGCCGGGGTGCTGGTCCGCGACGAACTGTTCGCGACGCTGGACCCCACGGTGCGGCGGGCCCGTACGCCGGGCGGTCGTGAGTACACCCTGTCCGACACGGTCGGGTTCGTGCGTCATCTGCCCCATCAACTGGTCGAAGCTTTCCGGTCGACACTGGAAGAGGTCCATCAGGCGGACGTCCTGGTCCATGTCGTGGACGGCAGCGACCCCGACCCGCTCGGCCAACTCGCCGCCGTACGAGAGGTGCTGGCCGAGATCGACGCCGGCGACATCCCCCAGATCGTCGTGGTCAACAAGTGTGAGATCACGCGGCCGGAGGTCCTGGCCGAGGTCCGCAGCCGGCATCCCGACGCGCTTGCTGTGTCGGCCGCCACGGGGGCCGGGCTGGACGAGTTGCGCGCCCGGATCGACCAGGTGCTGCCACGGCCCGACGTCGCTGTCCGGGTCACGGTGCCGTTCGACCGGGGAGACCTGGTGTCCGAGATTCATGATCACGGCGAAGTGATCACCAGCGCATACTCGGATCATGGAACGAGCGTCGACGCTCTGGTGCCCCAGTGGCTGGCCGCGCGGCTCACTCCCTATGCCGACGACCCGCCGGGGTCGGGGGGCTGAGGCACCATGAGGGTCGGCTCGTCATTCCGTCTGCGGGTCCTGGTGTCGGCCACTTGGCTGGTGGCCGCCGTGGCGGTCGCGCTGGTGGTGATCGGACAGGCCGGCGGAGATGCCGCCCGGACCACAACCACCGCGCGGGTCGTGGCTGCGGTGGCCTTGGCGGCTGCGGCGATCACCGTAGCTGCGTCGTGTGCCGATCGGGCCCGCCGCGACCGCAACCGGGGCCGGGTCGGCTTCCTGCTGTTGGCCGTGTCCGGGGGCGGACTGTTGGGCAGCCAGGCGATCGCCAACCTGGCGACGGCGGGGACGGCCGGGGTCTACCAACCGTTGGTCGACGCGATCCCGTTGGCGGTGTTCGGGGTGCCCTGCCTCGTTGCGGTCGCCATCCTGACCTGGCCCTACGCCTTGGACGGGTCGGAACGCCGCAGCGTGTTGGTGGATCTTGCGGTGGGCACGTTGGGTCTGATCGTGGTGTGGGCCCTGCTGGTCATTCCGGCACAACCGCCGCGTGAGTCGCCGGTGGTGGCCTGGATCATGGCCTTCGGCATCGCCGTGGAGTTCGGCGGCGTCGTGATGGTGCTCGGGTTGGCCGCTGCCGCCCGGCGTCGGGGGTATCTGCCGATCATCCCGCTGGTCCTGCTGCAACTGGCGGTGCTGGTCTACTCCGGCGCCGACATCCTGGCGGACGTCCTTCCGGTCGGCGATCGGGTCACTGCTGCGACCTGGTCGTCGGTCGGCTTCGTCGTCAGTAGCGGGCTGGTGGCGCTCGCGGCTTTGCGGCGTAGTGACGAGGCGGAGAACGCCGCCCAGTTGTGGGTGCGCGACGCATGGTCCGGCATCCTGCCGCTCAGTCCCGTCCCGATCGCGGCCGGGGTGTTGCTCTTCCTGCTGGTGTCGGGGCCGGTCCCGTCGGGGCTGACGGCGGCTGCGGTCGCAGTCATCCTGTTCGCGGTGATCACCGCCGTGCTCTGGTTGCGCCTCACCGCGCGTGGTGAGCTTCGGCGTGCGCGGGTGCGGGTGGCTGCCACGACGTTCAGCCAGGCGACGGACCAGCCCTGGTTCCAAACGCTCATCCAGAACAGCCGCGACGTGGTTCTGGTGGTCGACCGCCGGAACCGGCTCGTCTATGCCAGCCCCTCGTTCTGCGCCCACGTCGGTACCGCGCGCGACGACATGGTGGGGCGCAACCTGGTCACCCTGCTGCCGGCCCTGACCTTGTCGGCGGTGCGGGCCGCCCAACGATTCCCCGATCGACCGGCTCATCCGCTGGAGATCTCACTGGTGGATCACTCGGGTGCGGTCCACGACATGCGTTTCCATGTGGCGCCGCTGTCCGGGTTGGGCGTCGAGGGGTACGTCCTCACCGGTCAGGACGTCACGGACGCCCGCCGCATGCGGGTGCTGTTGGGCGAGTCGCGGCGCCGCGACCAACTGACCGGATTGCTGAACGCCGAGGCATTCGCCGGTGCGGTGCACGAGGCCCAGACCTGGTCCGATCCCCGGCAGTTGGCCGTGGTGGTCTTCGACGTCTGTGACTTCCGCTCCCTCAACGACGCCCGGGGCCGCGAGTCCGGTGAACTCGTCCTCCAGGCGGTGGCGGTCGGACTGGAACAGGCGCCGGGACCGATCCTCGGCGTGGCCCGGGTGGGCGGCCACGGGTTCGCCGCGCTCCTCCGCGACAGTGCTCCGGATGTCGCCGTCGCGCGTCTCACCGATCATCTGCGCCAGACCGTCGCCGCCGTCGACGTGCCGGGCCAGGAGGCAGTGTCGGTGCGACTGGCTGCTGGCTACTCCACGGCGTACTCCGACCTGGAACGGGCTGCCGATCTGCTGGAGCAGGCGGACCTGGCCGCTGCCCGCTCACAATCCGGGCCGCACCTGCCCCTGGTGCGATTCGAGTTCCGCATGCGCGACGAGCTTGTGGCCGAATGGGAACAGATGGCCGACATTGAGCGGTCCCTGGTCTCCGGTGACTTCGTCCCGCACTATCAGCCGATCGTCAGGTTGCGGGACGGGGTCGTGGTCGCGGTCGAAGCGCTCGCCCGGCGGCGCCAGCCCGACGGCACCCTGCAGTTGCCCGACGAATTCATCCCGGTCGCGGAGCGCGTGGGACAGGTGGCCCGGATCGATGCGGCCATCCGCACCGCCGCGCTGGCCGATCTGCGCGTCCTGCGGCGCACGTGGCCCGACCTGACGGTCAGCCTGAATGTGGCACCTGCGGTCTTCGACGCGGGCTACGGCGCCATGCTCGCCGCTGAGGTTGCCGCAGCGGGCGTGAATGCCTCGTCGGTGGTGTTCGAGTTCACCGAGACGACCGTGGCCGAGTCGGCGGAACTGGCCCGCGGGGTCGTGCGCGACCTTCGGGCCGCCGGATTCGGCGTGGCGCTGGACGATTTCGGCACTGGCTTCTCGTCCCTGAGCGGACTGCGCGATCTGGACGTGGACATCCTGAAGGTGGACCAGGTCTTCGTGTCGGACCTGGCGCACAGCACCAAGGCACTGGCGCTGATGCGCGCGATCATCGAAGTGGGTCGGGGACTGGGCGTGACCACGGTGGCCGAAGGAGTGCGCACCATCGAACAGGCCGATCTTCTGCGCGGCATGGGGTGTGACCGGGCGCAGGGGTACCTGCACTCGGAGCCGCTGTCGTTGGTGGATCTGACCGCCTGGCTGACGACCCGAGCGGCATCCACAGCCCGACCGCGGTGGGCCTGAGAGCGCGTACCGTTAGCGCGTGAGTTCCGATCCCGGCCCTGCCCTGGCGGCTGTCGTCGCGGCGATGGGCGGCGCTGATCGTCCGGCCCAACAACGCATGGCGGCCGAGGTGGCCGAGGCCATCGCGGCCGAAGAGGTGTTGCTCGTCCAGGCCGGAACCGGCACGGGCAAGAGCGTCGGTTATCTGGTTCCCGCGGTTCAGGCGGTCCAGTCCGGCGCCACCGTGGTGATCGCCACTGCGACCCTGGCCCTGCAGCGGCAGCTGGTCGCCCGGGACCTGCCGGCCGTCACCGCGGGCATGGACGCGCCGGTGGAGTTCACCGTGCTGAAGGGGCGGGGCAATTACCTGTGCCGGGCACGCCTCGAGGGGGCGCATGAGGACCCCGGCGCAGAACTGGATCTGGGGCTGAGTGCCGGTCGGCTCGAGAAACAGGCGGCCGCTCTCCGGGAATGGGCCGACGAGACCGACACGGGGGATCGGGACGACTACCCCGGCGAGGTGGATGAGCGGGTGTGGCGCTCGTTGTCGGCCACGGGCCGGGAGTGTGTCGGAGCGGCCCGCTGTTCCTTCGCGGTGGAGTGTTTCGCCGAACATGCGCGGGAGTCGGCAGCCCAGGCGAACATCATCGTGACCAACCACGCCCTTCTGGCGCTGGACGCCATGGACGACAGCCCCGTCGTGCCCGACCACGATGTGTTGATCATCGACGAGGGTCATGAGTTCGCCGCGCGGGCCACGACGGCGGCGACGGATGAACTGTCGGTGCGCAGCGCCGAGCGGGCTGCCCGCTCGGCCCGGTCGCTCCTGACGGAGGACGTGGCCGAACGGCTGGACGAGGCGGTGTCCGGGCTGGATTCCGCGCTGGCCGGATATGAGGAGCAGCAGCGCCCCATGCCGTCCGAACTGATCGAACCGCTGGCGGTCCTGCGCGACGCGGCACACCTGGCGGCGAGCAGCTTGTCTCGCGACGACGACAGCGCGGTGCGGCATCGCGCGGCCTCGGGGCTGGAGGAGATCCACGATGTCGCCGGGCGGTTGATCAGTGGCGCGGGCAGCGATGTGACGTGGTTGAGCACCTTCCCGGGACCGGCGTTGCACGTGGCACCGCTGTCGGTGGCTCGTCAGGTGGGGGAGTACCTGTCCGGTCGGGACAGCACGGTGCTCACCAGCGCCACCTTGACGCTGGGTGGTGAGTTCGGCGGTCCGGCCGGTGATCTGGGCCTCGCTGACGGTGAGTGGCGCAGCGTCGACGTGGGATCGCCCTTCGACTACGCCCGCCAGGCGATCCTGTACGTCGCCACGGATCTGCCCCGCCCGGGGCGGGCTGGTCCCGATCCTGCGGTCATCGACCGGATCCGTGAGCTGGTGTCCGCGGCCGGTGGTCGCACGATGATCCTGCTGTCCTCGTGGCGGGCGGTCGATGCGGTGGCCGAGGAACTCATCGTGCGGCCGGTCATCGAAGGGGTGTCAGTGCACGTCCAGCGCCGCGGCGAGCCCGTCGCGCGACTGGTGGAGGTATTCGCCGCCGACGAGTCCAGTGTCCTGGTGGGAACGATGTCGCTGTTCCAGGGCGTCGACGTACCCGGGCCCTCGTGTTCCTGCGTGATCATCGACCGCATCCCGTTCCCCCGACCCGACGAGCCCGTTCTGGCTGCTCGCGCGGAGAAGGTGGCGGAATCCGGCGGTAACGGCTTTGTGGCCGTCTCGGTGCCCCGAGCGGCCTTGTTGCTGGCCCAGGGCAGCGGTCGACTCATCCGGACGCCCTCGGACCGGGGGGTGGTGGCGGTACTTGATCCCCGTCTGATGACGGCGGGGTACGGATCCTATTTGCGACGGTCACTTCCCCCCATGTGGCTGACCACCGACGCTGGCGTGGCCCGAGCGGCCCTGCAGCGGCTGGCGGCGCAGGACGCACCGGTCAGCTCATAGCCGTCGCATGACGCTGACCACCCGGCCGAGGATGCGGGCGTCGTCACCGGGGATCGGCTGGTAGGCCTTGTTCTGGGGTAGGAGCCAGACGTGCCCGTCCTTGCGGCTGAAGGTCTTCACGGTCGCCTCGTCGCCGATCAGCGC
>CAZVYU010000144.1:0-5767 GCA_964631645.1 uncultured Actinomycetes bacterium
TCGGCGCTCACTCAGTGACTGCGGGGCCGCCGCCCTTCAGCGGGGAGTGTGCCGCCCTCCGCGGGGTGAGTGCCGCCGAAGGCGGTGTATCGAAGCCCGCTCAGGTCGGCTCGTACCCAGGGCGGTCTGCTGGTGCGGGCCGAACTCGGCCTTGGCTTCGATACGCGGCTGCGCCGCTACTCACCCCGCGGCCGGGTCGGCTGCGCCGCTACTCACCCCGCGGCGGGTGGGCTGCGGTGGGTGCTCCGTCGCTTCTTATCCGCAGCCGGTGCTGGCTAGGCGCGGCCCATCTCGCGGGCGGCTTCCCACAGCTCGGGGCGCGCCCGGGGGTGCGCACACTTCTCGATGATCTGGTGGGTCTGCTCCACCTCGGTGTTACCGAAAACCGCCGCCATACCCTGTTCCGTCACTACGGCAGAGTGCTGGAACGACGTCACCGGTTCCCGGATCTGCGGCACGATCGTGGACTTGTCGGCCCGCGGATGCCACGACGGCAACGCGATGTAGGCATGCCCGCCCCGCGAGTGCAGCGCCCCCACGATGAAGTCGGTCGATCCCCCGAATCCCGAGTAGATCTTGCCGTTGATCCGCGACGCATTCGCCTGCGCCGACAAATCGACCTGCAGCGCTCCGTTCACCGACGTCATGATCGACTGCTTGGCGATGCGGGCGGGGTCGTTGGTGACCTCGGTGCGCATCATCCGCACCCGCGGGTTCTGGTCGACCCAGTCGTACAGCTCCTGACTGCCGAAAACGAAAGACGCGGTCAACGGGGTCGTGGCACTCAAGGCGTTCTTCTCGTCCAACGCCAGGACTCCGTCGCTGAACATCTCGGTCCAGATCCGCAGATCGCGGTGTGAGGTGAGGTCGGCCAGCACCGCGTCGGGAACTGCCCCGATCCCCAACTGCATGGTTGCGCCGTTGGGCACGTGTGACGCGACCCGGTCGCCGATGAGCCGCGCCGTCTCGTCGGGCTCCCCGGCGGTGTGGGTCGTCAACGGTTCGTCGACCTCGACGAAGTAGTCGATGTCATCGACGTCCAGTTCGGCGTCTCCGAACGTGTACGGCATCTTCGGGTTCACCTGAGCGATCACCAGGCCGCCGCGCCGCCGTGCCGCTTCGATGGCGGCGGGCAGGATGTTGACCTCAAGGCCCAGGCTGACCATGCCGTTCACCGGACCCGAGGTGTGCAGCAGCACCAGGTCCGGAGGCAGTCGGCGATGGAACAGCACCGGCACGAGACTCAGTCGGCACGGCACGTACCGCAGCCCCGGCCGTCGCCGCATCGCGGGCCCCACGAACGTCGTCTCGTAGGTCACGCCATCACGACTGGGCAGTTCGCCCTGCGCGTTGAGCATGTGCAGCACGTACTGCGGCAACGACTTGTCCACCGCGTTGAGCAGGGTGTGGGGAGTGGCGAAGTTGCCGGACACCACCACGCGCGGACGATCATTGAGCCGCGCCAGTACGCCGGAGAGTCTGTCGGCGCTCAGACGTTTCATTCGGGCCCGCCGTTGAGACCGCCGAACTCCTTGAGGATGTCGGGCGGCGCCGCTTCGGAGCGGGCATCCTCGGGGGAGTCGATCAGGCGGCCGACCCAGTCGAGCAGGTGGTTCGGGTCGAAGGGCTTGGGCAGGAACACCGATGCGCCGGCGGTCCACCCCGCCCACGTCGTGTCGTCGTCCGAAGCCGCAGTCAGCAGGATGATCGGCAGTTCGTTGCCCGAGCGTTCGCGGCGCAGTTCGCGCAGGACGTCCAACCCGGACATCCCCGGCATCATGATGTCCAGCACCATCAGATCGGGCGTCTGCTCTTCGACCCGCTCCAGCGCGGACGGACCGTCGGCCGCCTCGACCACCTCGTAGTCCTCGAGCTCGAGGATGTCGCGCACCAGGGCGCGCACACTCGGTTCGTCGTCGACGATCAAGATCCGGGTCATGCGCTCTCCTCTAGCAGGGGAAGTCGTAACTGAAAGCGGCTTCCCTGTCCCAGAACCGACTCCACTGTGATGTCCCCCTGCATCGCCCGCGCCAGTTCCCGGGAGATGAACAGACCGAGGCCGCTCCCACCCGTGGTCATGGTCATGGGGTCCTCCACCCGGTAGAAGCGGTCGAACACCTTGTCCAACTCTTCTGCTGGGATGCCTCGACCGCAGTCGATCACATCCACCACCCCCCATGGTTCACCTTCAAGGGGTCCGTACTCCAACCGTATCGGGGATTCGGGGTCGGAGTATTTTCCGGCGTTGCCGATCAGGTTCGACAGGCACTGCACCGCCCGCTGCCGGTCGCATTGGATCGCCACCGTCCGACCGGTGACCTCGATGCGGGCCGCCAGTGCGGGGAAGGCAGCCACGGACTCCTCGACCAGCTCGGCCAGGTCGGCGGGGCTGGTCTCGACGTCCAGCCGGGCGTTCTCGGCGTCGCCGACGCGGCTGGCCAGAAGAAGATCATCGACCAACCGTGACAGGTGGTTCGCGCGGTCCTCAATGGTTCCCAGCACGGACGTCCGCTTCTCCGGAGTCATGCGGTCCCAGCGGCCGGCCAACAGCTGGGCGTACCCCTTGATCGGGGTGATGGGCGTGCGCAGTTCGTGGGAGACGGTCGCGATGAAGTCGGACTTCATCCGTTCCACCCGCCGCTGTCGGGTGATGTCGCGCACGGTGAGGACAGAGAGGGCGTCGTCGGCGACCAACGCCACGGACACCTTCAACTCCCGTTGTTCTCCGTCGGGCCGGGTGATGGTGACCGATGCCGCTTCCTCGCCGGTGCTGTGGCCGCGCAGCTCGGCGAGAAGATCGATGATCGGATGACCCGCGCCGCCCGGGGTGGCGGTCGTCTCGGTGACGCCCGTGATCCGAACCATGGCAGGACTCCACAACACGACGGATCCGTCGGCATCGAAGCCCGCGATCCCGTCCGATGCCTTGTCCACGACTGCGGTCAGTTTGGCGGCTTCCTCGCTGGCCTGCAGTGCGCTGGCCAGCGACGACACGAGGTTCACCAGGCTGGAGCGGTCCTCGTCCGCCAACAGCCACTGGTCACGAGCGCCACGGGACCACGGCAGCAGGACCTCGATCCCGCGGGCAGGTGCGATGCCGCCCAGCCCCAGCCACGCGGGGTCGCCGTCACGGGTGCTCAACGGCACGGCCACCCCCCGCGTCCAGCGTGGGGGAAGTGTGTCCGGACCGAGATCGACCGGCGAACCGGTCGCGGTCGGCAACGCTGCGATCAGTGACCCGCTGGGCCCGATGACTGCCCGGTCCTGGTTACGGGTCGCCCGGTAGCTCAGTCCGTCGCGCACGAGTATCGCTTCATCCGCGCCGAAGATGTCCCGGATCAGCGCGACCGCCTGGGCGATCCGGGCGGAGGTCGTGGTGTTCTCGGTGAGGACCGAGGGGAGTTCGGCGACCATGGCGCTGGCGCCGCGCACCTTGGTCTCGGCCTGGTTGGCCCGGAACGTGAACCACAACAGGATGGCGGGGAGGAGCGCGAACGCGGCAAGCAGGGCGTTGATAGGCAACAGGGCGACCGCGCTGGTGGCCACACCTACGGCCGTCAGGGCCATGAGCACGGACAGCCACGACTGGTCGCGCAGCAGTTGCCGCAGACTCACCCCCTCGAGCAGGTGCAGGATCCAGCCGAGCAGGAGCAGGTTCAGGAACTCCCACACCAGCATTGCGATGATCAGTGCGATCAACGAGCGGATGCCCAGCGGATCGCCGCCGTCGTCGATGAAGTAGTAGACGACCACCATGACGGTGGACGAGATCGCGAACGAGCCGATGTTGAACATCGCCTTGATCGGCACCCGCTGGAACAGCAGCTCCGAGAGCACCAGACCCAAGACCGTGCCGACCACGGCCTGGGCGGGCAGAAACAGCAGGACACCTCCGACCAGGACGATCTCGGCGAAGGTCTGGTCCTCCCAGGTGTCGCCGTGCCGGACCGGGACGTAGAAGATCTCTCCCACGGTGGCGGCGACGATCAGCAGCAGGAAAGGCCAGACGCCCGTCGGCATCGCCAGCATCGGTCGTTCCGGGAGTACGTGCGACCACGTGACCAGTGCGGCCACGCAGAGGATCCCCACCACCAGGACACCGAACGGCACCAGGCCGGGGCCCGGCCCGTGAACCGGTTCGTCGGACTCAGCGCCGGGCGCGGCGGCCCGCACGGGCTGCTGCGTCATGGGGCCTCCGACCGCTGATCACGGCCCCAGCGTGGCACGTTTCGGGGGCTGCTGCGCTACTTGTCCGGAGGTCTGACGTGGGTCCACGTCACCAGTCGACGACGGACCAGCGGCGGCCGTTCCAACTCTCGGTGCTCCAACGACGGCCCTCCCAGGCGAAGTCCGACCACCGGCGTCCGCTCCAGTTGTCGCTCGACCAGCGGCGCCCGTCCCACGACGCATCGGACCAGCGCCGTCCGTCCCAGGCGGCATCGGACCAGCGCCGTCCCGCCCAGTCACCGATGCTCCACCGGCGCCCGGACCAGTCACCCACCGACCAGCGGCGGCCGGCCCATTCGTCGTCGGACCAGCGGCGACCCGCCCACTCGTCGTCGGACCAGCGGCGACCCGCCCACTCGTCCTCCGACCAGCGGCGACCGGACCAGCGGCGGCCGGTCCAGGCCTCGGACCAGCGGCGACCGTCCCAGGTCTCCTCGGCCCACAGTTCGGCGATCTCGGCGCTGTCGTTGCGCACGCTCCAGGCGAAGGCCAGCCAGTCAGCGCTGGACCAGCGCCGGCCTGCCCAATCGGCGCTGTCCCACGTATCGGTGGACCAACGACGTCCCGACCAGTCGATGGACGACCAGCGGCGCCCGACCCACTCGTCACTGGACCAGCGGCGTCCCTCCCAGTTCTCGGTCGACCAGCGACGGCCAGCCCACAGCCGTGCCAGGAAGTCGGCTTCGTCGGAGCTGAGCCCGGCGGTGATGACCGACAGCGACCAGGCGTTGGCGGCCCAGCGCCGGGTCTGGGGGGACAGTTGGCTCCAGGCCTCGACCACGGCGCGCAGGTCACCGGCGTCCCAGGCGCGTCCGAACTCGGCCCAGGCGGCCGTATCTGCTTCGTCGGGGCTGTAGGGGCTCTGGTCCCACAGGTAGCGCAACCGCGGTGTGTCGGACAGGCGGACCTGTCCCGCAGCGGTCACATCGATGACGCCTGCCCCGCCGCCGGTCTGGGTGCGGATCGCCTTGCTGTCGTTGGCCGTGCCGATCAGCAGGCGCTTGACGTCGTTGGGGGCCAGGCCACTGCGCTGCCCCACCAGAGCGGCGACGGCACCGCTGGTGACGGCGGCCGACATCGAGGTTCCGGTGCCCTTGAAGTACGTGGTGCCGACCGATGCGTTCGGATTCTCGACATCGGCGATGCTGCCAGGTGCGCGCAACGACACCAGCGAGGTGCCAGGGGCAACCACGTCGGGACGCATCACACCGAAGGCGCGGCCGTAGGACGAGTAGTCGCCCATGATGTCGTCGGCGGGGTCGGTGGTGCGCCGGTCGTCAGTGGCGCCGACGGCGAGCAGTGCGGGATCGGTGGCCGGCGACGACACGGTGCCCGCACCGTCGTTGCCGGAGGCGACCACGACGGTCATGCCTTCTGCCCACAGCCGACGCAGTCCCCGCGTCAGCGGATCGAGGTAGGGCGGCAGGGGCGACTCGGTCGACAGGGCCAGGTTCACGACCTGGAGACTCGGGTCCGCGGCGGCTCGGTCGGCCACCGCCTGCAGTCCGGCCAGTACCTTGGCCAGCGAAGTGGAGCCGTC
>CAZVYU010000145.1:0-3271 GCA_964631645.1 uncultured Actinomycetes bacterium
CCCTCGGCCACGCGGTCCGCCCAGCCCCGGTGCCGGCCGTCCGGACCGGGATCCTCGAGCCCTTCGGTGAACGAATCACCGATCGCCACATACCTCAGCCACTGCGCCATGCCGCGAAGCCTACGGCCCTGATGCCGAGGCCCCGGGGGCCGGGCATGCTGGTCCCATGACGTATGTGGCGATCAATGTCCTGACCGTTCCCGAGGCCGGCGGGGCGGTGCTGGAGGAGCGCTTCGCCGCGCGCCGCCAGTCGGTGGATCAAGCCCCCGGCTTCCTTTCCTTCGAACTGCTGCGCCCGCTGAGCGGGACGCAGGACTACCTGGTGGTCACCCGCTGGCGCGAGCAGGCGGACTTCGAGGCGTGGACCGAATCGCAGTCGTTCCGCGCGGGCCACGCGCAGGCGTCGGACCGGCCGGAGGGGCAGCGCCCCGCGGCGACCGGTTCCACGATCTGGGCCTTCGACGTGGCCCAGGAGTCCTGGCCGCAGGCCTGACCCGGCCCCGGACAAGGGTGTGGGCCCCGCCGGGGTAGCGGGGCCCACAGTGGGGGGAGGAGAAAGTCTGTTACTTGACGATGAGTTTGCCCACGCGCCTGATCTGGAACGCCTTGACGATGTCCACGATTCCCGACATCAGCGCCCACGCGCCCGCGAAGATCAACAGGGTGTAGACCCGCTCGATCAGGAACTGACCGGACACCCAGAACGCGATGATCAACATCAGGATCGCGGCGATGAGGCTGAGCCACCACAGTTCGTTGTCCGCCTTGGTGGCGAAGGCCTCGATGGCCCAGAAGATCGCGACCAGAAGGAACAGGAAACCCAGCGAGTCGGCCAGCGCGGCAACGGTCTCGCCCGGGTTGAACAGGGCCCACAGTCCGGCCAGGACGAACAGGACGCCGAACAGGAACCACACCCACTTCCAACCCTCGACCACACTGGCCAGGACGAACTGCTGGATACCGGTGAACAGGAACATCGCCCCGACCAGGTAGCCCACCGTACGGACCGAAGCATCGTCGAACTGCAGCACGATCAGCGCGATGATCAACCAGGCGATGCCGGTGATCAGCCACAGCCACCAGTAGTTGGCCATGCCGGTGAGTTCGGCACGTTCCTCGTCGCTCAGCGTGGCCGCGGTCTCGTCCGCCATCGTCGGTCTCCTTCGATCGGTGGGATACGTCTACCAGTCGCCACAACGGCCGTCACCGCGCCACGCCGTACCGCACCCGACGCGTGATCAAGCGGTCAGCCGGCGTGGATCAGGTCGCGCCGCTGCCGCGGCCAGCGGGCCGGTAGGTGGCGTTTGTAGCGCACGTTGGGCAGCCACAGCCGCCGGGACCCCACTACCGGGCGGGCCGGCAGGAAGTCGGCCCACGGCACGTCCACCTCGTCGCCGAGCATGGTGACGCCGGTGTCCCCCCGGCGCATGAGCATGACGTCCATGAAGTCCGTCCGCACCGCCGAATGACGCACACGGGTGTTGGTCGCGCGGGACACCCGCAGTGCTCGCGCCGGCCCCGGGTCGGGCACCGAACGAGCCAGGTCCACCCGGTGCCACGGCGACACGGCAAGCCCCAGGACGGGCCGCGCCCAGTGATAGCCACAGTCGCTCAGATAGTCGGTGAACCGCGGCAGGTCGTCGGTGAACAGGGCCAGATCGATGTCGGCGTGGTTGCGCCGGAACTGCGCCGAACGGACCGCCAGCCCCAAGCCGCCCACCAGGTACAGGTCCACCGGACCGGCATCGGCCCAGTCGCGCAGGGTGGCCAGATCGCGGTGCAACGACTCCTGCCACGCGCCGAGGCGCCACCGGTGCCTGCGGCGACTCACTGCGATCACATCCGGTAGCCAACCACTGTTGCCCCCGGTGCGGGCGGCATCCACCGCAACTCGCTGAGAGCTTCGGTGCCCCGGTGCTACGTTTCTGTCCCCGAGCCCCGGAGCGTTCATGGCCCGCACGCGCGCCACGTTGCGCGAACTACGGCAGCTCGTCCGCCCCTATCGGCGCCAGTTGCTGCTCGCGCTCGGCTGTGTGCTGGTGGCGGCCGGAGCGGGTCTGGCGATCCCCTGGGTCGCCGGAGGGCTGGTCGATGCCGCCCTGGCCCAGGACGGGGGAGTGGCGCTGAACCGTGCGGCCCTCACCCTGTTGGTCCTCTTCTCGGTCCAGGCCGTCGCCGGTGGGGTGCGCAGCTGGGCGGTGGCCTCGGCTGGTCAGTACACGGTGCGCGACCTGCGGGTCCGGTTGTTCGATCGGCTTCTCACCTTGCCCGTGTCGTTCTTCGACCGCACCACAACGGGGTCACTGCTCGCCCGGCTGCAGACCGATGCGGGCGCGGTGTACGGCTCCGGCGCTGGAGCCGGGCCGCAGTCGGCCTATGCCGCACTGAGCGTGCTGGGCGGATCCGTCCTCCTGTTCTGGATCAGCCCCCAGCTTGGACTTCTCCTCCTGGCTGTACTCCCGGTGGCCGCCGGGATCGCGGTGTTGTCGGGGCGCCGGACCCGCGACCTGTCGCGGGCCTACACCGATCAGTTGGCGGACACCTCGACGTTGGCGGCGGATGCCCTGTCCGGGGCGCGGGTGATCAAGACCTTCCGCGCCGAGACCGTCGTGAGTCGGCGCTTCGCGGAACAGTCCGAGGCCGCGGTCGAACTCGGCCTGCGCCGGGCCCGGGATCGAGCGTGGTGGAACTCAGTGATCGTCCTGCTGGCGTCGCTGGGAGTCGTGGCGTCGGTGTGGTGGGGCGGCCGGATGATCCAGTCGGGGGCGCTGAGCGCCGGCCAACTGCTGGCCGTGGTCTGGTACGGGCTCATCGTCACCCGCGGGATCGCGGACCTCGCCGGTCAGTACTCCCGGCTGCAGCAGGTGGTCGGTTCCGCTGACCGGGTGGTCGACCTCCTGACCGAACCGCAGGAGTCCGACACAGTCGGCCCGGACCTGCGCGACCCGCTGCCGGGGTCACCCGCAGTGCAACTGCACGGCGTCACCTTCACGTATCCCGAGCGGCCGGCGCCTGCCCTCCGCGGCCTGGACCTGACGATCGAAGCCGGTACGACGGTGGCGCTCGTGGGCGAGTCCGGTGCGGGCAAGTCCACGGTCGCGCGCCTGCTGCAACGCCACTACCGACCCGACGTCGGACGGATCCTGCTGCGAGGCCGGGACCTGACGGAACTCCCGCTACGGCGGGCCCGGTCCGAGATCGCGGTCGTGCCGCAGGACATCCATCTGCTCAGCGGCACGGTCGCCGACAACCTGCGTCTGGGACGTCCGGA
>CAZVYU010000145.1:3371-5692 GCA_964631645.1 uncultured Actinomycetes bacterium
ACATCCATCTGCTCAGCGGCACGGTCGCCGACAACCTGCGTCTGGGACGTCCGGACGCCACCGACGAACAACTGGTCGACGCTGCGACGACCGCGTGTGCTCATTCCTTCATCCTGAAACTGCCGCTGGGGTACGACACCGTCATCGGGGAACGCGGGGTGCTGTTGTCCGGCGGCCAGCAGCAGCGACTGGGGATCGCCCGGGCACTGCTGGTGGACGCACCGGTCCTGATCCTCGACGAAGCGACCTCAGCGCTCGATCCGCGCAGCGAGCTGTCAGTGCGGAAGGCGCTGGCGGCGCTCATGACCGGCCGCACCAACGTGGTCATCGCCCATCGGCTGTCCACCATCGAGAGCTGCGACCGGGTGGTGGTGCTGGCCGACGGTCGCATCGTCGAGGATGGGACGCCCGCCGAACTCCTGGCCGGTTCGGGGCGACTGGTGCACCTGGCCGCGATGCGGCCGTGACCGAAGATCCAGCGGAGAGCGGAGCCACTGGGCCAACGAGTCCTCCGATACCGACGCCGCCGCTTGGAGGGCAGCGACCAAGTCGGACACCTGGACCTCTCGGTCGGCAGAGGCCGGCTCACGGAGTTGGCGAAGGACGTCGGTCCGCATGAGTTCGTCACGACGCACCACACTGAGCATCAGCAACTTCTTCAGCACCCCGCGACGGTTGCGGGCCAGCCGCCGGTCGCTCACCAGCGACTCGGCCACGTGGGCCGGACCGAAGCGGCGCAGCGCCGCGGCCAGGTTCTCGTGGTAGACGAACCGCACCCCCCGCAGGACGGCCGCGGGATCCAGCTCGGCGACGATCTGATCGAACCCGGCGTCGGCCGTGGCGTAGTGGTTCTCGAAAGCGCTGTACGCGGCCCACTCCAGCCGTGGCTTGATCGCATACGCCGGACTGCGCCGGGCCCGCACGCCGCACGCGCGCAGATGGATCCGGTTCAGCCCCTGGCGCAGCCAATCGAGGTCGGCCACCTTCAGTTCGACCATGCGGTCGCGCTGATCGACCGCATCCCGCAACATGACGTAACGCGTCCGGGGGGTCTGGCGGACATGGACCCCGGCGGCGGCCAGGACGTCGAACAGGGCACGCTGGACATCGTCGTGACGGCGCCGAAGCGACCGGCCGGCCAGCCCGGCGCGCGGGACGTAGCACCAGATGTCGGCGTCGTGGACGACGTCCCAGCGCAGCTCCGGGTCACGCGCATAGACCAGACTCCCGACGGGGCTGACCACACTGTGCGGCTGCCCGGTCGCCTGTCGCAGGGCGGTGGCCACGGCATCGATCAGGTTGACCGGCGCGCCGAACCGGTCCGCCGGGAGGTCGAAGGCAGATCGCGGCAGGCTGTTGTGATGGTAGCTGCGGTCGGGCAGTGATCCCGGGCCGATGACCGCGAGCGGGACGGCCGCACCGGTGATGCGCCAGCGGGTATGCGCTGCGGCATAGCGCCACGCGGAGCCGGACATGAGCCGGACTCTAACGGCGGTGCCCGTTTCCCGGGCGGGAATCCCGGGTACACCGACGGTGTTGAGTCTGAGGGTGCCGACGGGCGGCCCCCGACGAGGAGCACCGTGAAGACGAGGAGCACCGTGAAGGAGCACCCCATGAGCAGGTTGACCAAGACCGATGTGTTTCTGATCGTCCTTGCCGCGCTGTATGTCCTGTCGCCGGTGGATCTCATCCCCGAGCTGGTCACCGGCCCGCTGGGCCTGACCGACGACATGGCCGCGTTCGCCCTGATCGCCGCCACCGTCATGCGGGCTCGCGGCCGGGTGGAGCCGGTCGTCGTTCCGGCCACGTATCGCAACGACCTCTGAGCGACCAGCCGTGACCCCGACATGGGGAACACCCCAGGGGCGGCGTATCGGAGACGGCCGCCCCCAGGGTGTTCGTGAGTTGGACCTGGGTGGTCCCATCGGGCCCGGCACGGGGGTTGAGAAGGGCCCGAAGTCTCTTTAGAAGAAGCCCAGCTTCTGCGGGGCGTAGGACACCAGCAGGTTCTTGGTCTGCTGGTAGTGGTCGAGCATCTGGGCGTGGGTCTCCCGACCGATCCCCGAGCCCTTGTAGCCGCCGAAGGCGGCATGGGCCGGGTAGGCGTGATAGCAGTTCGTCCACACCCGACCGGCCTGGATCGCACGACCGGCACGGTACGCCGTGTTGATGTCACGGCTCCACACGCCGGCGCCCAGGCCGTACAGAGTGTCGTTGGCGATGTGCAGCGCCTCGTCGAAGTCGCCGAAAGTTGTCACCGAGACCACCGGGCCGAAGATCTCCTCCTGGAAGATCCGCATCGAGTTCTTGCCCTCGAAGAT
>CAZVYU010000146.1:0-5538 GCA_964631645.1 uncultured Actinomycetes bacterium
GGGGGCGATCACGCCAGGCCGTTCAGGGTGAGCCAGGCCTCCGCCACTGTCGCCGGGTCCTGTCGCTCCCAGTCCACGGAGTAGTTCATGTCCTGCAACGCCTGAGTGGTCAGTTTGGCCTGCACCTTGTTGAGCGTCTCGTCCACCGATGCGTCCGATGCGTCGCCGTTGAGCACCGGAACGATGTTGTCGGACGCCTGCAGGTCCTTGTCGTCCTCGAGGATCACCAGACCGAATTGGTCGAGGGCGCCGTCGGAGGTGAGTACGAGTCCGACGTCGATCTTGCCCTGCTTGAGGGCGGACTTGGTCAGCGGACCACCGGCATCGAGGCTGCGGAACTCACTCACCTTCAAGCCGTACGTGCGCTCCAGACCCTGGAGGCAGAACGGTCGCTGCGGGCACTCCGGCGGACCGCCGAGCACCACCGGGTTCTGCTGGGAGTAGGCAGCCAGATCGGACAATGTCTGCAGGTTGTGTTCTGCCGCGAACTCCTTCGTCACCGCGAACGCGTTCTGGTTGCGGGCCTCCGCCGGGTCAAGGACCACGAGGCCCTCCTGGGCGGCCAGTTCCCGGAGTGCGCGCATGGTCGTGTCCAGATCCGACGACGCCTTGGCCGGCGCATCGGGTCCGTTCACCTGTTTGTTCAGGAACTCGGTCAACGTGCCCGCGTAGTCCCCGATGACCTCCACATCGCCCTTCTCGAGGGCGGGCACGATGATCTCGCGGTTGGTCAGGGTCTTGACCTCGGCGGGGTGACCGGCAGCGTTGAGGGCGCCGGCGTACAGGTTGGCCACGAGTTGGCTCTCCCCGAAGTTGTAGGCGGCGACCTGCAGCGTTCCTTTCGGTGCCGGAGCCGCGCTGTCCGACGGATCGGCAGCGTCCGGCGGGGTCTGCAGGGTGGAACAAGCGGCGAGCAGCACCATCGTCGGGACGAGCGCGGCGAGTGACCTCAGTCGCATGTCAGCCCCCTGCCCCGGTGGTCGCTTCTTGTTTCCCTCGCAGGGGCAATGGTGTCAGGTACCGCTGCAGAACAGCGAGGATGGCCTCGGTTCCGATCGATACGACGGACACGAGGACGACGCCGGACATCATCAACGTGATGTCCTGTAACGCGAAGCCGTCCACGACGTAGCGGCCCAGGCCGCCGCCGCCGACAAGAGCCGCCAGGGTCGCTGTCGCCACGACCTGGACCGTCGTGGTGCGCAGACCGGCACCGATCAGCGGGATGGCGGTCGGCAGTTCCACCCGCCCCAGCACCTGACGATCGGTCATGCCCATGCCCGTGGCGCCGTCCACGACGGAGTCGTCCACGTCCCGCACCCCGACGTAGGTGTTGGTCAGCAGAGGCGGGATGGCAAAGATCGCCAGGGCCAGGATCGCCGCCAGGTCTCCGACCCCGATGAAGTCGGTCGAGGCGAAGATGATCAGCAGCGCAAACGTGGGAATGGCCCGCCCGATGACACTGAGGTTGGTGACGAACCCTCCGAAGCGGCGGAAGTGGCCCGTGATCATGCCGATCGGGAATGCGAGGGCGATCGCGATGATCATGGCCACCGCGCTGATGTACAGCGTCTGCAGGGTTCGGATGGGGATCCCGTCGGGACCGGTCCAGTGCGCCGGATCCGTCAGCCATTGCCATACCGACATCACGCCGTCCATCAGCGACCGCCTTTGGCATGGGCCCAGGGTGTGACGAGCCGTTCGAGCAGTTGCAGCAGACCGTCGAAAATAAGGGCCAGGGCGACCGTCAGCAGCGTCGCGGTCATGATCTGTGCGTGGTAGAAGTTGTTGATGAATCCGTTGAGGATCAACGTTCCATAGCCACCAAAGCCGACGAGCGCCCCGATGGTGACCAGTCCCACCGTGGACACGGTTGCCAAGCGGATACCCGCCAGGATCGCCGGCATAGCCAACGGCACCTCGACCTTCCACAGAATGCCGCGGCGGCTCATCCCCATACCCACCGCCGAGTCGATGGCCGTGGGTGACACACCCTCCAGCCCGACCAGGATGTTGCGCAAAATGATCAACAGGGCGTAGAGCGCCAGCGCGATGATCACGGTGAGCGCGGAGAGCCCGAAAACCGGCCACAGCGCTGCGATCATGGCCAACGACGGGATCGTGTAGAGCACGCCGGTCGTGACCAGCAGCGGCGTCTCCAGCGGGCGCCACATCCGCGCCAGGATCGCCATCGGGACCGCGATCGCAATGCTCAGGGCCATCGCACACAGGGTCAATGCGACATGTTGCTCCCCGGCAGCGATCAACTTGTCTACGTTGTCCGTAACGTACGTCCAACTGAACCATGGGTTCGGGGCGTCGCCGACCGCCGGAAGGGACATGGCATGGACGCTACCGCCGATCCGATGATCCGTCTGGACAGCGTTGAAAAACGCTACGGCGACGGGACAGTGGCCGTCCGCAATCTCACCCTGGCGGTACAGCCCGGGGAAGTGTGCGTCCTGGTGGGGCCATCCGGCTGCGGCAAGACCACCACCATGCGGATGATCAATCGCCTGGTGGACCCGACGCAGGGCAGCGTGTGGGTTGACGGCACGGACGTGATGAACGTCGATCCGGTCCAGTTGCGCCGGGGCATCGGGTACGTGATCCAGCAGGTCGGGCTGTTCCCCCACCAGACGGTGCGCCGCAACGTGGGCACGGTCTGTCGGCTTCTGGGCTGGGACTCCGAGAAGACCGACGGGCGTGCCGACGAGATGCTCGACCTGGTCGGGCTGGATCCGGCCACGTTCGGCGACCGGTATCCCCACCAGTTGTCCGGCGGGCAGCGGCAACGGGTGGGGGTGGCGCGGGCGTTGGCCTCCCATCCGCCGGTCCTGCTGATGGATGAACCGTTCGGGGCGGTCGACCCGGTGGCTCGGGACCGGCTGCAGGACGAGTTCCTCAAACTGCAACGCGAACTGGGCACGACAACCGTGATCGTCACCCACGACATCGACGAGGCCGTGCGCCTGGGTGACCGGATCGCCGTCATGAAGCAGGGCGGCTACCTGGAGCAGTACGACACCCCGGCGAAGGTTCTGGGGGAGCCGGCCTCGGACTTCGTCGCGGAGTTCGTGGGCGCGGATCGACTCCTCAAGCTGATGGCCGTCGTCGATGTCGGCGACAGCGATCTGGAACCACCTCAGCCCGACACCGCTCTGCCGGTGATCAACGCCGACACGACTCTGCGGCAAGCATCGGTGGCGATTCTGGAGTCGCCGACCGGCCGTGTGGCCGTCACCGCCGGTGCCGAGCCGGTCGGAACTCTGACGTTCGACGGAGTCCGGCGGATTCTGAGCCATCAGACTGCCCCGGTGGGATCAGACTCCGAGGACTGACCAGCGCCTCAGTCGCCACTGCCACCGTCCGAGTTTCGGTACCGTTCCGTCGATGAGTACCGGATCGACTGAACCGTCTTCTTCGGGCGCAGGGATCAGCACCGTGTCCGCCGCCGCTCTCGGGGTCGGCGGAATGATGGGCGCGGGCCTCTACACCCTGCTGGGGCTGGCCGCGGTCAGCACGGGCACGTTGTTGCCGGTGGCCTTCCTGGTCGCCGGGGTGGTCGCCGCCTTCTCGGTCTACTCGTACTCGAAACTGGGGGCGACCTTCCCCAGCCGTGGTGGGGCCGCCTCGTTCCTCCGGCAGGAGTTCGGCACCGGCGTCCTGTCGGGTGGCCTAAACGTCTTCCAGTACATCGCCTACCTGATCGCGACCGCGCTGTACGCAGCAGGGTTCGCCGAATACGTGCGCATCGTCCTCGGCGGAGACCAGCCGACCTGGTTGCCGAAGATCATCGGCGCCGGGGTCGTGGTGGTCTTCACCGCCGTGAACATGGTGGGAACCCGGCTGGTGGGCCGCGCCGAGACCGCGATCATCGCGGTCGAGTCCGCGATCCTGCTGGCGTTCGTCGGGTTCGCCGCCGGCAAGGCGGACTTCGGCGCGGTCACCGCCGGACCGCAGGGCGGGACGATCGGCGTCCTCACCGGCGCGGCGCTGTTGTACGTCACCTACCAGGGGTTCGGTGTCGTCACGAACACGTCAGGCCAGATGTTGCGGCCCAGCAAACAGTTGCCTCGAGCCATGTTCTCGGCCCTGCTTGTGGTCGCCGTCGTGTATCTGGTGATCAGCACACTGGTCGTGTCCCTGGTCCCGCTTCCCCAGATCGAGGCCGATGCCGGTCATGTGCTCGCCGATGCGGGGCAGGCCGTGTGGGGCAACCTGGGGTTCCTGGTGATCTCGGGAGCCGCGATCCTGGCGACGGCCTCGGCGGTCAACGCCACGATCTTCGCCGCATCCAACATCGGGTACGACGTGTCGGAGAACCACCAACTGTCCGCGGCGTTGACCAGGACGGTGTGGCGCTCGACCCCGGTCGCCCTGCTCGTCAGCGGGTTGGTGACGGTGGTCATCGTCCTGTTCTTCCCCCTGGCGGCAGTCGGTCAGATGACCAGCTTGGCGTTCCTCGTCGTGTATGGAGCCGTCAGTCTGGGACACCTGCGGGTGCGGCGACAGACGGGCGCGGTGGCCTGGCCGCTCGTGGCGGCGGTCGTCTTCAACACGGGTCTGTTCGTGGTGCTGCTGGTCGACGCGGTGCGGTCCGGATCGCCGGCCACGTGGATCACCCTCGTGGCCGCCTTGATCGGCAGTTTTGTGTTCGAGGCCTGGTACCGAAGAAGGCCGACCGGGGCGACCGGCGCTGCGGCCTCCGGCTAGGTCCGACGAAGTCGTGGGGTCGCGCCGGTTCTCAGCCTTGGCCGTGCTCGGTCAGGTACTGCTCGAAGCGCGCCCGGAAGAGGGGCTCGAGTTCGCCCACGTTGCCGCTGCCGAACGCCTCGCGGGCGGCGTCGACCATGTCGATGAGGCTGCCGGACAGGTCGCCCAGTGAGCCACCTTCGGACTGGGCGGCGTTCATGGCGGGGGTGTGCCGGAAGAGGTCGTAAAAGAAGCCGATGTCGTGGCGCTTCTCGGCGAGGTGGATGGCGCGGGACTTGACCTCGTCATAGGGCAGGTCCTGCAGGGGGGTGTCCGGTGCGTCGGGCATGAGCACAGCCTACGCGGAGGTCCGATCGTGATGATGGGCCGTCGGCCAGGACGCCGACCGTTCCGCGCCGCCGGCCATGCCCCGCAGGTCGATCGAGGGGGTGCCGGACTCGTCGTCATCGCCATCGGTGATGCGGCACAGGCGTTCCAACCACAACGCGATGGCGGTGATCGCGGCTCCCCCGAGCGCGGTGGCGCCGGATGCCCAGGCGCCATTCTGGGCAGCGGGGACCGGAAGGTCACCGACGAACACCAGACCCACCCCGAGGTAGAACCCGAACACGCCAGCCCCGACCCGTGATGCTGCCAGCGCCAACGCGGCAGTGCGCGCCGCCACGAACGGTGGGAGCGGCTCCGTGCCGGGCTTGCGCTGCAGCCGCGGTCGCACGATGAGTCCCCACATCCCAAGGCCGACCGCCAGCAACCACATCGCCAGCGCCGCCGACCACGGTACGGGCAGATACCGCTCGAAGATGGAGTCGGCAATGGTGGCCA
>CAZVYU010000147.1:0-5475 GCA_964631645.1 uncultured Actinomycetes bacterium
CGCCTCGCTGATCCTGAGCAGCGCGGTGGCGCTGTCGGCAATCCGCGATCCGCAGGCGCTGACCCCGCCGCCGGCGCTCGGAGTCGCCACCGATGTCATGGGCCTGGTCGCTGCGCTGCTGTTCGCCGTCGCGCTGGCGCCCCCCCGACAGTTGGTGGCGCTATGGCGCGAACCACAACTGGCGGAGTTCCGGAGCCAGACACCCGAACTGCTCACCATGTCCTCTCGACGAGACGTCATCGAACGGATCGTCACCCAGGTGGCACACACCAGCCCCAGCGGGCGCGCCGGCTTCCTGGCACGCGACCAGCGGCCGGTCTGGCTGCACGGGATCTCCGAGCAGGAGACCCACCGACCCGACCGGGAGGTGTCGCGCGTGCTCGTGCCCGTGGGGGAGAAGGGGTACCTGGCGGTGTGGCCCGACGTCGAAGACTGGCCGCTGCAGCGAGCCGGCCAACAGGACGTCATGATCGGCATGGCGACGATCCTCGGCCTGGCGTTGAGCGGTCTGGATCTGGTGTCGGAACTGCGCGAGGAACTCGACGTCCGACGCACCACAGAGGCGGTGCTCACCGAGCAGACGGTTCTGTTGCGGCGAGCCAAGCGAGATGTGGAGGAATTCCTGGCCCTGGCGGGCCACGACCTGGCCAGCCCGGTGCGGTCCATCCGCGACAACGTCGGCTATCTGCGTCACGATCTGCCCGCGGATACCGATCCACAGGTGCGCGCGGATCTCGTGGCGATCGAACGAGGGTCGCAGCGTCTGGGCGATCTGGTGCGGGGCCTGCAGAGTTACGCCCTCGCCCGGGAACAGTCACGGGAGCCGACCCACGTCGAACTGCGAGCGATCGTCGACCGGGTGCTGGCCGACCTCCGCCCCGACCTGCTGGGAGTGGGTGCGGACGTCCGCGTCGGCCCACTGGGCCCGGTGCGAGCCGACCCGGGGCAGCTCGGACAGGTCCTGACCGCACTCGTCGACAACGCGATCAGGTATCGCCACCCGGACCGGTCGCTGCGGCTGTCGATCACCGCGGAACGACACGACGAGTTGGTCGTCGTCCGGGTGCAGGACAACGGCAGAGGCGTCGCGCCGGGGGATCGGGAGCGCGTGTTCGACATGTTCACCCGGCTGGGCGACAGCGCCGGCAGTGGTGTCGGTCTGGCGCTGTGCCAACGCATCGTCGAAGGTCACGGCGGCACGATCGAGGTCCTCGCAGCGGAGCCGGAGGGCAGCATCTTCAGCTTCAGTCTCCCGATGCAGGCCGCCGTGCGGATCTGAGTGGCGGTTCGCTGAGCGGCATGTCGTCGTGCCGCGGTTCCGCTATTCGTCCGCACCCTGTTTCGGGGATCAGCTTCCTGCCTAGGTTCGAAGGAACCGGGGTCGACCGGATCCATTCGGCCGATCTCGGCCCGTCGGGGCCGCCCCATCCGTCCGGCCCTCCCGGATCACGGCCCCGGCGGGACCCCTCGACACTGGAGCAGCACATGACCGGACCCGCATTCCCGCCCCAACAGCAGGAGCCCCCTGGCCGTACCGACGCCATGACACCAGTGCCGGATCATGGCGAGGAGTCCTATCAGGGCAACGACCGGTTGGTCGGCCGGACCGCGCTGATCACCGGTGGCGACTCCGGCATCGGACGAGCAGTGGCCCTCGCGTTTGCGCGGGAGGGTGCCGATGTGGCCTTCACCTTCCAGCCGCCCGAAGAGGTCGATGCCAAGGAGACCCAGTCCCTCATCGAAACGGCCGGACGCCGTTCCTTGCCCATGGCCGTCGACCTGCGCGAAAGAACTGCCTGCGATGACGTGGTGCAGCGCACGGTCGCGGAATTCGGGTCCATCGACGTCCTGGTCAACAACGCGGGCTACCAGATGGCGCGTGATTCCGGTCTGGCGGAGTTGAGCGACGAACGCCTCGAACGGACGTTCACCACCAACCTGTTCGCCTTGTTCTGGCTCACCCGTGCCGCTCTTCCGCACATGCCTGAGGGTTCGAGCATCATCAACAACAGTTCGATCCAGGCCTACGAGCCGTCGCAGACCCTCTTGGACTACGCCGCCACCAAGGCGGCCATCAACAACTTCACGGTGAACCTGGCCGGGGAGTTGGGTTCCCGCGGAATCCGCGTGAACGCCGTGGCGCCCGGTCCCATCTGGACGCCCCTTCAGCCGGCGACTCAGACTGAGGAGAAGTTGGCCCACTTCGGGCAGGACACCCCGCTGGGGCGAGCCGGCCAGCCGGCGGAGGTCGCTCCCGCCTTCGTCTTCCTGGCCTCACCTCGAGACGCCAGTTACGTCTCCGGCACCGTGCTCGGAGTCACCGGCGGCAAGCCGGTCTTCTAGGAAGGGGGAACGATGCCGCGCGGATCGTTGAAGGACGCCGATCTCTACGACGAGTTGCGGGCCGACGGCGCCTCCAAGGAGAAGGCAGCGCGGATCAGCAACGCCGCTGCCGCCCGTGGCCGCAGTCGTGTGGGACGCAAAGGCGGGGAAGCGGGCTCCTACGACGACTGGACCGTGGCGCGACTGCGGGACCGCGCGCGGGAACTCGGCCTCCATGGCTACTCGGACCTGCGCAAGTCCGAGTTGATCGATCTGTTGCGCAACCACTGAAAGGGACACCCATGAACGAGCGACCCAGTCCTGTCGATGTCATCGATCAGCGAGACGAGATCCGCGACCAGACCGGCCACGACCCCGGCGATCTGGTGGCGGCGACCCCCGCTGACGAGCGTCACCCCGACGGTTCGAACAACAAGGGGAAGGAAGAGGACGGCGTGACCGACGACTCCGGTTACGTGCCGGACGACGCGCCTGCGCCGGACCCGGAAGCGAAGGGACCGGACATGACGTGGGAGGGCGCCCCACCGGCTCCGGCCCCGTCAGACGACCCAGCAGTGGGACGCGACGGGTGATGTCGTCATGCGCGGGGTATTCGTCCTGACCCTCGGAACGGTGGTCGTGGGCCTGGCCCTCATGATCATGATCGGGCTGATGCAGCGATGAAGACCTTGCGTGACAACTCGTTGGGACTCCTGTTCTTCTCGCTGTTTGTCGTGACGCTGATTCTTCAGGCGTTCGTCGGACTCGCCGACCACAACCGGATCTTGGCCATCGACGAGTTGCCGCCGGTCGACATCGCCCATTTCGTCACCTCCAGCGAGTTCGCCGTGGACGTCGCGGAGAACTGGCAGTCGGAGTACCTGCAGTTCACGCTGTTCATCCTGGCCACCGTGTGGCTGATCCAGCGGGGATCACCTGAATCCAAGGCGGACCCCACCGGAACCGAATCGGACGCCGATCAACAGATCGGTCGGTACGCCGGCCCGGACGCTCCCCGATGGGCTCGCGCGGGCGGTCTGCGGGCAGGGCTGTACGGCTGGTCCTTGGGGGCGCTGATGGCGGTGTTGTTCCTCGGGTCGTGGGTCGCGCAGGCGATCACCGGCTCCGTCGCCTACAACGCGGAACTGGCTCGCGATGATCAGCCGCCGGTGTCCTTGGTGGACTACGTCTTCTTCACGCCCGACTTCTGGAACCGGACGTTGCAGAACTGGCAGTCGGAGTTCCTGGCGGTGGCGTCCATGGTGGTCTTCTCGGTGTACCTGCGACAGCGCGGATCGGCCGAGAGCAAGCCGGTGGGGATGCCCCACGAGGTGGCCTGATCAGACAACGCCGGGCGGCCACAGGATGTCCGGTCCCAGATCGGCGATGGTGGGGGTGCCGAGCAGGGCCATGGCCATGTCCAGTTCGGTGCGCAGCATCTCCACGACGTGGGTGACCCCCGCCGCCCCGTAGACGGTCAGTCCCCAGAGGTAGGGACGGCCCACCAGCACCGCGGTGGCGCCCAACGCCAAGGCCTTCGCGATGTCCGTGCCGCGGCGGACCCCGCCGTCAACCAGCACCGGGACCGCCCCGCCCACCGCGTGCACCACGGCCGGCAAGGCATCCGCGGTGGCGGGAACCGTGTCGAGATTGCGTGCCCCGTGGTTGGACACCAGTACTCCGGCGGCGCCTGCGTCGACACAGCGCACCGCGTCGTCGGCCCGCAGCACTCCTTTGGTCAGGACCGGGACGTCGGACAGGTCGACCAGCCACTCCAGGTCGGTCCAGGTGATGTCGGGCGCGAGCAGGGGGTTGTACACACGGCGGTGCCGCGGGATGTCCTCGTCGGGGACGGAGGGGGCGGCGGCCATCAGGATCGGATAGGCGGCGCCTTCGCTCGTCCCCAGGTTGCTGCGCCGGTCGCGGTCGCGCGCTCCTAAGGTGGGGGTGTCGACGGTCAGGACCAGCGCCTCGGCGCCCAACGCGATCGCCTGTGCGACCAACTCGCGGGTGAAGCCCCGGTCGCGTTGGATGTACACCTGGAACCACCACGGCTGGTCCGCATCGTGTGTCGCATGGGCAACGCCGGCCAGGTCGGTGCCACCCAACGAACTCTGCACGTACAGGGCGTCAGCCGCCCGGGCGCCACGGATCGTGGCGGCTTCTCCGTCGGGCCAGTAGGCCGTGTGCCGTGCGGTCGGGGCCAGCACGATCGGATGCGGCCAGGTCCGGCCCAGCAGTTCGATGCTGGTGTCGATGGTGGACACATCCACCAAGGTGTGCGGCGCGAGGCGCAGCCGACGCCACGCCGCCGAGTTGTCCGCGAGCGTGATCTCGTCGGCAGCACCGCCGCTGACGTAGTCCCAGACCGGACCGGCCAGCAGTCGGGCAGCGGGAGCTTCGAGCTGGTGGACCGCGACGATGCCGTCGGCGATCGGTTCGGAGGAGGAGCTCTCAGCCACCCACGTGCTTCCGCAGCCCCTCCGTCGCACCCTTCAACGTGTCGCCGATGACCTTCTTCTGCACGAAGCCGGGCAACGGGAGCGACGAGTCGACATCGAGACTGACGGTCGCCTCGGTGGCGCCGCCCTTGTCGACCAACACCCAGGAGCCCTTCTGGGCCTTCTGCGCCTTGCTCGGTGCGACCAGGGTCCACGACATCCCGGTGTCGGAGTGTTCGTAATCGAGCTGGAACTCGTCCTTGGCGACCTTGACGTCATTGACCAGCGTGGCCCGGGCCGGCAGCCCCGCATCGTCGGTCGTGTCGACCACGGCCGAGATGGTGCCCGGCCACCATTCGGTCTGGCCGGCGACGTCGCGGATGGTGGCGAGCACCTGGTCCAGCGGGGCATTGATGGTGACGGTCTTGCTTGCGGAGACGCTCATGCAGTCACCCTAGCCACAGTCGTCCCTCCGCGCCCCGTGATGTCACCCGGACCGTCGCGGGGCGAGCTCTCTGCGGGGTGAGTGCCGCACTCTGCGGGGTGAGTGCCGCCGAAGGCGGTGTATCGAAGCCCGCTCAGGTCGGCCGGCACCTGCTGGAGCGGGTGAAGGTCGGAGGAGGCCTTGGCTTCGATACGGCGCTTTGCGCCTACTCACCCCGCGGCCGTGGGGGTGCGGGTCGGAGGTGGCCTTGGCTTCGATACGGCGCTT
>CAZVYU010000148.1:0-5455 GCA_964631645.1 uncultured Actinomycetes bacterium
ACCCCACCCAGTAGGACTCCGACCGCATCGGACTCCCGACCCACGCCCTCACCGCTCGCGGCACCGGCGTGGCGGTACGCCAGTCTCCGGCCGAGCGCGTCGACTCGCGCCATCTCCCCGTCGTGCGGCAAGGTGGGGGGACCAGCAGCCGGAAGGGCAGAGAATGACCGATCAACCAGTCGTCGTGATCCTGGGAGCCGGAATGGGCGGGCGGGGTGTCGCGACCGCCCTCACCGGCAAGGCACATCTGGTCATCGTCGACCGTGATCAGGACTTCGCGCAGGCTGCCGCCGATCCGGTGAACGCCGCCGGCGGTTCGGCAGAGGCGACGGTGGTCGACCTGACCGACCTTGCGGCGGTCGAAGCCTTCCGGGACGACCTGTTGAGCCGGTACGGGCGGGTGGACGCCGTCGTCCATCTGGTGGGCGGCTGGGCAGGGTCCGCGACGGTGGACGCGCAGGCCATCGAGCAGTTCCAGCAGCTACTGCCCGGCACGGTCACGACCGTCCAGACCACCAGCGTCGCCTTCCGCGATGCACTGATGGCAGCCCCGGCCGGCCGATACTTCATGGTGACCAGCGCGGCGGCCCGGTCCCCCAAACAGAACGTGGCTGCCTACACGGCTTTGAAGGGCGCGGCCGAACATTGGGTCCAGGCCCTCGGTGACTCATTCAATGGGACACCGGCCCGATCGGTGATCCTTGCCGTGATCGCTCTTGTCGACGCCGCCACCCGCGAGAAGAACCCGGACAAGGCCTTCGCCAACTTCACTGACGTCGTCGAACTGGGCACGGCGGTGTGGGATCAGATCGACGGCGATCCCGACCAGGGCGCCTACATCGATCTGTCGCCGGGGAATCGCTGAGCAGTCCTGCGGTCAGCCGGCTCGACGCGCCAGGGTGACCAGGAAGTCACCCTTCTCGTCCGTCCACGATCCGAGCACGGCCAGCCCGACGGCCGCGAGTTCCTGGTGAACCTGATCGCGGGTGAACTTGGTGCTGTACTCCGTGAGCAGATGTTTCCCCTCGCGCACCTCGACCCGCAGCTCGTCGAAGGCGCCGACAGTGGCGCAGGTGTCGCGGGTCGCCACCAGATGCATCTGGATCCTTTTGGTTCTGTCGTCCCACCACGCCCGGTGCCGGAACGCATCGACCTCGAAGTCGGCGTCCAACTGACTGTTCATGACCGAAAGTGCATTCAGGTTGAACCGCGCCGTCACCCCTTGATCATCGTCGTAGGCGCGTAGGAGACGACTGGTGTCCTTCACCAGGTCGGTGCCCACGAGGAAGCAGTCGCCCGGACCCTGATCGGTCGCGATGTCGCGAAGGAACGACGCCCGATCATCGGCGTCGAAGTTGCCGATGGTGGACCCCATGAACATGACCATGCGTCGGTCGGAGCGGACCAGTTGACCCAGGTGCGACGTGAAGTCCGCCACGACTCCTTGCACGGACAGCGTCGGATACGAGTTCGCCAGTTCGGCCGCGCACGCCGCCAAGTACGTCTCAGAACAGTCCAAGGGGACCAGCCGTTCCAGGCGCCCGTGTCGGACTCCGGCGTCGAACAGCAACCGTGACTTCTCCGAAGAACCGGCGCCCAGTTCGACCACCGTGTCCACATCGGCCAACGCCACGATCTCGTCGGCGTGCCGCGCCAGGATCGACCGCTCGGCGTTCGTCGGGTAGTACTCCGGCAACTGGGTGATCCGGTCGAACAACTGTGATCCGACCTCGTCGTAGAACCACACCGGCGGGATCCAGGGCGGGGTCGATGCCAGCCCGGCGCGTGTCTTCTCGCGCAGATGTTGGGCCCACTCGTCCTCGCGCAACAGCACCTGCATCGAGAAGTTCGTCCCGACCGCGGTCACCGAGTCAGACATCGCGCGCCAATCGGAGGCCCGAGAAGGCCCACCGCGCCTTTGTCGGGAAGAAGTTGCGGTAGGACGCACGAGCGTGCCCGTCGGAGGTGATGCTCGCCGACCCGCGCAGGACCTGCTGATCCACCATGAACTTGCCGTTGTACTCCCCCACCGCCCCTGCGGCCGGACTGAAGGTCGGATAGGGCGTGTACGGGCTGGCCGTCCACTGCCAGACGGCACCGAACAGTTGGGCTGCCTGCCCCGGCTGCGACTCGGGCGCAGCGGAAGCGGGATGGAGACCGAACGTCGGCGTCGGCGGGCCCTGCCCATCGGCGATGACTTCCCACTCCGACTCCAACGGCAACCGAGCGCCGGACCAGCGCGCAAACGCATCGGCCTCGTAGTAGCTGATGTGGACCACCGGCTCGGCCGGATCCACCGGCTGCAGGCCGGACAGACTGAACACGTGCCACACACCGTCGACCTGATCCCAGTAGAGCGGGCAGTCCCACCCTTCCGCGTTGATGTGGGCCCACCCGTCGCTGAGCCACAACTCGGGTCGTCGGTACCCGTCGTCGGCGATGAAGTCCAGCCACTCACCGGCGGTCACAAGGCGATCGGCGAGCGCGAACGGTTGCAGATGCACCTTGTGCCGGGGTCCTTCGTTGTCGAAGGAG
The DNA here is from genome assembly GCA_964631645.1 of uncultured Actinomycetes bacterium. Taxonomy (GTDB): domain Bacteria; phylum Actinomycetota; class Actinomycetes; order S36-B12; genus CAIWTL01. Next base: position 2,536 of record CAZVYU010000148.1, read on the forward strand.
AAGCCTTCGCCGTCGTAGCCGATCTCGACGAGCCCACCGTCGTGGGTGATCCATTCGACGGGCTTGGGGGTGGGGTGATCGCCGGTGCCTGCCCGTTCGGCATACGCGGGACGGTAGGGGTTCTGCCAGAGGAGGTGTTTGGCGTCCATGAGCAGCAGCTCCTGGTGCTGCTGTTCGTGGTGACAGCCAAGTTCCACGGTGGCCAACAGATCGGGGTCGTCGGCATCTGCGAGCAGTTCGGCCACGCGGTCGTCGACGGCCTGACGGTAAGCGGCGATCTCCTCCACCGACGGCCGCGAGATCATGCCGCGGCGGGGGCGCGGTTGACGTGGGCCGACCGCCTCGTAGTAACTGTTGAACAGATACCGGAACCTGGGGTCCACCGGCTCATAGGGGGCGCCCCACCGCGACAGGACGAACTCCTCGAAGAACCATGTGGTGTGGGCCCGGTGCCACTTCGTGGGGCTGCAGTCGGGCATCGACTGCACCACCTGGTCCTCGGGACTCAACGGCGCGGCCAGTTCTTCGGTGTGACTCCGAACGGTGCGGAATCGGTCCAGTTCTGCGGGCATCGGCCTACCTCCGTCGCGGTCTGCTCCCGACCGGCCGGGACGACCCAGGCGTCGTGCGGTCCCACGCTATGCGGACACGAACCCGCGTTGCAGCGGGAGTGCCAAGCGTAGATGCAGGCGGGAATGCGGTCCAGAGGCCGTTCGGAGTCTCGCCAGGACTGCGGTCCGCTGCCACGATGGGGCATCGAACTGCGGAAGGGACCGGCATGAGCGACGACAAGCCGCGAGACCTCGACGATGCCCACGCGCGACCGCCGGACGCGACGGATGACTTGGTCGCTGCAGTCGGGAAGGTGTCCGAAGCGCTGGAATGTATCGAGCGGGCCCGCGGCCGGTTGTACGACTTCCATCAGATCACCGGTCACGCCCACCTCCTGTTGGGTGACGCTGCCGAGATGCTCCGCGATGCCGGCGCGACGGACAGTGCGGCGTTCATCGAGCAGGAACTCGTCGGTCTGAACGTGCTCGAGGGCCGCTGGACCTTCCAGATGATGGAGGAGTACGACGACGGCTACTACGCCACAATGAAGGCCGCCAGTCAGCGCCTGCGTGACGAACACATGGAAGGCCGCCGTCACATCTTCGAAGCGGAGATGAAGCAACGGTGGCGCACCCCCGGCGCTCCCGGCCAGGAGGCGAGTCCCGACGAGGTGCACGACGCAGTGCGCCGACAGGGGTGAGTCGGCGGGCGTCCCAGTGGCCCACATCGGTACGGCGTAGGTGAGGATTGCCCGGGGCAGCCAGTCGTCGGATGGCAGACTCTCCCGCGTGGGCACCGAAATCGAACGCAAGTTCCTGGTCACCGATGACACGTGGCGCAATCAGGTCGCCTCATCCACCCGGATCATGCAGGGTTATCTGACCGACGGTGGCACCGCCGTAGTCCGGGCCCGCGTGCGTGGTGATCGCGGGTACCTGACCATCAAAGGCATGACCACCGGCATCACCCGCGCCGAGTACGAGTACGAGATCCCCGCAGCCGACGCACGTGAGATGTTGCAGACCCTGGCGCAGGGACCGGTCATCGACAAGGTGCGCCACCTCATCCCGGTTGGTTCGCACACGTGGGAACTCGACGTGTTCGCCGGCGCGAACGAAGGGCTGGTCATGGCTGAGATCGAACTCGGCTCTGCCGACGAGCCGTTCGAGCTACCGGGTTGGGCCGGGGCCGACGTGTCCGACGATGCCCGGTACTTCAATGTGAACCTGGCTCAGCACCCCTATCAGGAGTGGGGCGCCCCGTAGCCAGGCCGGTGGTGGCGGCGTCGAGCGGCCCGTCAGTCGCGAGTCAACTTCCGGTAGGTGGCCCGGTGCGGCCGAGCGGCTTCCGGACCCAACCGGTCGATCTTGTTCTTCTCGTAGGAGTCGAAGTTCCCTTCGAACCAGAACCACTGAGAGTCGCCCTCGTAGGCGAGGATGTGCGTGGCGACCCGGTCCAGGAACCACCGGTCGTGGGACGTGATCACCGCACACCCTGGGAACTCCAGCAGTGCGTTCTCCAGTGACCCCAACGTCTCCACGTCGAGATCGTTCGTCGGTTCGTCGAGCAGCAACAGGTTGCCGCCCTGCTTGAGGGTGAGGGCCAGGTTGAGCCGGTTACGCTCACCGCCGGACAGGACCTTGGCGGGTTTCTGCTGATCGGGCCCCTTGAAGCCGAACGCCCCGACGTAGGCCCGTGACGGCATCTCGACATTGCCGACCTTGATCCAGTCGAGCCCGTCGGACACGACCTCCCACACCGTCTTGGTGGCATCCAGTCCCGCGCGACTCTGGTCGACGTAGGACAACGTGACCGTGTCGCCAACCTTCAGGTCGCCGGAAGTCGGAAGTTCGGCTTTGTCGTCGGAACCGCCCGCGGCAGCGGCCACGATCATGCGGAAAAGGGTCGTCTTGCCGACGCCGTTGGGACCGATGACGCCGACGATCCCGTTACGGGGCAAGGAGAAGGAGAGGTCGTCGATGAGCACGCGATCATCGAAGGCCTTGGTCAGATGATCGGCTTCGACCACCAGATTGCCCAGGCGAGGACCGGGCGGGATCTGGATCTCTTCGAAGTCGAGCTTGCGCGTCTTCTCCGCCTCGGTGGCCATCTCCTCGTAGCGCTGCAAGCGGGCCCGGGACTTGGTCTGGCGGGCCTTGGCGTTGGAGCGCACCCAGTCGAGTTCGTCGCCCAACCGCTTGGCGAGCTTGGCGTCCTTGGCCCCCTCCACCTTCAGGCGGGCACCCTTCTTCTCCAGGTAGGTCGAGTAGTTGCCCTCGTACGGGTAGGCGCGCCCCCGGTCCAGTTCCAGGATCCATTGCGCCACGTTGTCCAGGAAGTACCGGTCGTGGGTGATGGCGACCACCGT
>CAZVYU010000149.1:0-5450 GCA_964631645.1 uncultured Actinomycetes bacterium
ACTCCAGTCTCAGCCTCCCTACCCGGGGGGCTGAGGCAGTTCTCGGGCCGGTCATCCGGATCAACAGATGTCGGCGGAACAAGCCCAGGACTACCACTCGACCCAGATCGCGACGCTGGCCAGCGCTGAGGTGGACCTGGTGGAAGCCATGACCTTCAACAGCGTTCCCGAGGCGGTCGGCGTTGCACGTGCAGCAGCGGACGCGGGACTGCCGGCCTCGGTCTCGTTCACCTTGGACAGCAACAACAGGCTTCAATCGGGCCCAACCCTCAAGGAGGCGATCGAAGCCGTCGACGCGCCCAGCGGCGACGACCGACCGGCGTTCTATGGCATCAACTGTTCGCACCCCTTCGAGTTCCTGCCGGCGCTCGAACCGGGGAACTGGTTCGAGCGGGTGCGCAGCCTGCGTCCGAACCCCGCCAAGAGGGACAAGATCGAGTTGTGCGCTCTGGGGCATCTGGAGTCCGGCGATCCCGTGGACCTCGGTCAACACACGGGCGCCATCGCAGAGCGCTACCCCCATCTCGACATCTGGGGAGGAGGCTGCGGCACCTGGGATACCCATCTGGACGCGATCGCCCGCAACGTCTCCGAAGTCCGCCGAACAGACTGAGACGCCGAAGGCTTTCGACGGGGCGCTGGACGTGCCTCGCCGTGCAACCAGATGCGAGGTAGCCTGCCGGGACGATGGTGCATCCGGGTGCGCACTACTTGAGGAGTGTTCGCCATGGGCCTTACCAAGATCGTGATCGGGGCAGTGGCCGCTACAACCTTGGTGACCGGGACTCCGACAGCCCAGGCCGCGGACACCGTCCAGACCACGCCGACGGCGCTGACGAAGAAGTCCAAACAAAAGTGGACCCAGACCAAGAAGGCAGGCCGTAAGGCCATGCGAGCGGCGTTGAAGGACACCCAGGCGACGTCGGCGTCGGTGGCGTTGGTGTCCGGCGGCAAGACGGTGTGGAGTCGGACCTTCGGCCGCGTCAACACCGCAGGCAAGAAGCCATCGGACACGACCAAGTTCGGCATCGGGTCCGTGGGCAAGATGGTCACCACGACAGCGGTGATGCAATTGGTGGACGCCGGGAAGATCTCCCTCGATGCCCCGGTGGTGCAGTACGTGCCCGACTTCTCCATGAAGTCGCCGCAGTACCGGCAGATCACCGTGCGGATGCTGCTCAACCACTCCGCCGGGCTGCCCGGCACCGACTACGCCGACAGCATCAGCTCCCAACCGATCCCCAGCTATGTCGATGGCGTCCTGGCAGGCCTGGCGAACTCGCACCTGAAGACGACGCCGGGCGCGATGAACGTGTACTGCAACGACTGTTTCACCTTGGCCGGGGTGGTCGTGGAACGGGTCTCCGGAATGCCGTTCCAGGACTACGTGAAGAGCAACATCCTGAAGCCGCTGCGGATGAGGCACTCGAGTTACCCGACGTCGGTGCCGACACCGGGGACGATGGCACCGATCATCCAGGACGGCAAGGTCCAACCGATCGAGATCACCAACTTCTTCGCCGCCGGCGGCCTGATGTCCACGGCCCGCGACATGGCCCGACTGGCCAAGGTCTTCACCAATGACGGGGTGGTGCGCGGTAGACGCATCCTTTCGAGTTCCGCCATCCAGCAGATGGCTGCTGACCAGACAACCACCACACTGCGGGCGGGTTCACCGGGCGCTTTCCGTTACGGCTTGGGCTGGGACACCGTGCAGGATCCGGCGCTGAAGTCCGCCGGTGTGCTCGGCTGGACCAAGGGGGGTGACAGCAACGACTACCACGCGGCGTTCGCCGTCGCGCCCGAGCAGGAACTGGCGGTCGTCGTCGCGGGCGCGGGCCGCACCTTCAGTTCCACCGCAGCCGAAACTGTCGCCCACACGATGTTGCTGAAGGGGCTGGTCGAGACCGGCGCGATCAGACGAAGCCCGAAGCAGATCAGCAGAACGCCGGCCAAGCAGAAGGCGACGAGACGGGACATCAAGCAGATCACCGGCGTCTTCCTGGCCTTTGACCTGACGCTGAAGGTGACCGAGGCTGGAAACCGAACTCTGAAGACCGCCGTCCTGGCGGACGGCCGGTGGGTCAAGCAACCCGGGCGCCTGATCCGACGCAGCGACGGGGCGTTCTGGTCCACCGAAGTGCCCGGGGCCTCAATCCGATCGGTGCGCGCCTGGGGTCGGACCTACCTGGTGAGGCGCGGCATCGGGGGGACGGGGACCTACTGTTCCGATGTCGCGCTGGGGCAGCGGACCCGTTCAGGAGGTGCATTGTCGTCGGCCTGGCAGGCAAGAGTGGGTCAGAAATGGCTGCTGGCCAACGAGGATCCCAGCTCAGTCAACTGGACCCAGTTCGGCACCCCGGCCGTCAGCATCGCGTCCATCCCCGGCCTGGCCGGCTACTTGCGGGCACAGGGTCCGATCGCACAAGGCGCTCCCTTCGATGCGACCACCGGCGACACCGTGGGAACGATGTTCCTCCAGGTTCCCCTGATGAACGGCCGGGACCTTTTCGACTTCACCTTCACCCCACGGGACGGCGAAGAGTTCCTGTCGTTCGACAGCAGCGTCCTGCGGCCGGCCGCGACGGTGCCGCACCTGCCCGCCGGCAAGAACCAGGTCCCCATCGGTGCCGAAGGATTGGTGGAGTGGCGCAGGATTCCGTCTGCCGCCAAGATCACGATCGCCGGCCAGAGCGACTGGAAACTGTTCGACCGCGACCTGAAGATGATCGACTCCGGCGGCGCGGCCAAGGCGACCAGGCAGGCACCGGCTCGTGCGTATCTGGCGGTCTTCGGCCCGGCGGGAGACACCACAACCGTGGTCGTGGACTAGGCCGCCACCTGCCCTACCGGCTGCTCCGGGGGCGCCGCGCCTCCCGATCAGCCCCGGCGGCGCACGCAAGGACTCAGTCGAGGCGGGCGCCTACACTTCCGACCAGAGTTCCCGAAGGAGACCCGGCCATGAGTGACGTCCGTGCCGACACCACAGCATCGCGGGCCGCGCCGAGTGCTCGTGTGTTCCGGACCGTCGCGTGCGCGACCGCCGCAGCTGCGATCCTCGCCTCGACCCCAGGGGCCACGGCCGCACCCGTCGACACCGGCTTCGACAAGCCCTACGCCGGTGTGAGTAAGTACGAGCGGTACGCACCAACGCAGTCGACGACCTCCCGGCAGATCAATCGGCCCCTGGGCACCAAAGCCGCCGATCGCATCGCGCGCAAGATCGGGCTGACGAAGAAGCACGCCTTCACACAGCGCCAGTACCGCCTGTTCGTGACAGGCAGAGGCGTCGGCGGGGAACGGGCCCCGGCGAAGCTGGTCGATGCGAGCGTTCGGATTCTGACCAACACCAAGAGACGACCGCTGTACTCAGATGTCGACGGAAAGAGGACTGCAAGCGTCCTGGCAAGTTACGGCGTCATGGTCAACACCTCCGGGATGTTGCAGAGTCCCGCGAACAGCGATGCCCCCACCCGTCAGGTGAACAGCGTCATCGAGCCGGGCGGATACATGGGAAAGTGGTGCCGTCAGAACGGCGCCCGCGCCTCACTGCGGATGCTGTACCGCTCGGCCTTCACAGCGGAAGCGGTCTACGGCAATAAGGCGCAGCAGCTCTCGGGCACTGCGCAGCTTGTGACCAACACCAAGGGTTCGACCACCACCACGGTGGGCATGTCCATGGTGCCGTCGATCTGGATCGTCAACTTCGCGCTGATCTATATGTTGAAACCCGCTCTGGCCGCCAAGATGCCGGCACGGTGGACGCCGCTGCCGGCCGATGTGGCCGACGCGATCGAAGCGAGCCCGACCGGGCAGGTCCCGTACAGCCAGTACGAATCGTCGTTCCGCCGCCACTGACTGGTCCCACAACTCGCCGATCTCCGCCCCGACCACTGACGATCACCATCGCCGCAACGACCCGTTGGGACGCACAACGCAGACTCTGGCGAACAGGCGGGCCATGGGAATCTCGCTGTCGTGCCATGGTGGGGGCATGCCGACCGCACTCATCACCGGCGCCACATCGGGCATCGGTCTCCATTTCGCCCACCGACTGGCCGACGAAGGCTACGACCTGGTTCTCGTGGCCCGCACGATCGAGCGTCTGTCGACTGTCGCAGCGGAACTCAGACAACAAGCCGGCGTCGACGTCGAGGAACTGCCTGCCGACCTGGCCGACCTGCGCCAATGCGCCCGCGTGGAACGACGACTTCGGGACCCGGAGCGGCCTGCGTGATCTCCGCCAGGGGCACGGCGTGAGCATCCCCGGCCTGCAGTTCCGGGCCGTGGCGATGGCGATGCGGCTGACCCCGCGCCGGCTCTATTTGCCGATCTCGCAGCGTCTCACCAAGCGGCTGACCTGACCCGAGGGGCCGCTGGACCGATGATCATCCGCGCAGGATCTTCTCCATCGCCTTGCCCCGCGCCAGTTCGTCGACAAGTTTGTCCAGGTAGCGGATCTGCTGCATCAGGGGGTCCTCGACGTCCTCTACCCGAACCCCACACACGACGCCAGTGATCAGCTTCGCATCGGGATTCAGGTCCGCCTGGGCGAAGAACTCCTCGAACGTCGTCCCGTCGGCCAACCGCTGGGCCAGCGCGTCCTCATCGAAGCCCGTGAGCCACGTGATGACCTGATCCAGTTCCGCCTGGGTGCGCCCCTTCTTCTCCACCTTCGCCACATAGTGCGGGTAGACCGACGAGACGCTGGTCGTGAAGATCCGGCTCATGCGGACTGAGCGTAGTGACCGGCCCCGGGGCCCGGAAGCGCGGCACCAATGACCAGCCGCGGTCGGAAGAACGATCTGGCATCATCAGCAGGTCCCATCCGGACGACAGCACCAATCCAGGAGACCCCTCATGACAAATGCCGGAACGCTGGTCGCGACTGCCGGGCTGGGCCTCTCGCTCGCCCTCATCGCAACAGGTTGCTCGTCGTCCTCGTCCGACGCGCCATCCCCCAGCCCCAGCCCCAGCGTGAGCGCCACGACAGTAGCCCTCAGCCCCGACGTGAAGGTCGAACTCCAGCAGGCCCTGGAGCAAGTCCGCAAGGACTTCAACACACCGGGTATCCAAGCGGGGGTCTGGACCGACGACGGTCAATGGGTCGGCTCCTCCGGCGTCGCCAAGCAGGGGACCGACCAGCCGGTGACGCCCGCCGACCACACCCGCGTCGGCAGCATCACCAAGACCATGACCGCCACCGTGATCCTGCAACTCATCGACGAGGGCAAGATCTCGTTCGACGACGTGATCGACAAGTACGTCCCCGGCATGCCCAACGGCGACACCGCAACGATCAAGAACCTCATCGAGATGCAGAGCGGTATCCCCGCCTACACCGGCGACACGACCGTCCTCAACAAGTACGTCGCCGACCCCACCCAGGCATTCACCCCGCAGGAACTGGTCGACTCCGTGAAGAAGCAGCCGGCGATGTTCGCCCCCGG
>CAZVYU010000150.1:0-5423 GCA_964631645.1 uncultured Actinomycetes bacterium
GACCGCGGTCACCGCGTACATGAGCGGCCCGGACAGAACGGCCAGCGCCAGCACCCACCGGGGCGCCTGCCAGGTTCGCAACAGTCCCCACACCAGAACCACCGCGGCGAAGAGTCCGAAGAACCGGCCCAAGGCAGCCGCGTTCATGACCGTGCGGTAGAGGCCCACTGAACCGAACGAGTCGACCTGGCCGACCCCTCGGGCCAACACGAGGTGGCAGACCAGCACGATCAGCGCAGGGACCAAGGCGAGCGCGACTCCCGGGAGGCGACGGCTCGCGGGGGTGGTCACACCACGCCGCCCGCAGCGACGGTCGAGCGGAGCTCGGCCAGGTCCTGCGCCAGTTGCCCGGCCCGTTCCGGTTCGGCTGCGGCGAGGTCGTCCTGCGTGCGGGGGTCGGTCACGATGTCGAACAGTTGCGGGTCGCGGCCGGCGTCGTACTCGATGTACAACGACTCGTTGTTGCGCACCGCGGTCATGGCGGGCACGTGGTACGGGTAGTCCAGGAAGTACTCGTAAAGGAACTCGTCGCGAACGGCGTCGGCCGACCCCTCGAGTACCCGGCGCAGCGACCTGCCCTGGGCCTTCGGCAGCGGGTCGGCACCGGCCCAGTCCAGCACCGTGGGGGCCAGGTCGGTGTTCAGGATCAGGGCATCCGTGGTGCCTGCCTCGATCCCCGGTCCGGCGACGATCAGCGGGACGCGGGTGTTCTCCTCGTACGCCCACCGCTTGCCGGTCAGCGCGTGTTCGCCCCAGGAGTACCCGTTGTCGCTGGTGTAGACGACGTAGGTATCGCGGTCGCGCTGATCGGTCCCAGCCACCAGTCGACCGACCTGGTCATCGAGGCCGAGCAAGGTCTCGCAGTAGCGGCGGTAGACGTCGGTCAACCGGCCCAACGTGCCTTCCCAGATGTTGGTGTCCATCAGCGACAGGAACTCGAAGGACTCCGGCGGCAGGGAATCGATGTCGGCGTCGGCGAGAGCGCCGGCAAAGCGGTCCGGTGGGGTGAACGGGTGGTGCACCGCCTTGTGCGCGACCCACAGCGCGAAGGGCCGGTCCTTCGGGCGCTGATCGATCCACGCCAGCGCCATGGTGGTGAGCTCGTCGGTCAGGTAAGTGCCGGGGCGTGGGGTCATCGTGCCGTTGACCAGCAGCGGGCAGTCGACGTACACCCCTTGGCCTTCGTCGGCGGTGAAGGTCACGAAGGTGTCCACGCCGCGCAGATCCGGCAACGCACCAGGCATGTGCCACTTGCCCAGGAAGGCGCAGTCGTAGCCGGCCGCCATGAGCGGTTCGAAGAAGGTGGTCGTGTCGGGGTTCCACGCGGTCAGGTTGTTCTGCACGCCGTGCTGCGTGGCGAACTCCCCCGACAGGAACGTGGCGCGCGACGGGCTGCACAGGGCGGTGGTGACGAAGGCGTTGGTGGCTCGCTGTCCCCGGGCGGCCAGGGCGTCGAGGTTCGGTGTCTGCAGGAACGGTGGGTGACTGGGCACCGCGCTGACGTGATCCCACCGGTGGTCGTCGGCGACGATCATCACGATGTCCGGCTGGCCTGAGCGAGGTGCTCGTTCACGAGGGACCGGGATCGGGTGGCCGCCGACCTGTTCGGCCGCACATCCGGCCATCCCGACGGCCCCGACGGCCCCTGCTACCCCGGCGAGGAACGCGCGCCGTGACGGGCGGGGTGACGGTCCGGCAATGGGCACTGACTCAGTGTAGGTATCGGTTTAGCCTGTTCCAATGCGGAGATCTCGAGCGATCCTTTCGATGGGCAGCGTGGCGGTGGCGGTGGCCGCGGGTGTGATCGTCGTTCCTCCCGGCGCCGGCGCCGGCGCAGCACCGGAGACGCCCGTCACTCGAGGCGTGCCGCAGGCCAACTGCTTCTGGTTCGGTCCCATGGACAAGGCGAACCCGGTCACCAACAAGGCCTACCCCGAGACAGCGGCGATCTACTGGGGGGCCCGGTTCCGGGTACCGGCGGGGGCGCGGTTGATCTTGGACGGCCGCTACCCGCACGCCCGGTTCATGTCGCTGAACGCGTACGTCGATCAGGGCGCCGTCGACTCCCTGGAGGATCAGAACATCGCTCCGGGGCCGCACAGCATCAACCCCTACGTCGCGGGCGCTCGCCGGTACGCCACCCCGCGCCGATACCGGGTAACCGTCCCCGCCCCCGGCGAAGATGCTCCCGGGCCGAACGTCCTGGACGCCCCCGACGCCAATCCCGGCGCTGTGCAGGAGCTGATCTACCGCGTGTACCTGCCGGATCGGGCGGCTGACGCGGCGACTCGGGCCCTGCCCCGACCCCGCCTGCTGTTGTCCGACGGCTCGGAGCTGCGGGGGCGGCAGGTGTGTGCGGCGATCAACGACCCGCAGCGGTACTTCAACGTCACCACGATGCCCGCAGCGTTGTACGACTCGCTGGTGCACACCCCCGGCGCTGATCCCATCACCAACTCGGCTTTCGAACCGGTGCGCTGGGAGCGCTTCTTCAACACCCCGCTGGCGTTGTCGATCTTCCGGTATGACACCCCGTCGCAGGACCTGAGGAAGAAGGACCTGGCGCTTGGCGAGGTTGGCGGCTTCTACGACAACCGCGCCGTCAAGTACACGGTGGGCCCGATCAACGCTGCCTTCGGCGACGTCCTCGTGCTGCGCGGGAAACTGCCTCGGACCCCGCGCACCGGGCCGGGCGTGGCCCGAATGGGACGCGGCCAGATGCGCTACTGGTCCATCTGTCAGAACACGAGCCCGGTGGAGACCCAGGGGGTCGACTGTGTCGACGACTCGAAGGTGCGCCGTCTGCTGCGCGGCGACCGGCGGTACACGATCGTGGTGAGCCGTCGCGCCACTCGACCGGACAACGCCCGCCGGCAGTGCGGGGTGGCGTGGCTGAACTGGGGTAACCGGCGCGACGTCCTGGGCCGACGATCCGGGACCCTGATCATGCGCAACCTCGGAGCCAACCCGCGCTTCGCCCACTCGCTGCAGAAGGTGACGCCCGCTGACATCAGCGTGACCAGCCTGGGGAGGAAGAGCGAACGGGACGTCCTCGGTCCCTACTTGCCGCAGGGCAAGTACACCTCGACCGCCGCCTTCGAGCGGCGTGGCTGTTCAGCGCGGGGCTTGGGCTGACGGGGCGGCGGATCGCTTCAGCGAGGCCGCACCCCGTTGCTCGCAGTTGACCAGGGCCCCCAGCCGATCGGGTTGCGCGCGCGCACCGTGAACGAGTAGCGCTTGCCTTTCCGCAGGTGTCGCACCGTGCAACTGAGGGTTTGGGTGGTGCAGGTGCGATTTCCGCGCGATGCCACAACCACGTAGCCATTGATCGCGGGGCCGCCGTCGTTCACCGGGGCCGTCCAGGCGACGGTGGCTCGCCGCCGGTGCGGCGTTGCCGTGACGTCGCGCGGGGAGGTGGGAGGGCCGACCGGTGTCACCGCCGCGCTGGGCGCCGATGCCTGGCCTCGGTCGCCGTCCGGTCCGCTGTTCGAGGCACGCACGCGGAAGCGGTACGCCGTGCCGTTGGTCAGACCACGCACGACGCAGACCCGTTGACCGCTGGCGGTGCAGGACTTGCCGCCGGGCGAAGCGGTGACCCAGTAGTTCGTGATCGGCAGACCCCCGTTGTCGAGGGGGGCCAACCACCGGACCGTCGCGAACGAGTTTCCGGCGGCGGCCGTGACACCGCGCGGCGGTCCGGGGTCTTCCGGGACGCGAGTGCCCGTGCCGGTGAGCGGGACGTGCGCAGGCGGCGCCGCGGACTGCGAGGCGATCGACAGTGTTGCTGAGGTGGCTCCGATACTCAACGGGTGGAAGGCCACATACACGGTGCACGTACCGGCCACGGGCAACGTCTGGTTGGCGCAGGTGTCGAAGCGGATGAGGAAGTTGGCGGCGCCGGCGCCGGACAGGGTGGCCACGGTGGCCCCGAACACCATGTCCCCGGATCCAACATTCGTGACCGTCAGGGGAATGTCGCTGCTGTCCGAGCCGACCTGTTGCTGGCCGAAGGCTTTCGAGCTGGGACTCACGCTGATGTCCGGATCCAGGGCCAAGGCGGGCCCCATTCCGGCCAGCAGCAGCGCGGCCCCGCTCACGGAAATGCCGAGTAGACGAATCATCGTCATCACCCCTCGAGTCAGCGGTGTGGGGCTTCACGGTAGGAGCGCGGCACTCGGGGAAGCGCGCCGAGTTCACGGATGCAGCAGGGTGTCTGGGTCGCCCAGGGCCATACTGAAGCGGTCGGTGACGCGGAAGGGGCCACGCATGAGTGCGGATGCAAACGCCCTGCCGACCCCGGTCCGGCTGCACCGACGCGCCGTCAGCGCGCTGTTCTTCTGCCAGGGCTTCGCGTTCGCTGCGCTGATCACCCGGATCCCGGCGATCCAGGAGAGTTTCGGGTTGAGCGAGGCGCAACTGGCGGGGCTCCTGGCGCTCATCCCGATCATCGCGGGCGTCGGAAGCGTCATCTCCGGGAACCTCGCTGTGCGGTTCCGCAGTTCCGTGGTGCTGCGGATCTGCGGGTTGGGGGTCAGCCTGAGCGTCGTTGTGGTGGGTGCGGCGACGGACCTGGCGTCGTGGCCGCTCCTGCTCGTGGGTCTCCTCCTGGTCGGCTTCGGTCTCGGGTCGGTCGATGCCACGATGAACATGCAGGGGATCGGCGTCCAGGCGTTGGCGCACCGGCCGATCATGGCGTCGTTCCACGCGTGGTGGTCGCTGGCGACGATCCTGGGCGCCGTCGCGGCATCGATCGCGGCGGCGACCTCCCTGAGTCTGTTCGGCTTCATGGTCATCGTGGCCGTGATCCTGATCCCGGTGCAGTTGTGGGCGGGCCCCGGCCTGGTGCGCGATCGGGTGGCCGACGATGCGGCGCCCGACCCGTTGGCCTCGTCGAGCGGAGTGCCGTGGCGGCCGCTGCTGGTCTTCGGTGCGGCCGTGATTGCTGCGTTCGTCATCGACTCGTCGGTGTCCAACTGGTCGGCGGTGGATCTGGTCACCGTCCTGGGTGCCACGGAGTCCGTTGCCGCGTTGGCGTATGCGGCCTATGCCTGCGCGATGCTGGCCGGGCGCCTGGTCACGGATCGCCTGGTGGTGGCCCGCGGTCCCACCCCGGTGATCGCGGTTGGTGCGGTGATCGCGGCGGCCGGTCTGGTCGGAGTCGCCGTCGCTCCCGGGGAGGTGGCGGCCATTGCGGCGTTCGCCGTGGTGGGGCTGGGGTTGAGCCCGGTCCTGCCGCTCGCCTTCACGGCCGCCGCGCGGCACGATCCGGAGCACAGCGGGATCGCGGTGGCCCGGGTCAACGTGGGCAACTACATCGGCTTCGTTCTTGGAGCTCCGCTGGTCGGGGTGATCGCCGAGTTCTCGTCGCTGCGGGTCGGGTTCGGGGTGTTGGCTGTGGTCGCCCTGGCGATCGCCGCGACAGC
>CAZVYU010000151.1:0-5384 GCA_964631645.1 uncultured Actinomycetes bacterium
AGATCGCCTGGTCCATGTCCAGGTAGGTGTACAGCCCGGTGCGGCCGATGAAGGTCATTCCGGCGGGGACCAGTTGCAGGTAGCGGCGATACAGGGCGCGGTTGGCCCCGGCGCGATCCTTGATGGGGTAGTAGCGCTCGAAGTCGTTCTCGTCAGCCGCGCACGGTTCCTCGAACGTCACGGTCGTCCCGTCCGCACCGGCGCCGTGACCAGGTAAGTTCTTCCACTCCGTCACCCGGGTGAAGGGGCCGTCGTCAGTGAAGTTCACGACGGGAAACGGGGACACCCGAGACTCGGGGAGGTGGACCTCGTGGAACCGGATCGATCGGTAGGGCAGCCGGCCGAGCCGAAAGTCGAAGAAGGCATCGATCGACATCGAGTTGAAGCACAGGTCATACCCGGCCTCTACGCCGTGTTCGAACGGTGTCTCCAGATCGATCGAGACCCGCGGGTGCCGCAGGATCTCTGCGACCAGGGCGCTGTAGCCGTCGGTCGGGAAGCCGACGAAATGATCTTTGGCGAAGTAGTCGTCCGGGGCGTCGTCGTCGATAGAGACCCGGGCCACGATCGACGGGTCGAGCTCGTCGAGGTCCATCCCCCACATCTTGCGCGAATACGGCCGGAAGAGGACATCCACGACTTGGTCCCGCGGCACGGCCCGCAGCGTCTCCCGATTGACGGGCAGTGGGACGAGGCGGCCGTCGGACAGTCGCGCGCGCACGCGGTGCCGGTAAGCGATCCAGTCGGAGTGACATGTCACGTAGTCGATCACGCGCTGATTGGCCGTGTGGAAGATGTGAGGGCCGTATGCGTGTACCCGGATGCCGTGTCGGTTGACCCGGTCGAAGCAGTTGCCCGCGATGTGATCGCGTCGATCGATGATGTGGACGCGGTGGCCTCTCTCCGCCAGCGCACGACCCAGGACCGATCCGTAGAGACCGGCTCCCACGATGAGGATCTTCACGCGCCCCCCTCGACCTGTCCGGTCACCGCGTCATGACGGGCTCGAAGAACTCCGACCTCACCTGAAGGGTGAACAACTCCTGCTCGACCGTGATCGCGGACCGGTAGCCCGACTGCCGAGCGAACCACCGGTCGGGGTCCCTCAGTGTCGCCACGATCCGCTCATGCAGCGAGCCGTCCGCCACGTCATCGGCACTGAACAGGAACGACGGATCCAAAGGATGGTCGACGGAGTTGGCGGCCGCCCCCTTCTCGTGCAGGAAGAGGACGTTCCCCGCCATCGCTGCCTCGCGCGGCACCCGGTCCTTGCCCGGGTGATGGCCGAAGTCCACATAGACGTCGGACGCCAGTAACGTGTCCCGCACCTGGCTCGGAGACATGCCGTGGATGGGCCGGTCACGCAGATCGGGATGGGCATCGAAGAAGGCCGTGGCGAGCCGCCGGCCCTTGGCCGGGAAGTAGGCGACGGAACCATCGCGCACCGTCGGGTTCGAACGCTCGGCGTATCGGCGGTGTGTGTAGTCCGACAGTGGTCGCGAGCGTCGTACGCCACTGCGGATAAGGAAGGTCCGGGCGTAGTCGGACTGATGGAAATGCAGCAGGGGGGCTTCTCCCAGAAGAGTCCGCCGATACGGGAGATCCGACAGTTCGGGCATCATCGTGATCGCGTTGTTCACCGACAGCCACCAGACCGCTCGAAGGAAGGGACGGGGCTCGAGCGCATCGGCGAGCCGGACCTCGGGGCAGATCATGAGCGACCGCGGCGTCACGGGAATCTCGGGGGCGGTGCTGACCCGGTACTCGCGATACAGCGCCGGCGTGGGGTTGCCCGGGACGGACGATCGGATCACCTCGTCGCCCACCGCCACCGGGTGCTCTCGATCGTAGTAGGCGATGTGAACGTCGGCGCCCTGGGTGAGCAGGCAATCGGACAGTTGATGCAGCGCCTCGGGACCACCGGTCGGCACCGTCGGGCAGAGCAGGACGATGCGATCGAATCGCGGCCTCACCGCAAGGTTCATCCCGACTCATCTCGCAGATCCCGGGTCGCCTGGCGAGGTTCGACGAGCGACCCGTCAGCACAACGGAAGGGAGATTACCTCGTCTCCATCCGCCGCAGCGGTGGTCAGCCGAACTCCGACTCCGCCAGTCGGGGGCACTCGCTCCAGTCCTGATCCGGGTAGTTGTCCTGCAGACGGATGAGCGCCCCGTCGAAGTCGTCGGGACGCACCGAGATGCCCAGGTGGGTGAAGGGTGTGGCGAACATGCTCAACGCGGCGACCACCCCCATGGTGAAGACCAGGCACGACCCGATGAGCACGATGGCCGTTCGGCGCCGCCCGGGCAGGCTGATGATCATCAGGGCGGCGAAGACCATCACACCCAGGTCGATCACGATCCACACGATCGTCGGCAGGGTGAACACCGAGCTGAGGATGCGTTCCTGCCGGGCCTGTTGGGCGTTCTGGAATGACTGGATGGTCTGGGATTGCGCCTCGGT
This sequence comes from uncultured Actinomycetes bacterium, assembly GCA_964631645.1. Taxonomy (GTDB): domain Bacteria; phylum Actinomycetota; class Actinomycetes; order S36-B12; genus CAIWTL01. The sequence continues at coordinate 2,465 of CAZVYU010000151.1, forward strand.
CTCCGATGGGGTCGAGGTACTGAGATCGACGATGTCCTTGCGCACGACCGCCGACCAGGCGGCGGTGTTCTCGTCGCCGGTGAGGTCCCCGCTTTCGGCGGCGAGCCACGAGTCGGTGGCCACCGAACGCATCAGGCACATCGTTCCGCGGCGCAGGTCGTCGGCTTCGGCCTGGGGGAAGTAGTCCGCACTCTCGTACACGTTCACCAGGGCCAGCGCCTCATCCCGGGCACTGGATGAGGCGTCCTCGTAGACCTCGACGGAGAAGAACAGCAGCAGACCGAGCATGATGCCCAAGACCCCGCTGACGTAGGCCAGCGCATCGGTGAGGAATCCCGTGGCGGAGTACGTGTTGTCCTCGGGGAGTTCGTTGCGCGCCAGATAGCGCGACAGCGTGAGCCCGAGCGCGATGCCGAGCAACGTACTCAGCAGAAGGCCGACCCAGTTCAGCACCACCAGAGTCACGGCTGAATCCTTCCATCTCGCGAGCAGAACCGGGAAGGATTTCGACGCGGCCGCCCACGAGCAGCAGGCCGCGTCCACCGAGTCGGCACGTGGACGATCCCGACCGCCTTCGGCTGCCGGACTCCGCTAGCGTGACCGCAGTGCCGTTCCTATGAAAGGCGGCCACTATGACTCGTAATGTTCTGGGGTCCCGGGGGGCCTTGTTGGTCGTGACCATCTGCGCCCTGACCCTCGGGCTCGGAGTGACCACGCCGGCCTCCGCCGCCAGGCCCACGCCCCGTGAGTCCACGCGGCTGGCCAAGACCGACGCCGGACCCGACGGCATCGCCCTCGACAACTACGGCAACATCTACACCGCCAACTCGCGGGCGAACACCGTCACCAAGATCGGACCGAACGGCAAGGCGTCGACTCTGGGCACCACCGGGGAGAAGCCTCGCGGGATCGCAGTCGACGGGTCTGGCAACGTCTACACAAGCAACCTGAAGTCCAACAACGTCACCAAGATCACGCCCGCCGGGGTCTCGACAATCCTGGGTACGACCGGGCAACAGCCGATCGATGTCGCGGTGGATGCCGACGGGAACGTCTACACGACAAACTACGTCGACAGCACCGTCACCAAGATCACCCCCGGCGGGGTCTCATCCACACTGGGAGCCACCGGATCGCGGCCCTTGGGGATCGTGTTGGACCGCGACAGCAATGTCTACACCGCCGACGAAGGATCTGACACCGTCACCAAGATCACCCCCGACGGTGTCGCGTCGACCCTGGGAAGTACCGGCGCGTGGCCCCAGGCCATCACGATCGACACAGCCGGCAACGTCTACACCGCGAACTGGAACGCACGCAGCGTCTCGAAGATCACACCGTCCGGCCGCTCCAAGATCATCGGCCGCACCGGTCGACGTCCGATCGGGATCACCACCGACCTGAACGGCAACATCTACACCACCAATGACGGCGCCAACAGCGTCTCCAAGATCGTTCCGGGCGGAAAGTCGAAGGTGATCGCGCGCACCGGTCGGCGGCCGATCGGAATCGCTTCCGACGCCGCCGGGTTCCTCTATACGGCGAACTTCCTGTCCAACAGCGTCACCGAGGTGTACCCCGGCCGCAAGGCATCACCGAATGTGCTGACCCTGGACACCGTCACCGTTCGGGCGCCGCGCAACCGGAACGCGTGGATCATCCCCTTCTGGAACGACGTCTACAAGAACAAGGCGGCCTGCAAAGCCGCCTTCCCAGCGGTGCGGGCGGCCATCGACAAGAACGCCGACCCGTCCGTCCAAGCGGTGTCCGCGACAACCTGCATGGGGATCGGGCGGGTGCCCTACTCCTACCGGATCGCGGAGACGGAGCTGACCGTCGGACAGTGGGTGAAGTTCCTGAACACGGTCGACCCGGGCGGTAAGAACCGGCATCGGTTGTGGGACTTCTCCCAGAGTTCGCGGGTGTGGCCCAAGTACGGTTCCGTGAACCGCAACAAGCGCGCCCCACGCGGCCAGCGCTACTACGTCGCGTCCCCGCAGTGGGAGGACAAGCCCTACAACGTCGCGGATTTCACCCGGGCGGCCCGGCTGGCGAACTCACTGGACAACGGCCGTCTCCTCTCGGCCCGCACTCGTCGGGTAACAACCGTGACCGGGGAACGGCTGCGCCGCACGACCTACAAGGTGCGCATGTCCCAGCTGACCGAGACCGGCATGTACACGATGCGCAATCGCAGGGCGACCCGGAACCTGTCCAAGGGATTCGCCGTCGCCAGCGAGGACGAGTGGATCAAGTCCGCCTACTACGACCCTCGTGGCGGCGGCAAGTTCTCGTACTGGGACTACCCGACCAACCCCGGGCGCTACGTGAACTGCCCGGTGGACGTGTCCGGGTGCAAGGAGGGCGGACAGCCCAAGGCGACCCGGCTCGACGAGAACGGTGACGTCACGAACAGCCGGCGACAGCCGTTGGCTTCGTTCGAGGCTGTCCCCGGGGTTGCACCCGACTGGTGCCCGGCGCCGTTCACCGCCGACCAGTGCCTCATCACGCCCTTCCCCAAGCTCGCCGCCGACTACGTCGGCAACATGAGCACCGTGGGGCAGGCGCTCACCCGCTCTCCGTGGGGGACGTTGGATCAAGGCGGCAACGTCGTGGAGATCACCGACACGATCGCCCCGCCTCCGCCGGCTGCGGGCGACAAGGCGGTGTGGCGTCGCTGGCACGGCGGCGTCGTCACGGCGACGGCCTATCAGATGTGGCTGTCCGCGGTGGGGGTCACCACTCAGACAGTCCCGGGGTACGCCTCCAACCCGTGGCGCGGGATCAGGCTGACCGTGCGTGAGACCCCGAGTTCCCAAGGACTCGGCTGACGACGCGCCCAGCGGCTGCCGGGTAACACCGTCGGCGCGCTTCACACCCACTCGAGGCGCGCGCAAACGTCCCCATTAGCAGGGCAGAG
>CAZVYU010000152.1:0-1769 GCA_964631645.1 uncultured Actinomycetes bacterium
CATCGTCGGTCTTCTTGGCGACCTCTTTGACCAGCTCAGCGCCGATCTTCTCGTAGGGATCCTCGAGCTCGATCTCCTTGGCGATGGACACACCATCGTTGGTGATCGTCGGGGCGCCCCACTTCTTCTCGAGCACCACGTTGCGGCCCTTGGGGCCCAGCGTGACGCGGACAGCGTCGGCGAGAGTGTTCATGCCCCGCTCAAGAGAGCGACGGGCTTCCTCGTCGAACGCGATCATCTTTGACATCGAGTTCCTCCGAAAGAACAGATTGGTCGGACCCGGTGCGGCGCCCGCGACGGTCGGCCCGTTCCCGGCCCCACTGGGGGAGCCTGACCCGGACCTCGCCGAACCGGTGATGGTTCACTCCCAGGACCTTGTTTCGGCCCGCTCCTCGATGGCGCGGGCTGTCACTCGACACCTGAGAGTGCTAATACATGATTAGCACTCTCAGGGTGAGAGTGCAAGCCCAGCAGTGTTCGCTGGGGGGATGGTGGCGGTCGAGGTAGCGCCTACTCAGAACTCTTCGAGGGCCTCACGGGCCCGGCGGGTCAGGGATGGATCGCGCTGCTCGTCGTCCTCGGTGACCATGTGCATCGCGGCCTCCTCGGCGGACAGGTCCTCCACGTCGTGGGTGTCCAATGCCAGGACCTCGGAGGTGACGTCGGTGCGCACTCCCTCGTCCTCCTCGACGAGTCGGCCGACAACGTTCTCGTCGGGGTGACCGAACGTTTCCGCCGGACCATCGGTGCCGAGTTCCTCGGACAACTCGTGGTATAGCTCCTCGACCACGTCCTGTGCCGGATCATCGAACTTCTCGCGTCCATGCCGTGACATCGCCGGCCTCCTCAGGTCGGGTTCCTGCTTCGATTCTGTCACTGCGACGAGGACTGTGGGTATCCGGGCAGGAGTTGGCGGTTCAGCCGCCCGCGACCGCGGGGATGACCGTGATGGTCGCCCCGTCGGCGACCGCGGTGCCCAGGCCGTCGAGGAACCGGACATCCTCGTCGTCGACGTACACGTTGACGAACCGGCGCAGGTTGCCGTCGTCGTCCAGGATGCGGGCGCTGATCCCGGGCGCGTCGGTCTCGAGCGCGGCGAATGCCGAACCGAGGGTGTCGCCGGGCTCGACCAGGACCATTTCGGCGGAGTCGCCGGTGTACGTGCGCAGGATGGTCGGGATTCGGACGGTCACGGACATGAGTTCCTCCAGGGTGCAGATGACGAGCGGGTGAGTTCAGCGGGCGCCGATGGCTTCGTGGACCTGGTCCACCGACGGATCGATGATGGCAGTCGGGCCGACCACGTCGGCCACCGCATCGATGGTCTTGAGGCCGTCGCCGGTGTTCATCAGGACGGTCTCCGCGCCCGGGTCGGCCTGCCCCGTGGCGAGCAACTTCTGGAACGTGGCGAGGGTGACCCCGCCGGCCGTCTCGGCGAAGATCCCCTCGGTGCGGGCCAGCAGTCGGATGGCATCGACGATGGCCGGGTCGCTGACACTGGCGATGGCGCCGCCGGTGCGGCGCACCGCGTCGAGGGCGTACGGCCCGTCGGCAGGGTTGCCGATGGCCAGACTCTTGGCGATGGTGTTCGGCTTGACCGGCCGTACGACGTCCAGCCCGTCGGCGAACGCCTGCGCCACCGGACTGCACCCGTCCGCTTGGGCACCGAAGACCCGGTACGGCGAATCGTCGATGAGCCCGAGCTTGGTCAGTTCGCGCCACGCCTTGTCGACCTTGGTGAGCAGGGATCCGGAGGCCACGGGGACCAC
>CAZVYU010000152.1:1869-5372 GCA_964631645.1 uncultured Actinomycetes bacterium
ACCGGCGTAGGGGGCCACCGGCAGGAAGGCGGAGTAACGCCACAGGTTGGCCGGACCGGCCTCGATGCTGGCGCGCGTGATTCCGCTCAGGTCGTAGGCGACCTCGAGCGGGCCGAAACACTCCACACAGGCGTAGGCCGCTCCCAGGGAGTAGGAGGCTCCGCACTCCCGGCAGACAAGGCCGGTGGCGTTGCCGAAATCAGGGGCGGCCGTGGTGGCGGGGGCGGCGGATGCGGTCAGAGTCACGATCGGAGATCTCCTCATCTTTCCCATGACAGGGACGGACTTGGCACCGACTGAACGGTTGCCGGGGCTTCACTGGGCCGTTTCCCTCTGCCCCTCTGGATGAGACTGTTCGGTTGTAGCGGATATCGTAACTTATCGCCGTCTCTGGGAGTCCGGATGCGACCTGACGTACGGGCGTGGTTCGAGCGGCGTACCTCCGCAGCCTCGGACTGGCCGATCGAGCGCTTGCTCGCGGCCAAAGGCGACCGCTCCGTCGACGTGATCCTCCCCGCTCTGGACGAAGAGGAGACGGTGGGGGCCATCGTCGAGTCGGTGCGCGAGCACCTGATGCGGCCGGCGCTGGTCGACGACCTGGTCGTGGTCGACACTCACAGCCGCGACGCCACTGCCGAACGCGCCCGCGATGCCGGCGCCCGCGTGATCACCAGCAGCGATATCCTCCCCGACGTCCCTTTGGAACGGGGCAAGGGCGAGGCCATGTGGCGGGGGCTGGCAGCGACGTCGTCGGATCTGGTCGTGTTCATCGACGCCGACCTCCGGTCGTTCCGGCCCGACTACGTCACCGGCCTGTTGGGACCGCTGCTTTTGGATGACGGGGTCCACCTGGTGAAGGCGGTGTACGACCGGCCGTTGGTGGCAGGCGACATCAGGATCGCCGCCGGCGGCGGCCGGGTCACTGAGATCCTGGCGCGACCGCTCATCAACGCCCTATGGCCGGCCCTGTCGGGAGTGGCGCAACCGTTGTCCGGCGAATACTCGGTACGCCGTTCGTTGATCGAGACGTTGCCGATGCCCTGCGGCTACGGCATCGAACTGGGCCTGCTCGTCGACACCTTCCGTGCGGTCGGTCTGGACGGGATCGCCCAGGTCGATCTGGGCGAGCGGGAGCACCGGCACCAAGACGCCACCCGACTGTCGCGCATGTCGGCGCAGATCCTGCACGCGGCGCTCACCCGGGCGGACCCCGCCGGCTTGGTCTATGACCCGGAGTTTCCGGCCACCTTGCCGGCCTTCAGCCACGACGACGGGGCCTTCGCGGTGCGGGAGCACGACATCCAGACGATGGAGCGGCCCCCGCTGGTCACGGTGGCCGGCTATCGCTCAGTTGCGCGCGCGGTGAACCGCTGAGCGAGCTTCTTGGCGGTGCTGTCGAAGCCGGCGGAGCCGGCGCACCAGGACCGGATCGGCCTCGAGGGCCGCTTCGCGGTCGATGAGCCGGTTCAGGACCTGGTAGTAGCGGGTGGCGGTCAGATCGAACTCGTCGCGGATGGCTTCTTCCTTCGCCCCGCCGAAGCGCCACCACGTGCGTTCGAAGTCGAGGATGCGAGACTCCTGCGGAGTCAGTCCGGGTTCGGTGCTGCGCTCATCCAGGTCCAGGGCGGTGTTCATCGTCGCTCCTCGCCGATCCGATTCCGTCGACCGGGCGGTGCTCCAGTCCGGCTTCCCGCGAAGGTCCGGGTCCGGCGTTTCCGCCTGTCGATCGTGCCGGGGCTTGGGTCCCAGGCTCGGCGCCGAGTCTAGTGGCGGCATCCGACGGTCCCGGGGAGGTCGCGCCGGGGTGTCCGAGGGTGAGTGCCTGCTCGATGGCGGCCAGACGGCGCTCGATCGCCGCCAGGTCGACGGTGTCGCCGGCGGGCGGTGGTTCATCGCGGGACTTCTGCTTCCTTGCGTTGCGGGCATCAGTCGACAGGTACCCGACCAGGACCCCGGTAAACACGGCGATGGAGGCGACGCCGCTGAACAGCATGATGGTCGCGGTCACCCGCCCCCCCACCGTGATCGGAACGTAATCCCCGTATCCGACTGTCGTGACGCTGGAGATGGCCCACCACAGCGACTCACCATAGGTGCGGATGTCGGCGCCGACCGCATCCCGCTCGAAGCGCCAGACCACGTAGGAGCCGAAGACGATGTTGATCATCGTGACGTAGAGGGCGACCAGCCCGACCTTGTCCCGTAACGGCGATGTCTTGCTGCGGAACCCTCGGTCAAGGATCAGGAACAGGATGTACAGCCGCAGGGGCGGGAAGATCAGCGCGATCAGGGTCAGCGGGTGGGTGAGGACGTACTTCCAGCGCTGCGGGTGAAGGTAGAGGCAGATGAAGTAGTCGACGACGAAGACGGTCCACGTGACCCAGAAGATGACCTGGGCGAACGGGTCGTTGCGGTCACTGAAGATCGCCACGAACGAACCCGCGTAGATGAACCCGTTGATGAGCAGTGGGACGGTCGCCCATTCCTCGTAGCGCTCATACCGCTCGCACATCCGGGCGGTGTCCTCAGGCGTGCGCGTCACCCGGTCAGTATTGCCGTGCGCAGCACGGGTGACCGGCGCTTCAGGGCGATGGTTTGGGACTCACCCGCCGCGCGAACAGATAGCCCCACCCGTTGGTGGCCCAGTGCAGGCCCATGGGGGCGAACAAGGACCCGGAGCCGATGCGCAGGAGACAGAACACCACGCCACCGATCCCGGTCGCGACCACCGACCCGACGATGGCGGTGATCCGCGCCCGGTGACCGCCACCCCCGACCTGGCCGAGGCGCTCGTTGCGCAGGTGCAGATCCAGCGACGGCAGGATGTGCCACAGCCCGAACAGCAGCGAACTCCACACGGTGGCCCAGACCACGCCGTAGCGGCGCGCGAGCATGGCCCACAGGACACCGCGGAACGCGACCTCCTCGAACAGGACGGTGCCGAACGGCAACTCGACCATCGACTGCCAGAAGAGCCGGGGCAACGAGAGTCCGGCGATGTTCTGATCGTGGAAGGCCTGTCGGGTCCGTTTCCAGGTGGTCCCCACGGCGTAGACCGCGAACACCAGGAGGACGGCGATCCCTCCCCAGATCAGCCCACGGGGCCACGTGCGGGGCGCCAACCCCAGATCCGCCCACGTACAGCCGTCGAGCACGCCCAGGGCCAGGACGACGACGGACCCGCCGAGCGCCCAGAACAGGTAATAACCGGGCACCGCCTTGTTCGCGGCCACATTGATCATGACGAGCAGGACGACCACCGCGATGACCGGCCACAACTTGAGATTGGGTTCGACGGTCGGCAGGGCGTAGCCGTAGTCCAGCAGCCACTCACCGATCACGAGGCACCCTCCGTCCCCGATCGTAGTGCCGGGTCGGCGCCACTACTCAGGGTCGTCACATGCTGACCCGGGCCCCTGGCACCTGGCGCCGGGTTGCTGTCGCTGCCCCGGGGTGGGGGTGGGGATCGATCCGGCGGCTCTTGGAGTTGAGGTCGCCGCCCT
>CAZVYU010000153.1:0-5355 GCA_964631645.1 uncultured Actinomycetes bacterium
TTCCTGATCCTGTACGTCGCCCTCCTCGGGGTCACCAAGGACGTCGGCATGCCGACCATCTGGGTCGCCTACGGGTGCTGGGCCATCTCTCAGCTCGGGATCATGATTCCCGTGACGCCCGGCGGCTTGGGCACCGTCGACGCGGTCCTGATCGGGCTCCTCACCACGTTCGGAGTGGACAACGGCGCCGCCACGGCCGCCGACCTCGTCTGGCGGGCCGCCTCGTACATCCCCCAGATGGCCATCGGCCTGATCGCGATCTTCTACTGGCGCTGGGACATCAATCGCCGCCGCAAGAAGGCAGCCCAGGCGGAGGCAGCGCCCGCCTGAGCCGGTTCCACCCGGACCCGAAGCGGACATGGATGAGCCCGATTGTGTGGCGGCTTCCCCTCCGCCATACAACCGGGCTCGGTGGTGAATCTAGGGGCGCGGGAATCACACGGGAAGCACCGACACGCCCAATCCACAAGCCGGGTCCGGTGCCCAGCGTCCACGGTTTCCGACGGGCGCCGGAGGTCTCGCCCAGGGCGGCCACCGTCGGAGCATGGACAACACGACCGAATGCCCCCGCTCCCGCGACGCGCAGTTGCGCCCCGAGGACGTGCTCCCGGCCCTTCCTCTGTTCCTGGGTTACCGGCCCACCGACAGCCTCGTATGCCTGTTCTTCGACCACGACCGCATGGTGCTGAGTTCTCGGGTCGATTGGGCCACCTGCCAGGTGGCGCCCGGCGAGGTCGTCGAGACCCTGGCAGCGCGAGCCGACAACTGCGGCGCCAGCGCGGTGTTCATCACAGAGGTGGAAACCGGGCGTCCGGACCGGGCAACTCTCACCGACCTGTCGTTGCACTTCGTGGTGGCGGGGATGGAGGTGCTGTGGGCGGGACGGTCCGCCGACGGCGTCTGGCGCGGGCTGGAATGTCTTCCGGAATGTCCCGAGCACCTGCTCGATCCGCACAGCCCGGCGGTCGTGGAACTGATCGCGCAGGGATGGTCGGCCGCCCCCGACCGCGACAGTGTCCTCGCAGAGGTGGCACGCCGCGATCAAGTGCCGGACCTGGGATCACCGATCGCGCCGGGTCCGCAGCGAGAACGGTGGCGGGACCAGGCGATCCACGACGCCATGCAGCTGCTGCAGTCGGACCGTCCTTTGGCTGCGGCGGACGTGTCGCTCATCGCCCAGGTGTGCCGCGACATCAGGACGCGGGACGTCGTGCTGTGGCGACTGGAATGTACCGACGAGGGACGGGCGGTGAGCGGGGAGCGCCGGTGGCAGGTGTTCGCCACCGGGCTGCGTCGGGCCCCCGCCGACAGCATCGCGCCGGTCGCGGCCGTGGCGGCGCTGATCGCTTGGCAGTTGGGCGAGGGAACGCGCGCCACCGCCTGTCTGCATCGGGCCGAAGCGGCCGATCCGGCCCACTCCCTGGCATCACTGGTACGCACCTCCGTCCAGCAAGCCGTGCCGCCGACCGTCTGGCGGCAGTGCATGTCCTCCTTGGACGAAGAGACATGTCGGCACGGAACTCACGACCACGACGACGAGTACCCGGAGTAGACGGAGGTCTCGGCCGTCGGCTACCGTTATCGCCAGGTCATGAGTCTCAGCGTCAAGCTCCGGCTAGCTGAGCAGCAACCCTCCGACCGCGGTGGGGTGCTCCGGGTGAGGACCGGGTCGAAAGACAAGCGCGGCCTTGATGCACAAGGCCCACAGGTAGAGGTGGATGTCATGTGTTGTCGAATGTCCGGCGTCGCCGGGGTTTGAACTGACGCTTCCGAGCGTTCCCCGACGACTGTGCGGGCTCGATGCCTGACGTCCCGAACAACAACAACCGCTCTCAACCAACCACTGGAGAAACACATCATGAGCGACGCCTGGTCCTTTGAAACCAAGCAGATCCACGCCGGCCAGACCCCCGACGAAGCAACCCATGCCCGGGCCCTGCCGATCTATCAGACGACGTCGTACACGTTCAACGACACGACGCACGCCGCGAACCTCTTTGCCCTGAAGGAACTGGGCAACATCTACACGCGGATCATGAACCCGACCCAGGCCGCCGTCGAGGATCGCATCGCTGCGCTCGAAGGTGGCGTCGGAGCGCTGCTGGTCGCCAGCGGGCAGGCCGCGGAGACCATCGCGATCCTCAACGTGGCCGAAGCCGGCGACCACATCGTGTCCAGCCCCAGCCTGTACGGCGGCACCTACAACCTGTTCCACTACACGCTGCCCAAGCTCGGCATCGAGGTCTCCTTCGTCGAGAACCCCGACGATCCCGAGTCCTGGCGGGCGGCGGCGCGGCCCAACACCAAGGCGTTCTTCGGTGAGACCATCGCCAACCCCAAGAACGACGTGCTGGACATCGAAGGCATCGCCGCGGTCGCCCACGAACTGGGTGTGCCGCTGATCGTGGACAACACCGTCGCCACCCCTTACCTCATCCAGCCGCTGAAGTGGGGGGCGGACGTCGTCGTGCACTCGGCCACCAAGTACATCGGCGGGCACGGCACCGCGATCGGGGGCGTCATCGTCGATGGCGGCACGTTCGACTTCGCCCAGTACCCCGATCGGTACCCGAACTACAACCGGCCCGACCCGAGCTACCACGGTCTGGTGTACGCCCGCGACCTGGGCGTCGGCTCACAGTTCGGTGCCAACGTCGCCTTCATCATGAAGGCCCGGGTCCAGCTGCTGCGTGACCTGGGAGCGGCTGTTGCTCCGTTCAACGCCTGGTTGCTGGCGCAGGGACTCGAGACGCTGTCGCTGCGGATCGAACGCCACGTCAGCAACGCCCAGGCCGTGGCCGAGTGGCTGTCCACGCGGGACGAGGTCCTGCAGGTCAACTACGCCGGTCTGCCGTCCAGCCCTTGGTACGAACTGGGTCAGAAGTACGCGCCGCAGGGCACGGGGGCTGTCCTGGCCTTCGAGATCGCCGGCGGTGTCGAGGCGGGTCGACGGTTCGTCGAAGGGCTTCAGTTGCACAGCCACGTGGCCAACATCGGCGACGTGCGCAGCCTGGTGATCCACCCGGCGTCCACGACGCACTCCCAGCTGACGCCCGAGGAGCAGCTGACCGCAGGGGTGACGCCCGGACTGGTTCGGCTGGCCGTCGGTATCGAACACATCGACGACATCCTGGCCGACCTGGACGCCGGATTCCGCACCGCCAAGGCCGACACTCAGGCCTGACCGTGAGCACCGACCAGGGTCGCCCTCCCGCCGGAACCGTCTGGCGGGAGGGCGACCCTGTCGCGTTCCGGTCGTTCACGCAGGTCGGCCCGCTGGATCTGGAGTTGGGGGGGCACCTCCCCGGCGTCACCGTGGCCTACGAGACCTGGGGGACCTTGGCTGCCGACGGCGGCAACGCGGTGCTGGTGGAACATGCGTTGACCGGGGACGCACACGCCGCCGGGCCGGTGGCCCCGGGACAGCCGACGCCCGGATGGTGGGATGCCCTCATCGGTCCGGGCCGGGTGATCGACACCGACCGCTGGTTCGTGGTGTGCACCAATGTTCTGGGCGGCTGCCAGGGCACCACCGGACCAGGCAGCCTGGCTGATGACGGTGAGCCGTACGGGTCCCGCTGGCCCCGGATCACCACCCGCGACCAGGTCGAGGTCGAGGCGCGGGTCGCCGATCACCTGGGGGTGGAACGGTTCGCCGCCGTCATCGGTGGGTCGATGGGCGGCATGCGAGCCCTGGAATGGCTCGTGATGTATCCGGACCGGGTCCGTTCGGCCGTCCTCTTGGCGACCGCCGCGGCCGCGTCGGCGGATCAGATCGGCACCCAGACCGCGCAAATCCATGCGATCACCAGCGACCCGGACTGGGCCGGCGGCGACTACTACGCCGGTCGACCTCCCACCCGCGGCCTCGGCGTGGCACGGCGATTCGCGCACCTCACCTACCGCACTGCCGGGGAACTGGACCTCCGATTCGGACGGGACGCCCAGCCGGGGGAGCAGCCCCACGGGACGACGGCTGCCGGGCGCCACGAACAAGCGGGTCGGTATGCGGTGCAGTCGTACCTCGACCACCACGCGGACAAGTTGGCCCACCGGTTCGACCCAGGGACCTACGTCGCCCTGACCGACGCCATGACCACGCATGACATCGCCCGCGGGCGGGGCAGCCGCGCTGACGTTCTCGGCGCCATCACGGTCCCGGTGCGGGTGGCGGGGCTGGACTCCGACCGGCTGTACCCGCTGTCGTTGCAGCAACAGCTCGCCGACGAGATCCCGGGCTGTCCCGGCCTGGACGTCATCGTCACCCCCTTCGGGCACGACGGCTTCCTGATCGAAGCCGACGAGGTGGCCCGGATCGTGGCCGAGACCCTCGCGACGGCCGCCGAGGACCGCAGCTGCTGCTGATCCCTGTGGTGTTCGTCTCGCCGCTCTCCTGACCTTTCGGTTGCTCGCACGCCGTGTCGTACGGTCCGGGCAAGGGGGAGACATGCGGGGGATTCGACGACGCGTTACGCCGTGGGCGCTGAGCGCAGTAGTTGTAGTGGCCTCGGTCGCCGGCCAAGCTCGGGCCGACGATGGGGTGGCGGCGGCCGGGGACGCCTTCGTGGTGAGCGGTTCCGCCGGTGGCGGTGGGTCCGGGGGCGGTGGGTCCCCTGGTGGCGCGGTCGTGATCTTCGTGCCGGTCTGTGTGGTGGCGGTGTCACCGGTGAGCCCGCAACCGGGCTCGGGATGTCTGACGCTGTCGGATCGGTCGTGCCCGCCAGGGGAGTCGTTCGTGCGTCGATGGACGTCCGGCGCGAACGCGTGGGTGCAGGGCGACGTCGCGTGTCTGGATCTGACCGGCGCACCCACAGTGGCCCAGGTGGCTGCGATGGTGCGAGAGACGGTCGTGCATCACGTCCCTGCGCCGACGGTGGGTGTCCAGCCTGCCGGGCGGCCTTTGATCGTGTTGCCCGTGCTGTTTCACAGCGGACAGCCGGACGGCGCGATCACCTGGCACGACACCGTGGCGGGTATCCCGATCACCGCAACCGTCTCGTCGTCGTGGACCTGGGAGTTCGGTGACGGTTCGACTCTGACAACATCCGATGCGGGCAGCCGGTGGCCGCACATGTCGGTCAGTCACACGTACCGGGATCCACGCGTCAGGGCGATCCGGGTCACCAGCACGTGGACGGGTTCGTTCCGCATGGGGCAGTTGGGTTGGCAGGAGATCCCTGGGACGGTGACCCAGACCGATTCCCGGCGGATCCGCGTGACGACTGCCGTCTCGCGACTGCGTGTGGCGCACGACTCCCGACGGGAGAGTCGCCACCAGGCTCGACCGGCCCTACCGTGAGCGGGTGAGCCCTGATCTGAAGTTGGCCCAGGATCCCGACGCCGACCGGCTGCTGT
>CAZVYU010000154.1:0-5221 GCA_964631645.1 uncultured Actinomycetes bacterium
GCGGGGTGAGTGCCGCCGTCAGGCGGTGTATCGAAGCCCGCTCAGGTTGGCTCGTGCCTGGGGTGGTCTGCTGGTGCGGGTCGGACTCGGCCTTGGCTCCGATACGCGGCTGCGCCGCTACTCACCCCGCGGCCGGGGGGTGGGTGTCGGGTCTGCTGGCCGGCGCGGCCGGGGGGTGGGTGTCGGGTCTGCTGACCGGCGCGGCCGGGGGGTGGTGTCGGGTCTGCTGACCGCGCGGCCGGGGGGTGGGTGTCGGGTCGGTTCACTGCGCGGCCGGGTTGGGCGCGTGGAGGTGGAGCGGGCGGTCCCTGCGTTTAGGGCGGTCGACACCGGGGATTACCGTTGAGTCACCGCAATTCCGGAGGTACCCCCCGCATGCCCGTCGATCCCGCCGACATCGTGATCCCCGCCGAGCTCAAGCCGGTCGATGGCCGCTTCGGCTCGGGCCCGTCCAAGGTGCGTCCCGCACAGGTCGCCTCACTCGCGGCGGTGGCCGACACCTATCTGGGCACCAGCCACCGGCAGAAGACCGTGAAGTCGCAGGTGGGGCGGCTGCGGGAAGGCCTGAGGGAACTCTTCACCCTCCCCGAGGGTTACGAGGTCGTGCTCGGCAACGGTGGCACCACCGCCTTCTGGGAGGTCGCGACGTTCGGGCTCGTCCGGGACCGGGCCCAGTTCCTGTCGTTCGGCGAGTTCGGCGGCAAGTTCGTGAAGTCGGTGCAGACTGCGCCTTTCCTGGGTGATCCCACGGTGATCAAGTCAGATCCCGGTTCGGCGCCGCAGTTCAGCGCCGAAGCCGGCGTGGACGTCTATGCCACGCCCCACAACGAGACCTCCACTGGCGTCGCAATCACTCCCACGCGCGTGGCGGGCGCGGACTCCGATGCGCTCATGTTGTTCGATGCGACGTCCGCCGCCGGCGGACTGTGGGTCGATGTGACCCAGTCCGACGTGTACTACTTCGCCCCCCAGAAGTCGTTCGCCAGCGACGGCGGGATGTGGCTGGCCCTGATGTCGCCGGCGGCCCTCGAGCGGGCACAGCAGATCGCTGCCGACGGCCGCTACATCCCAGAGTTCCTGTCGCTGACGACGGCGATCGACAACTCGGCCAAGGATCAGACGTACAACACCCCCGCCTTGGCCACGATCTGGCTCATGGCTGAACAGGTCGACTGGTTCAACGGAAACGGCGGACTGAAGTGGTGTGCCGAGCGCACCGCGGAGTCGGCCGCCAACCTGTACTCCTGGGCCGAGGCGAACCCGGTCACCACACCGTTCGTCGCCGATCCGGACCTCCGTTCACACGTCGTGGGAACGATCGACTTCGACGACTCCGTCGATGCAGCCGCCGTCGCCAAGGCGCTGCGCGCCAACGGCATCGTCGACACCGAGCCGTACCGGAAACTGGGCCGCAACCAACTGCGCGTCGCCATGTTCCCGGCAGTGGACCCCGACGACGTCGCCGCCCTGACCCGGTGTGTCGACGCGGTCGTCGCCCAACTGTCCGCCTGATCGCCGCCACCGACGGGTCCCGGTCGCGGGTCCTGCACCCGGGCGCCCCTTCCAACGCTTAGCCTGTATGGCGTGAACGACGTCGAGGACAAGCGCACCACTGTGGACCGGCGCCCTACCGAGGTGCCGCATCATCCCCAGGTGATGACCGTGGCGGCCATCATCGCCGGGGCGGCGTTGATCTTCATGGGGGCCTGGTTCTGGCAGGTCATGACCAGCCCCGGAGTACTGCTCACCGCCGAGAACGAAGCCTCGCAGGCCGACGGCACCGGCGAAGAACTCGCGTCGGATCGCGACCGGCAGGCCGAGGATGCCCAGCAGGGGGACGTGGGCGCCGACACCGGCAAGAAGGGCGGACCGCCCGAAGCCCCCGACGTGAATGATCCGGTCACGCCGCAGTGGGAGCTCAGCGGCTACTCGATCCTGTCCGTCAACGGCATCCTGCAGGTCGGCGGGACGTTGACCAACACGACGAACCAGGCGCTCACCGGAACTGTGAAGGCGTACGTCTACACCGACGGCACGCCCATCGCCACCGCAAAGACCGAGGTTCAGGATTTCCAACCCGGCGAATCGCAACAGGTGAACCTGGTCAGCGACACCGAGTGGGAAGCCGGCGAGAAACTCATCGTCCTCGATTTCGAACCCGCCAAGAACTGACCGGCGGGCGATGGACTCCCGCACCCGGCGCCTGATCACTCTCGCGGTACTGGGTCTGCTGGTCGTCGGACTCGTCGTGGGCGCTGTCCGCAACTCGTCCGGTGCCGCCGAAACCGAGGCGGGCGCCGAAGCGGAATTGGCCGAGCAGTACGTCCCAGTGGTGATCGTGCGCGTCCAGGAGGACGAGTGCGGACCCGGAGAGCCGTACCGCCCGGTCCCGGTCACGGCGGTCCTGAACGACCCGCAGGTGGTTCTGCGTGCGCCGGACGATTCGATCGTCACCAAAGCACCCACCGCCAAGGACCTGAAAGGCCTGGGCGAGGGGTACTACCTGGACTTCCCCGGCGATCCCCTGGACCCGGGATGTGACTACGAGGAGTGGTTCCGCACCAAGGCAGACGTCCCTACCGCCGTCAATGCACGGATCGCCACCGATCCCGAACACCCCGGCATGCTGGCGCTGCAGTACTGGTTCTTCTGGGTGTTCAACGACTGGAACGACAAACACGAAGGCGACTGGGAGATGATCCAGTTGCTCTTCGAGGCCGACGATGCCGCCGAGGCATTGGCGGGCGAACCGGAGAGTGTGGCGTTCGCCCAGCACGAAGGCTCTGAGGTCGCGGAGTGGGACTCGGCCAAGGTGCTGCGCGACGGTGATCACGTGGCGGTCTACCCCGGCGAGGGGTCCCATGCGGCGTTCTACACGCAGTCGCAGTGGTTCGGGAAGAGCGCCGAAGCCGGTTTCGGTTGTGACAACACGGGGCTCTCCGATGGTCTGGACGCGACGCTCCTTCGCCCCGAGGTGGTTCTTGTCGACGAGCGCACCCCGTGGCTGGCCTTCGGAGGCAGATGGGGCGAGAAGGCGCCGTCGTTCAACAACGGACCGACCGGCCCGAACCTGAAGGAACAGTGGAACAACCCGGTCAGTTGGCAGTTGGACAAGGGGCGGGAGACCTCCGTCGCCCTTCCCGCGGCGCTGTCGTCCGCCGAGGAGGCGTTCTGCGATCTGACCGCAGGCGGGTCGCTGCTGTTCATCGACCTGCTCGCCGACCCGGTGACGGTGATCATCGGACTGGCCATTGTGCTGGGAATCGTCGTCCTGCTCGTCCGTTCAACGAAGTGGCGCGGCTCTCCCCCGGAGCCGGACCGAGAGCGGTCGGCGGGGCAGATCCTGCTCGGGGGGATCGACCTGGTGCGGCACAACCTCGGTCCGTACAGCGCGATGATCTTTGCTCTGATGGCGTTGCTCCTGGTCTCCTATTGGATCCAACTCGTGTTGCAGCGCCCAGCGCCCACCACGGACCTGACATTGGTGGGGGCGCCCAACACATCGGGCTGGGACCTGCTGGCCCTGACTGTGATGAGCCTGATCACCGTCCTGCTCGCCGCCCTGTGCTTCTCGACGGTCATCGGGATCACGCCGGATCTCCCCGACCCGGATACCGCGACCATGGCGCGCAGTGGCGCCGCCCGGCGTGGGGTGTGGCGGTCGCTCGCCTCGTATGTGGCTCTGGCTTTATGCGTCATCACGGTCATTCTGATCCCGCTGGCGTTGTACCTCATCCCCCGATGGGCTGTTGCCACCCCGGCGGCGGTGCTTGAGGACCGGCGAGTCGGGGCGGCCGGAAAACGCAGCGCTGTGTTGAGCCGAAAACGGCGGTGGCGGGCGTTGGGGATCATGGTCGGCGGAGTGCTGATCGCCGCGGTCCCGGGGCCCTTCATCGGCGCCCTGTTGCTGTTGACCACGGGCCTGTCGTTCTCCGTGGTCAATGTGATCGTCATCATCGTCACAGCGATAAGTTCGACAGCGGCAGCGGTGTCCATGGCCTTGCACTTTTTCGACCTTCGACACCGCACACAGGAAGAGGCGACGTCATGACTGATGGGGACCGACAAGAACCAGTGATGGTTCAGCCGTTGGATGAGGACGGGGTGACCGCGGTGGCATTGGGGACCATCGCCTGGACGGTGGCCCTCGTCGTGCTCCTCCTGCTGCGCGATCAGTTGGCCGCTGCAGGGGCGCAGTGGTGGATCTGGGTCGCCCTCACCGGAGCACTGCTCGGCCTTCCCGGACTCTGGTACACGAGTCGCCGCCGCGCTGCGTACCGCAGGTCGGCCGACCGATGAGCGCGGTGGACGTTCTCGCTCCGGACTGCCTGACTGAGCGCACGGTGTGGGTGAGTGGTGCCGGAAGTGGGATCGGACGGGCGACCGCGGTTGCCCTGGGCGGATTGGGCGCAGCGGTGTTCTGCGTTGGGCGGCGCCCGGAACCGTTGGCAGAAACAGTCGCGGCGATCACGGCCGCAGGTGGAACGGCGTGGGCCCACGCCACGGACGTCCGTGACCCGGACGAGGTCGAGGCGGCCATTGATGCCGCGGTTGCGGAAGCCGGAACTCTGCATGCAGTGGTCAACAACGCCGGGGGACAATTCGTGGCACCGGCCGAGACGATCAGCGAGAACGGCTTCCGGGCTGTGACCCGGCTCAACCTGGATGCGGTGTGGCGGGTGACCACCCGCATCGCGGCCCGATGCCTGATCCCGCAGGAGTACGGCAAAGTCGTATCGATCACGATGACCCCCCGCCGCGGTATGCCGGGAATGGCTCATTCTTCGGCGGCCCGGTCCGGCGTCGAGTCGTTGACCGCGACCTGGGCGCAGGAGTGGGGTCGGTACGGCGTGCGAACCGCCGCGGTGGCACCCGGCATCGTCCATACCGAGGCGTGGGAGTCGAAGTACGGGCTGGATCCGGCGCTGGTCTCCCGGGTCATCCCGCTGCTGCGACTGCAGCGCCCCGACGAGATAGCGGCGCTGGTGGGGTTCCTGATCTCGGCGGCCGGTGACTACATCACCGGTCAGACGTTGGTGGCTGACGGCGGGTGGGATCTGGTCGGCCCGGCCGCAGCCCTGGCCGGCGTGGACTTCACCAGCTGACCATTGGCGACCTCCGCCAGCCCGTGTATCGGAACCGCCACAGGTCGGCGTTGACCGGTTGGTGCGGGCCGGAGGGCGGCCTTGGCTTCGATACGCGGCTACGCCGCTACTCACCC
>CAZVYU010000155.1:0-5214 GCA_964631645.1 uncultured Actinomycetes bacterium
AGCACGCCGCCAGCGTTCGTCCTGAGCCAGGATCAAACTCTCCGTGAATGTTTCTGTGTGGCAGCCGGCACGAGGCCGACCACCGAAACTACCCGGAGGTAGATCGTGGCATTCGCACCGAGCGGCTTAGTTCTCGGTGCTTTACCAAAGGAATCCATCTGCCTACCTGACTGGGACAAGTCCCGGACAGGTCAGCCAGACGGGGTTATGTTTGGCATTGACTTTCGGCACGCTGTTGAGTTCTCAAGGAGCGGACGCGCACCAATCACGGGCCTTTCGGCCAGTTCTTGGGGCAACCCCCTAACCTTACCTCCCCACCGGAGTCTCGTCAACTCCCTGTTGCCAGGGCGCGCTGTGACTCCGGTCACCTCAGTGGGGACCGAGATTTGGGGGGTGGGTCGTGATCGCCGGGCCCTTTCGGGGGCGGCCGTCGATCGGACCTCCGTCAGAGTAGGGACTGGCGAGGGCCGCGGTCAACTCCGTCCAGTGTGGTCCCCGCCACATGCGCCAGCTCCGCGGCATCGACCCCCGCGATGTGGCGCTTGCCCTTGCGCACCACCAACCATCGTTGGTCGATCAGGTCCGCGGCGGTGACCGGGTGATCGAGGTCGGTGATGCGCTGGTTGTTCAGTGACGCCCCGCCGTCGGTCACCGCCCGCCGGGCCGCCGAGGTTCCGGCCACCAGAGGGGTTCGGGCCAACAACGTCACGAAGGGCACGACGCCGGTCTCGCCGTCGATGTCCGCCCGGTCGAGCGTGACCGCACCCGCCTCGGTCAGCGCAGCCGACAGCGTGTCGGGGTCGACCTGGGTCAGGTCGCCACGCCCGAACAGTGCCGCTGACGCCGCGACGACCGCATCGGTGGCTGCCTGTCCGTGGACCAGCGTCGTCAGTTCCGCAGCGAGGGCCCGCTGAGCCTCGCGGGCATGAGGGCGCTCCAGGGTCGCGGCTTCGAGTTCCTCGATCTGCTCAGCCGGGAGGAAGGAGAAGACCCGCAGCCACCGGCCCACGTCGCGATCGTCGGCGTTGATCCAGAACTGGTAGAAGGCGTAGGGACTCGTACGGTCCGGATCCAGCCACACCGTGCCGGTTTCCGTCTTGCCGAACTTGGTGCCGTCCGCCTTGACCAGCAGTGGAGTGGTCAGGGCATGGACATGGTTGCCCGTCACCCGTCGGATCAGGTCGACCCCGGCGGTCAGGTTCCCCCATTGGTCGGAGCCGCCGGTCTGCAGGTCGCAGCCGAACTCGCGATGCAGATGCAGGAAGTCGTTGGCCTGCAGCACCTGGTAGGAGAACTCGGTGTAAGAGATTCCGCCGCCGGCCAGGCGGGCGGCCACGGCTTCCCGGTCGAGCATCCGGTTCACGCTGAAGTGTTTGCCGATGTCGCGCAGCAGCCCGATGGCGCCCAACGGCTCGGTCCACTCCAGGTTGTTCACCATGCGAGCGGCCGCCGGCCCGTCGAAGGCCAGGAACCGGCGTAATTGATCTTCGATGCGACCGACCCAACCGGCCACCGTGCCCGGGTCGTTGAGGGTCCGTTCGCCGGTCTCCTTCGGGTCCCCGATCAGGCCGGTCGCTCCCCCGACCAGGGCCAGCGGTCGATGACCGGCGTCCTGCAGCCGACGCATGGTCAGGATCTGCACCAGGTTGCCCAGGTGCAGGCTCGGTGCAGTGGGATCGAAGCCGCAGTAGAAGGTGACCGGGCCGTCGGCCATCCGGTCGCGCAACACCGTCAGGTCGGTGCTGTCGGCGATCAGGCCCCGCCAGGTGAGGTCGGCGATCACATCGGTCACAGAAGATTCCTCGTCCGTCAGTTGCGGGGGGCCAGATCGCCGTGCAGGTTGCGGGCGGTCGGCGACACCGGGACATCGTCCTTGGCCGGAGCCGTATGCAGGATCCGATCGCCCAGCGTGTTGGTGATCCCGAACCAGTACTTCTCATTGCGGAAGTGGTGCAGTCGGTGGTTGGTGTACAGGTGCCGGTAGGCCGTGCTGCGCGGCTTGTAGTCGGTGTGGATGAGGAAGTGGGACCACT
Organism: uncultured Actinomycetes bacterium; assembly: GCA_964631645.1. GTDB lineage: Bacteria > Actinomycetota > Actinomycetes > S36-B12 > CAIWTL01. The sequence continues at coordinate 2,034 of CAZVYU010000155.1, forward strand.
CGTACGCCAGGGCCATGCCGAAGGCTGCCACCCAGAACGTCGACCGGCCGGACCAGTCCGGGATCAGAAGCCCGACCAGAAGCACCGACGCCACGAGATACAGGCACCAGCGCAACGGGATGAAGATCAACGGAAGGTCGCGGGGATCCGCGTGATGGGCCCGATGGTCCCGGGCGACGACCGTGTCGAACTGGCGTCCAGCCACCTCGACGGGTCGGGCGTGCAGGACGCCGATGTGCAGCACCCATTCAAGGAACGGCTGAATCGCGATGACGACGACGAACCAGAGAAGATTCGACCATCGGTAGTCCCCCACCCACACCCGTACCACCACTGCCAGGGCAAGACAGGTGAGCAGGATGCGGGGCGAGGTGAAGCCGAGGAACTGCCGCGCCGCCTCGGGCAGGCTGCGGGCCAGACGGGTCCGGGTCATGCGGTCCAGGCTACTGGCGCGGGTCGGGCCTCAGGAGCCACCCTGCATCTTGCGCATCTCGGCGTCGACCTCGGCGTCGGTCACCTGGTCCCCGGGACCGTAGGCGCTCCACCCCATGAAGGCCAAGCCGATCCCCATGCCGATGATCGGCCAGATCGGCCAGAAGTTCGTGATCGAGTGCTCCTTGCCGGTCACCGCCCACATGACGATGAACAGCAACCAGATGATCGCGAAGACACCCGCGGTCCGTTTGAAGTTCTGCTTGGCCCGGACCCGCTTGAGGGCCGCATCGTGCAACTGGTCCGGAGTCATGCCGCTCATGGGTCGATCATGGCACCGTCGCGGCGCGGGAGTCGCGCGCAGGAGCCCCGGGGCGCCGGATCAGGAGTTGCCCGCCATCTTGCGCATCTCGGCCTGCACCTCGGCATCCGTCACTTTGTCCCGCGGACCGTAGGCTCCCCAGCCCACGAAGAGCAAGGCGATGCTCATGCCGAATATCGCCCACACCGGCCAGAAGTACCCGCCACCGGACAGTGCCCAGACCGCCGCCAGGATGATCCAGACGATCACGAACACGCCCAGCAACTGCCAGAACGAGTGCTTGGCCTTGACCCGTTTGACCGCCTCGGTGTGCATCTGTTCAGGAGTCATCTCGCTCATACCTTCAGCATGCTCGCGTCGAATCGTCGCTGCCAGGGACTTCCGTCCCGCGGACTCAGCGCGGCTGACGGTGCTGGGCGATCGTCTCGCGCAGTCCAGCGGCTTGCTCGGCCACCCGCTCGGGCGCGGTACCGCCTATCCCCGATCGGGAGGCCAGCGCTCCTGGCACGTCAAGCACCTCACGCACCTGGGGGGTGAGCAGCGGATTCACGGACGACAACTCCTCATCGGTCAGCTCGTCCAGTTCCACTCCGCGACCCTCGGCGATCCGGACGCACCCGCCCGCGGCTTCGTGCGCCCGCCGGAACGGCATTCCCTGGCGCACCAGCCACTCGGCGATGTCGGTGGCGAGGGCGAACCCGGTGTGCGCCTCGCCGGCCATGGTCGCGGTGTCGAACTCGAGGGTGGCGACGGTGCCGGTCATCGCGGGCAGCACCAGTCGTAGTTGGTCGACGGTGTCGAAGACGGGTTCCTTGTCCTCCTGCAGATCGCGGTTGTAGGCGAACGGAAGGCCCTTGAGGGTGGCCAGCAGTCCGGTGAGGTTGCCGATGATGCGACCCGCCTTGCCGCGAGCCAGTTCGGCCGCATCGGGGTTCTTCTTCTGCGGCATGATGCTCGATCCGGTCGCGAACCGGTCGTCCAGCGTGGCCCAGCCGAATTCCTTCGACGCCCATAGGCAGATCTCCTCGCCCATCCGCGAGATGTGCACGGCGAGCATGGTCGCGGCGAACAGGAACTCGGCCACGAAGTCCCGGTCGCTGACGGCGTCGATAGAATTGGTCATCACCGACTCGAATCCCAGGTCCGCAGCGATGGCCTGCGGATCCAGGCCCAACGACGATCCGGCCAGCGCCCCCGCTCCCATCGGGGAACGCGCGGCGCGGCGGTCCCAGTCCTCGAACCGTTCGACGTCGCGAAGCAGCGCATGGGCGTGTTTCGCCAGTTCGTGGCCGAAGGAGACCGGCTGCGCCCGTTGCAGGTGGGTGAAGCCGGGAGCCGGGTCCGAGGCGTGGCGCTCGGCCTGATCGACGAACGCTTCGGCCAGATCGAGGGTCAGAGCACAGATGACGTGTGCTTGATCGCGCAGATAGAGCTTGAAGTCGGTGGCCACCTGGTCGTTGCGCGACCGGCCGGCGCGCAGGCGGCCGCCCAGTTCCGGGCCCAACCGTTCCAGCAGGCCCCGTTCCACCGCGGTGTGGACGTCCTCGTCGGCCTCGGTCGGCTGGAACCGACCCGATTCGACATCGGCGAGGAGTTCATCGAGCCCACGGTTCATCGCGGCCAGGTCGTCGTCGGACAGCAGTCCGGCACGGTGCAGAGCGGCCGCGTGGGCCCGGCTCTGGCGGATGTCGTACGGCGCGAGGACCCAGTCGAAATGCACGGACAGGGAGAGCGCGGCCATGGCGTCCGACGGACCCGACCCGAACCGCCCGCCCCACAGTCGCATGCCGTCGGCAGTCACGCGCGCCCCAGGCGGGCGTCGCGCGCCGACGCCATGGTGCTGGGCAGTCCCCACAGGTCGATGAAGCCCTTGGCCTTGGACTGGTCGAACGTGTCGCCGGTGTCATAGGTCGCCAGGCCGAAGTCGTACAGCGACTCAGGGCTGCGGCGCCCGGTGACGACCGCCCGGCCGGCGTGCAGCACCAGGCGCACCTCGCCGGTGACCGACTGGTTCGCCTCGGTGACGAAGTTGTCCAAGGCGCGCATCAGCGGCGAGAACCACAGGCCGTCGTAGGCCAACTCGGTCCAGCGCTGCGAGACACCACGGAAGAAGCGGGCCAGATCCCGTTCCATCGTGACGTTCTGGAGTTCGTCGCGGGCGGTGAGGAGCACCATGGCGCCGGGGGCCTCGTAGACCTCGCGGCTCTTGATGCCCACCAGTCGGTCTTCGACCATGTCCAACCGGCCGACCCCTTGCGCACCGCCCCGGCGGTTCAACTCCTCGATGGCCTGCAGCATCGTCACCGGGTGACCGTCGATCGCGACCGGGACGCCCGCGCGGAACTCGATGATGACCTCGTCGGGTTCGGCCGCGGCGTCAGGAGCGCTGGTGTAGGAGTACAGGTCCTCGATGGGGCCGTTCCAGAT
>CAZVYU010000156.1:0-5185 GCA_964631645.1 uncultured Actinomycetes bacterium
GCTTCGCCTCGCTGGCGCTCGGCTGCGCACGCTTGTTCCGCTTGACGCCGCCGGATTCGACCCCACCCCCACCCCGGCTCGGTAGTCCAGGGGCCTGCGGGTTGAGTAGCGGGCGTCAGCGCGCGTATCGAAGCCCGCTCAGGTCGGCACGTACTGGGTGCGGCTCGGGGGTCGGCCTTGGCTTCGATACGACGCTGCGTGTCTACTCACCCCGCGGCCGGGTGGGTTGCACCTGGGTTGGGGTCGGGGGTCGGCCTTGGCTTCGATACGACGCTGCGCGTCTACTCACCCCGCGGCCGGGTGGGTTGCACCTGGGTTGGGGTCGGGGGTCGGCCCTGGCTTCGATACGCGCTTCGCCGCTACTCACCCCGCGGCCCAGGGGACCCCTCGGCCGGTTGGTGCTGGCTCGCCCCGCGGCTAGCGGATCACTCGGCCGGCACCTACGTAGCGCTGGGCCCAGTAACTGCCTTCGATCGAGTCGACCACGATCCCGCTGCGCGGGTTATTCGCACCGATCTGCATGCCCCGCCCGATGTAGAGCGCGACATGCTGGCTGCCGTCGGGGCCGTAGAAGAGCAGGTCACCCTTGCGCAGGCGCCCCTTCACCGGGCGCGTCACGTCCATCTGGCCGCCGGAGTAGTGGGGCAACTGGGTGCCGGTGACCGTCGCATACACCCACATCACCAAGCCTGAGCAGTCAAAACTGTCGGGACCCGACCCACCCCACACGTACTGGGCGTTGATCTTGGACTTTGCGACGTTCACCACTTGCTTGCGCAGTTGATGGACGATCTGGCGATGGGTCGCGCTGGAGCTGGAGACGGCGGTCGACGGGGTGGGTGCCGCCGCCGCTGGTACCACCGGCGCAACCACCAACAGGGGAGAGAGAGCCAGTACTGCACCGGCGACAAGGCGACGGCTCGACGTCATGGGTCCCTCCTGGCGTCCGATTGGGGGCGGACGGTCTCGTGGGATCTTCGACGTACCGGCCACGCGACACGCGCGGTTTCACCAATTTGGCCGGGTGACCTGAGTCACAAACAGGACATATCTACGACTGAACCGGGACCGAGACCCGATTCGGCGGATCAGCCAGGAGTGCGGCCAGACGACGCCGTGACTCGCGCCGGGCGTCGTGACGCACGCTCGCGTCGGCGCTGTAGCGACGCTCATCCAGTTCGTATTGGGGAAGTTCGGTCAGATCGTTGTGGTAACTGCTCATGGGATGTCACCGCCTTACTCCTGAGATCGGCACCATGCCCGAAAACCTCAGCAATTGTTCCGGAATTCGAACGTCCGGGGGATGCTAGCGTAAGGGCGTGCAGTGGCAACCGCGACTCAGCCGGTTCGGACAATGGGGCGATCTCCAGGGCGCGGCCACACCGCAGGAGCGAGGTTTCCTGGCGGCGCTGGTCCGACACCGGTTCGGGGTGGAGACTGTGGCCGCTGAGCGGAGCCCGGACGTCGCACTTCCGGTGGGGCGCCTCTCGCCCCCGGCCACGCTGACGGACGTCATGGTCGATCGGGCGCCGGACCGGATCGCCCATGCGTGGGGCAAGTCGTTCCCCGATCTCGCCCGGGCCTTCGCGGGGCGGGCGGATCACGCCCCCGACTTGGTGGCCTACCCCCGCGATCACGGTGAGTTGGCGGCAGTCCTCGACTGGGCGGCGGGCGCCGACGTTGCTGTGATCCCGTACGGCGGGGGCACCTCGGTCGTCGGTGGCGTGACACCCGATGTGGGAGACAGATTCGCCGCCACCGTGAGTCTGGATCTGCAGCGCCTGGATGCCGTGCTCGAGGTCGATCCGGTGTCACGAGCAGCCCATGTCCAAGCGGGCATCCTGGGACCCGCGTTGGCTCGCGCGCTGGAACCCCACGGTCTGGCGCTGCGCCACTACCCGCAGAGTTACGAGTTCTCCACTCTCGGCGGATGGATCGCGACCCGGGCCGGCGGGCACTACGCCACCGGACCCACTCACATCGAGGATCTTGTCGAAGCCGTCACGGTGCTGTCACCGGCCGGTGAATGGCAGACCCGCCGCCTTCCCGCATCCGGCGCCGGACCCGATCCGGTGCGCCTCGTGGCCGGCTCCGAGGGGGCGCTCGGGGTGATCACCGACGCCTGGGTGCAGGTGCAGCAGCGACCCCAGTTCCGGTCGTCTGCCGCCGTCACTTTCGACAGCCTGACCCGCGCGGTGACCGCGGTCCGCGCCATCGTCCAGTCGGGCCTGCAACCGGCCAACCTGCGGCTGCTGGACCGAGTGGAGGCCGCGAACAGTGGCGCCGGCGACGGGAGTCACGAGGTGCTCGTCCTCGGCTTCGAGTCCGCTGATCATGACGTGTCGATCCTGTGCGACCAAGCGCTTACCCTGTGCCGCGACCATGGGGGCATGGCGGGGGAGTCCAGTCAGTCATCCAATGGCGGCCGCGGCGACGCTTGGCGGTCGGCCTTCCTGCGCATGCCGTACTTCCGCGATGTGTTGCTCGAGTACGGAGTCATCAGCGAGACGTTCGAGACGGCCGTCACGTGGGACCGATTCGCCGAGTTGCACGCCGCTGTCGGCGACTCGGTGTCGGCGGCGCTGGCCGCAGAGGGTTTGAGTCCGGCGTCCGTGTCGTGCCGGTTCACCCATGTCTATCCGGACGGCGTGGCACCGTACTTCACGGTGATCGCGCGCGGTCGGCCCGGCGACCTTGACCGACAATGGTGGACCGTCAAGTGCGCGGCCATGGAAGCCCTCGAATCGAACGGAGCGACGGTGACTCACCATCACGCGGTCGGACGCGACCACATGCCCTGGTATCGCCAGGAGCAACCGCCGCTCTTCGGGGCCGCGCTCGCCGCCGGTCGCAGTGCGCTGGACCCCGCCGGGATCATGAACCCGGGCGTCCTGGTGCCGAGCCGATGATGCGCTTCGTGGCCGGCTGTCTCGCTGCGGTCTCGCTCGCCGTCGTGACCGGGTGCAGCACGACGACAGGTCCGCTGCCGGCCGAATCCTCCCCGAGCGGTTCGCCGACCGTGTCAGTGGATCCCGTGACCGTGATCCCGCGCAGTGGCGTGATCTACCTGAGGGCGTGGGCCGCCACCGATGTGCCGACCATGATCGCGGCAGCGGTGCCGGGTTCGCCCGCCTGGAACTTCGCGCAGTACTGGAACGACGCGTATCGCGCCGGTCGGCTGGATTCGGGTGCCGGGGTGGTCACGGTGCGACCCCGGTGGGTCAGTGTGCAGTTCGGTTCTGATCGCTATCGGTTCACCGGCGCCCAGACCGGCCGTGACGGACGACTGGTCACGTGGCGATCGCAACCCGGCGGTCCGCTGGCCGACCGGGTCGTGGCGGGCGAGCCCGCATCTGTCCGGGTCGGACGCGTTCGAGTCACTGCTCGCTACCAGTACGTCAATGGGGAGGGCAATCTGCGAGTCAGCCTGCGCATCGTCGCTTCGGCACCCGACGACCTGGCTGCGGTTCGCTATCAGCCGGGCGGGCGCACCGCCACGCTGGGCTCGCAGGGGACGACCGGGGTCATCACCGTGAAGAAGGGTGTGAACTGGGCGATCGCGTCGGTGGAGTCGGCCGAGCCCGGTGGCGCCCTGGCGCTGCGCACCTATGACGCCTCCGGAAACACGACCGGTCGGGGCACACTGCGGTTGTCGGCTGGACGCTGAGTTCTCGTCAGCCGGCCCGCTTGCGCAGATGCTCGCGGTAGCGCCGGTCCTCGACCTTGACCGGATCATGCTCGTCGTCCAGTTGCGCGGGTCCGAGAACAATGAGCAGGAACCGCCGAAGGTAATGGCGCAGGCGGAACAAGAACTCCATGCCGCCAGGGTGCGCCGATCAGTGCTGTCGAGCCAGCGTCTGCTGCCCTCAGCGGACGTTCCTGGTCAGGTTCCATGCGCGGTGCGCCGGAACGTCGCCGACACCCGCTCGTGCGCAGATCAACCGGCCCCGGGGAGGGTGTCAGCCAGCCAGTCGTACATCCGTTGGTGCACCAACGACCGAGCCATCGGTTCACAGTGCATGTCGGCGCCTTCGGCTGCCGTGAACGTGACGAGATGCGCCGGACCGCCCACGGCATCGGCCAGTTGCTGTGCCTGTCCGGGCCAGAATGACTCGTTCTCCGGGTCACAGATCATGACCGGCGCGGTGATCTGACTCGCGACGTCACTGAGGACGTAGGAGCGCATCGCCCTGAACAGGGAGAAGGGGCTGGAGACCCCGTAGGGACGGGCGCGGAATGTCCACGTCTGGGCCAAGGGCGGCGCAGCGAGGGCCGGCCCCATAGCCGCGTCGAAGGACTTCTGGTCACCGGAGTCCAGCAGTTGCACCAGCTCGGCGGGGAAGTGGGACAGCCAGGACGTCGAGATGTCCATGACCCCGGGGTCGAACACCCCTGCCGCGATGCGGTGTTCGAAGGCCATCGCGCGCGGAGCCCAGTAGCCCCCTTGGCTGCCCCCGAAGAGCACCAAGGCATCAGCATCAACGTCGGTTCGAGCGAGGAGCGCGTCGACGACCGGCGTGATCACGTGCTCCCAGTCCGGTCGGAACGGGATGCCCCGGTCGAACAGCATCGACTGCTGCCCGGGTCCGTCGAAGATCAGCGCGTTGTAGCCGCGGTCGAAAGCTGCTTGCATCTCCGGCCAGAGCCAGGTCACTGCGCCGTCGCTACCGTTGATCAGGATGAGGGTGGGGCGTTTGGTGCCGTCGACACTCAGGAAGTAGCCCGGCATCTCGGTGTCCTTGTAGGGGATAGTGATGCGTTCCAGGTGCGGCTCGTTGAGGTCGGCGAACGCCTCCCAGCACTGGCGATGTGAATGGAAGGCCGATCTGATCGCGTTGTCGTCCGTGAAGTACTGCAGCGCCTCGAGTGCGAACGAGTAGTAGGTGCTGGCACGCAGGAAGGCGTCGCGGGCGCTGCGGTGCTGCCCCCGGCCTTGGCAGCCGGTGGCGATGCCGGCCACCCGGTCTGCCAAGCCTGTGAACTGCGCGGCCCAGGCGTGGTTGTCGCCTGCCGGGATCCGCTCGACGGCGGCCAGGATCTCGCCCGCATCGCCCAAGCCGTGCGGGATGCCGCCGATGGCCACCTGGGTGCGGAAGGTGAAGTCGGGATCGGTGCTGAACGAGTAGCCCATGGGTCCGGACGCTAGAGCAGCGGCAGAGCTGAGTCGTGTCGAGTTGCCTCTGCG
>CAZVYU010000157.1:0-5181 GCA_964631645.1 uncultured Actinomycetes bacterium
GCTGCGCCGCTACTCACCCCGCGGCGGGTGGCCTGTCCCGCCTGCGCCTACTCAGCCGGGCGCAAGAGGTCGTCGAGGGCCGTACTCAACAGGGCGTCGCGGGACAGGCGGGCGCCGAAGGCGAGAGCCGCGGCGTGGGTGCGGCCGTCTCGGGCGTCGGCAAGCGCCGCGGCGAGCACGGTCACCCACGCATCCGGATCGGTGCTGTCGGCGACGTGCGCCCGGGGGGCTCCGGCCAGGACCCGCCGGGAATCGTGTTGCGCGGGAACCACAGCCGCGATCGGCAGCCCGGAAGCCAGGTACTCGTAGATCTTCCCCGAGGTCACCAGGCCGCCCCCTTCGCGGGAGAACACCAGCACATCGCACTGCGCGTAGGCATCGGGAACTCCCGTCTTCGGGACGGAGCCGTGTAGTTCCACGCCGGCGTGTGCTGCGCTGCGCAGCAGTTCGCGTTGCGAGGCCGATTGCTCCCGATAACCCAGACCACCGATCATCAGCAGGCGCGAATCGGCCGGGATCACCGTGCCCCGGGCCTCCGTCCACCCGGTGAGGAGTCCTTCGAGCGGGAACCCGGTGTTCAGCGTGCCGATGTAGCCGAAGACCGGCGCCTCGCCGACGGGTCGCACCGGCAACCGGGTGGGATCGAAGTAGCGGGGGTCGAAACCGTTCTCCACCACTCTGATCCGGCTGTCCAGTTCCGGGAAGGTACGCCGGTACAGGTCAGCGATCGGCGGGTTCACGAACCACAACTGGCGCGCCCGGTCGGCCAGTGGCCGCCACCACCGCTCCCGGGCTGCGAACGTCTCATGCGGTTCGCCGGTATAGACCGAAAACAGACACGAGTCCCGATCGTCCATCAGGTAGGGGACGTCGGCCATGACATCCAACGCCCCCAACGCCGCGAACGACACGTACGGGTTACCGGTGCCGATGGCGAAGTCGAACGGCGTCTGAGCCTGCAGCCGTACGGCGGTGGCCACGATCCGGTCGCGCCAGGCCCCGTATCGCTCGGGAAAGATTGCGTCCCGCTCTGCCTCTGATTCCGTGAGCCAGTGCCGGGGCTTCACCGCCCGCCGCTTGGTCCACCGATTGATCACCGAGTCGCGCAGGTCAGCGTAAGGAACCCGCACGATGCGCAGCCCCGCGGGCAGCGTCTCTTCGAGTGTGGAGTCGGTTCCGGTGGCGAGCTCGAAGTAGTCGGCGCCGCCGGCGATCACGGTCACGGCATGACCAAGTTCGGTCAGGTGATGGGCCATGGCCACCGCGCGGTACACGCCGGACGCCCGGGACGGCGGGAAGCCGAAAGCGATCAGCAGTATGTTCATCGCCACCACCGGATGCCGAGGGCCTTACGCAGTTGGGTGGCCACGCGGTCCGGGTCGCAGTGATCGCGGACATAGGCCATCCCGTCCTGCGACAACCGCCTCCCCTCGGCGGTGCCGAAGACATCGGTTCCCACCGGCGCGCACGGAACGTTCGTCGTCAGGTCCGCCACCAGGACGGAACCCTGCGCCATGGCGCGCGCCACCAGCGTGTCGAAGCGGGCTCGGTGGTCCACAATCACAGTCGCCGACAGGACGGCCGTGGCCCAGACACCCACCGGTAGGTCGGACAGGCGAGTGATGCGCCAGTCGATCTGCGGGTCCGGTCCGTCGCCGATGACCACGACATGCCGATCCGAGGGCCTGCCGAGTCCGGAGCGCGGCGGCACACAGGGGTTGAGCCCTTCGGCCGAATGCACGCCCCTGTCGATGGCGCCCGCGATGTCGTGGGCCGCTGCGGAGTCGGCGTCGAGCACCACATGAGTGGCTGCGGCAGCGATCCGGAGCACGCGGTTGCGGACGCTCAGCGCCGACCAGTCGGCAGTGGTGGCGATCAGGTCGGCCGGGAACCCGTCGTCTCCGACGGTCAACGAGAGCGCCGCCGACCCGCGCAGCAGTCGCCCCGCCTGCGCCCATCCCAGCGCTTGCCCGAAGTCGTTGCCCGGTCCGATCAGGATCCGGTGTCGGGCGCCGGCCGGCCACGCGGGGAAGTCGCTGCCGGCGAACTCGACCGAGAATCGGTGGCTGGCTCGCCGTCGCCCCAGGGGTGTCACGTCGATCGGCAAGGCGCCGTTTCGGGCTCGCTCCAGGTTGTCCACGTGGGTGAAGCCGAGAAGATCCGGTCGGGGCCGCACCACCCGCCAGACATCGCGGGCCGCCCACCGGCCTTGAGCCAGCAGCATGCTGATCCGCGGGTTCGCGGCCAGAGCGGCGGTGATCGCGGCGACCGTCGCGTCGGACTCCGGGGGGAAGTCCTGATCCGCGACAGGCGGGCGGGCCGGTTCGGTTTCGCCGGAACCGGCGTAGTCCGCCGGACTCTCCCGCGGGCCCCGGTCGAGGACGGTCACGACCTCCGGCGACAGGCGAGCCAGCAGATCCGCCTCAACCTCGGGGTCGAGGTCGTGGGCGACGACCAGGACATCGCCGGTGGGATCCCACGGCTGCGGCTCTGACACGTGGGCACCCTACTGCGCGAGTCCCACGATCTTCGGGCGCCCGACCGGCCCGGTCATGCGGCGATTCCGGCCGACCTGCCGCAGTCCGCCCGGACGTGACGGCCGCACTATCATGGGCGTCGTGAATTCCCCTGACGGTGCTCTGCTGCCCGAACGCGGCGTGCTGCTGCACATCGGGCCGCACAAGACGGGGACCACTGCGCTGCAATCGTCGTTCGCGGAGTCCTCCGACGATCTTGCCGCTCTGGGGGTCGCGGTCACGCCGAGCAAGTTGCAGCGCGTCGGCGCAGGGGCGGTGACGCAGCGCACCCTCGGGGGGATGCAGCACGGGACCTACCCCAAGGCCCGGGTCTGGCGTCAGTTGCAGAAGAGTGTCAGGCGCGCGTCGGACCGCAAGGTCGTGGTCAGCAGCGAACTGTTCAGTGATGCCACCGACGCCCAGATCCCGGCGATCATCGACGGACTGGGAGCTGACCGGGTTCGGGTGCTGGTCACGGTGCGCCCCTTGGAGAAGTTGCTGCCCAGCACCTGGCAACAAGCCATCAAGAACGGTGCCCCACCCACCTACGAGAACTGGATCAACCGGGTCTTGCGTGGGCCCGATGGCGCCAACCTGAGCAAGACGGCGCGGAAGTTCTGGAGCAGGCACGATCACGCGCGGTTGGTCGAACGCTGGGCGGCCGTCGTGGGGATCGACAACGTCGCCGTGCTGGTGGTGGACGAGTCGAACCCGGCCAATCTGTTGCACGACGTCGAGCAGTTGATCGGCGTGCCGCGCGGTAGCCTGCGCCCCGGAGTCAGCCGCAACCGCTCACTCACCGCGCCCGAGGCCGAAGCCGTGCGGCGCGCCTACCTGGTCCTGGGCGGTGATGCGATGGACCGGCAACTGGCCCAACGGTGGATGCACCGCGGCGCCGTCATCAATCTGATCGACAGCCGTAAGCCACCCGCCGACGAGCCGCGGCTCGTGACCCCTGCCGCCCAGGTGCTGCGCGCCCGCGAAATCGGAGCGCAGATCCGCGAACGACTCGTTGCCAGCGGGGTCCGCATCGTCGGTGACCCCGATTCGCTCGTGCCCACCAGCACGCCGCCGGACGTCACTTTCGTCGAACCGACCGATGTGGCCGACGACGTCGTCGCCGAACTGCTGGCCGGGCTGTACCGGGCTGCCGAAGTCGACCTCGCCAGCGTCCGGGCCCAACCGGCGACCTCGTTGAGCAGTCGCGCCATGTTGTCCGAGGTGCGCCGGCGAGCGGTGAGTCGCGTGCGCCGTCAGGAGCCGTGTGAGACCCCGCCCGATCTGGTCGAGTCGTCGGCCGACCCCGACGCCTGACCCGCACCCAGGGCGACGACCGTTGCCTCCGGGAACCGGGTCGCGGACACGATCCGCCGGCCATCCACCACCGTGCGCACCGGCAGGACGTCGCCGGTGAGTTCGCGGTAGTCGGCGTGATCCGCTTGCACGATGGCCGCGTCGGCGGCATCTCCCAGTCGGTACGGCTCAAATCCGAGGCTGCGGAGTTCGTCGTCGGTGTACATCGGGTCCTGCACCACCGCGCGGGCCCCGGCGGCTTCGAGGGCGGCGACGGTGGCGAACACCCCCGAGAACGCGGTCTCCTTGACCCCGCCGCGGTAACTGGCGCCCAGCACAACGACCGTCTGACCCGACAGCTCGCCATGGATTCGTTCCAGTAACTCCACGGCGTACGCGGGCATCTGGGCGTTGGCCTCGCGCGCGGCCTGCACCACTGTGGCCGCCGGATCGTTCCACAGGTAGAACCGCGGGTAGACCGGGATGCAGTGGCCGCCCACGGCGATGCCTGGCCGGTGGATGTGGCTGAATGGCTGGCTGTTGCAGGCGTCGATCACCCGATCGATGTCGATTCCCCGGGCATCGGCATAGCGCGCGAACTGGTTGGCCAGGCCGATGTTGACATCGCGGTACGTGGTCTCGGCGAGCTTGGCCAGTTCCGCCGCCTCGGCGCTGCCCATGTCCCACACGCCATTGGGTTGAGCCAGGTCGGAGCGCTCATCGAACTGCAGTACCTGATCGTAGAAGGCCAACCCGGCCGCAGTGCTGGGCGCATCGACCCCGCCGACCAACTTCGGGTAACGCCGCAGGTCCGCGAAAACGCGCCCGGTGAAGACCCGTTCCGGTGAGAACACCAGCGGGAAGTCCCGGCCAGCCTCGAGTCCAGAGCCCTCGGCCAGCATGGGGCCGAACCGATCGCGGGTGGTCCCGACCGGCAATGTCGTCTCGTAGGAGACCAGCGTGCCCGCCCGCAGCCCGGCCGCCACGGCGCGGGTCGCGTCGTCCATCCAGCCGAAGTCGGGTACTCCCTCGTCGTCGACGAAGAGCGGCACGACGATCACGACGGCGTCGCTGGTGGCGACGGCCGCGGTGGTGTCCGTCGTGGCGGACAGGCGCCCGGCCGCCACCTCGACCGCGAGGTAGTCGGCCAGATGATCTTCACCGGGGAAGGGTTCGGTTCCCGCATTGACCAGATCGACCGTGGCCTGGTTGACGTCGGCTCCGATCACCGTGTGACCCGACCTGGCGAACTGGACCGCCAGCGGAAGGCCGATCTTGCCGAGGGCGACAACGGTGATGCGCATGCGGATCAGGTTATCGGCCGCGCTGCGGCCCCCCTTTCCGCGGGGCGCACGTGCCCCCCGGCCGCGGG
>CAZVYU010000158.1:0-5143 GCA_964631645.1 uncultured Actinomycetes bacterium
CGGCCGGCAAGGTGCGCATGGAGGGCAAGGACTACGTCATGGCCGACGGCGATGTCGTGGAGTTCCGGTTCAACGTCTGACGGTAGCGCCACATTTCCGGCAGCCACCGCGGCAGAACCTTACAGGTCTTACATAGGTTTATATGGAACGAATACAGCAGCCTAAGGCGCGTGAGATGCGGGTCGTGAAGCCGCTGACCAACCCCCTACATGCCTAACGCAGGCGCCGAGCCGCAGGCTGTCGTCGGTCGGGATTGCTCAGGCGGGGGAGTTCGGGACCAACGCGGAGCACGGGCCCCACTCCTCGTCCGGGAATGCGTCCTGCAGGGCGAGCAGCGCCGACTCCATCGCCACCGGAGTCACGGTCGCCGTGGTCCCGGTGTAGGGCTCATCCAGGGCGGCCAGGCTCATCACCACCACGATCAGGACGACGCTGGACACCAGGACGGTGATCAGGCGCAGCCGACGCCGCGGTCCCAGATGCATGGTCAGCAGTGTGATGAAGCCGAACGTGCACACGAAGATCACGAGCCAGATCGCCATCGGGATCTCCGGCAAAGCGAGCTGCAGGCGCAAGGAGCGGTCCGAGTCCAGCTGCAGCGAGTTCTCCACCATGAAGTAGTGCGTGGACTCTCGCGTGAGCGAGTTCAACGGCAGCTGGTCGATGCGCTGCTGGATCCTTCCGGCCCAGGCGGCAGCGTTCTCGGCTCCGGTCAGGTCGGCCTGCCGCGAGGCCTCCCAGTCGTCGGTTGCCACCGCGCGCATGTAGCAGATCACGGAGCGCCGGACGTCGTTGCGATCCGCCTCGGGGTAAGGGCTCGCCGCGTTGAACAGCGCGACCGCGGACGCAGCCTCCTGTCGGGCGATGTCGCGCGTGTCGGCGAAGTGTTGGACCGCGAAGACCAGCAGTAGGCCCAGGATGATCCCGAACGCTCCGCCCACGAAGGCGACGGCGTCCGTGAGCCCTACGTCGCTCTGATCGGGCCGGGTCCCGCCGGCCAGTGCGCGTCCGTAGAGCAGCACGCCCAGCGCCCAACCGGCAGCGACGCACAGGATGACCACGCCGCCGGCAAGGTAGGGGCTCATGGGCCTGAGGTGGGGTCAGAGATCGATGATCCGACTGGGGATGTCGGTGTTCTCGTCCAGGTGGTAACTGGCGCACACCCGGTGGTAGCCGTCGGCGATCTGGGTCGGCAATCCCTCGTGGATCTTGCCGCGGATGATCAGCACCGGGGACAGCTCGATGCCCTGGGCGATCTTGCGCAGATCCTCCTTGACGTGCTCATTGTCCATGGGGAGCAGATCCAGCCGCGCGCCCCGCAGGATGTCCTTGGCCTTGTGGGTCAAGACCGGAGCCTTCTGTAGTCGCTTGACGATGTCGGCGACGGTATCGGGGTCGGCGATGAGGCTCAGGTAACTGCCGGCGGCGGGGTAGTCGTGGTTGTCCGGGGTCGTCTTCCACTTCACGGCCATGCCGGTCGGTGCGGGTGCTTTCTTGGCCATGTGTCGATTCCTCCTGGTTCGACCCCTGCTCGACAGGAGCCGCCACCAACCTAGGGAAACGGATGCCACGATGCAGGCTGAGTGGGGGAACTGGTGGCGGTCACAGTACGGCAACTCCGGTCCCCGCTGACCGGCCGCGTGCCATAGTTCACCGGTGGTGTGGCGCCGTTCGCCGCCCATCGTTCACCGCCCAGGAGGAGTCCGTCATGGCACTGAGCCGCGAAACGCTCGAGCAGTTGCGCGTGGATCACACCGAAGACTTCACGTTGGCGGACCACGACCCCGGCTGGCTGCCTCCGGCTGCGCGGGACCTGTCCAAGGGCGAGCGCAAAGAGCTGGCCGACCAGATGCTCAAGGACAACGTGAAGGAACTGGCCGAGGCGCAGGACATGCTCTACGCCGACGATCGCTACTCGGTCCTGCTGGTGTTCCAGGCGATGGACGCCGCCGGCAAGGACAGCA
This sequence comes from uncultured Actinomycetes bacterium, assembly GCA_964631645.1. Classification (GTDB taxonomy): domain Bacteria; phylum Actinomycetota; class Actinomycetes; order S36-B12; genus CAIWTL01. The sequence continues at coordinate 1,965 of CAZVYU010000158.1, forward strand.
CCATCAAGCACGTCATGAGCGGCGTGAACCCCCAGGGCTGCTCGGTCACATCGTTCAAGAAGCCCAGTGACGAGGAACTCGACCACGACTTCCTGTGGCGCTGCAACAAGGCCCTTCCGCCGCGCGGCAACATCGGGATCTTCAACCGCTCCTACTACGAAGAAGTGCTGGTGACGAAGGTCCACCCGCAGATCCTCGACTACCAGCGGTTGCCGGTGACCGCGCGCGGCAAGGCGTTCTGGCAGGCCCGGTACGACGACATCAACGCGTTCGAACGTCACCTGGTGCGCAACGGAACGGTCGTCCTGAAGTTCTTCCTCAACGTCTCCAAGGAGGAGCAGAAGGCCCGGTTCCTGGCCCGACTGGACACCCCGGAGAAGAACTGGAAGTTCTCGGCGGCCGACCTGAAGGAACGGGCCTACTGGGACGACTACCAGCAGGCGTACCAGGACGCCATCGCCGCGACCGCAACGCCGTGGGCACCCTGGTGGGTCATCCCGGCCGACCGGAAGTGGGCCATGCGCACGGCGGTGTCCGACATCGTGACCACCACGATCAAGGGTCTGGACCTGCGCTACCCCCAGATCTCCGACGCCGACCGGGAGGCGCTGGCCGCGGCTCGGACGGAGTTGGAGGCGGAGTGATCCATCGGCTTCTGCCGGTCGCTGCGGTCGCGGCATTGCTGCTGGCCGCCTGCTCGTCGGACCAGACCACCGAGCCCGCCGCGCCCACCGAGCCCGTCGGCTCGGTGTCCATCTCGACCACCGAGCCGGCCCAACTGCTGTTGCCCGCCATGGCGGCCGAAAGCGGCGCCGGTGACGCCGTGGACGCCATGTGGACCGGGCTGGTCGACTACGACCCGGTGACCGCCCAGCCGCGATTGGCCCACGCCGAGTCCATCGAGACCCGCGACAACCGGGTCTGGCGCGTCACTCTGAAACCCGGGTGGTCCTTCCACGACGGCACCCCGGTGACCGCGGCGTCCTACGTCGACGCCTGGAACTGGGCGGCGGCCTGCCAGAACAAGGCAACCAATCAGAGCTTCTTCGGACCGTCGGGCGCCGACATCGCCGGGTACGAGCAGACCGCCGGAAGCGTGACGGCGTCGGGGGACATCTCCTGCCCCGATCAACCCGTCCCCCTCACCGGTCTGACCGCCACCGGCGAACTGACATTCTCCATCACGCTCGCGAGACCCGTCGCGATCTTGGAGTCGATGCTCGGCTACTGGGCCTTCTCGCCCATGCCGCAGTCGTTCTTCAAGGATCCCGAGGTGTTCGCCGCCAAGCCCGTCGGCAACGGACCCTTCCAGTTCGCGTCGCGCACCCCCGGGACCGACATCCGGATGCGGGCGGCGACCGGCTACCAAGGCGCCGACCGGCCGCAGGTCGAGGACATCGAGTGGCGCGTCTACGCCGACTTGGACAAGGCGTACGACGATCTGCGCGCGGCCCGGCTGGACATCCTCACGCGGATGCCCACCGACGTGCTCGAGGGCAACCGCTGGCAGGCCGAACTGGGGGAGGGCAACTTCCTCCTCAAACCCGCGGGGCTGTTCACGTCGCTGACGTTCCCCTTGTACGACAAGCGGTTCGAGGCCCCCGCACTGCGGGCTGCGTTCAGCCGCGCCGTCGACCGGACCGCCATCGTCGAACGGGTCTGGAACGACACGGTCGTGGCTGCCGACGCGTGGGCGCCGCCGGTCGTGGAGGGCTACGAACCCGGCGCGTGTGGCGACACCTGCGTCTACGACGCGGCCGCCGCCAAGGACCTGTACGCACGGGGCGGCGGCTTCACCGGCGACCTGAACATCGCGTACAACGTCGACGGGGGTCATGCCGACTGGGTGCAGGCGGTGTGTGACTCCATCTCCAACACCCTGGGGGTCACCTGTATCCCGCAGCCTTTCCCCACCCAGAAGGAGTTCGTGCAGGCGATCACCGACAAGAAGATGGTCGGGCTGTTCCGCACCACCTGGCGCATGGACTATCCGAACCTTCAGAACTTCCTGGAACCCCTGTACGGCAAGGGCGGAGCCAACGAGGGGGGGTTCAGCGACCCCCGGTTCGACGCGCTCATGGCGGAGGCCCGGCAGTTACCCGCGGCCGAGGCGATCGCCAAGTACCAGGAGTCGCAGACAATCCTGTCGGGCACGGTGCCGGCCATCCCGTTGTGGTCCGGAACGGTCCAGATGGGGTGGAGCAAGAAGGTGCTCCCCGGCTTGATCATCACGCCGTTCGCCACGATCGACCTGGGCAGTGTCCGCGTGGCGACCACCGGCGCCGAGGCTTCGGAAGAGCCGACCGGGTCACCGTCGCCGTCGGGCTCGCCATCGGCAATCGAGTCGCCGCTGTCTCCGCTTCCGTCGCCGTCGGGGGGCGATCTGCCCTCGGAACTTCCCATCCCCTCGGTGTCCGCGGGGGCGTAACGATTCGGCCAACGGGCGACCGGGTGTTGGAGGGCGACTTCACCCGGGATTAACCTTCAGGCAATCGAGGGGGTTCTCGTCTATTACCCCTCGCGGAAGGAATCGGCATGAGTCTCCGCAAACGTGGACTCGCCGCGGGAATCATTCTCGCGTCTGGAGCTTTGGCACTGTCCGCCTGTAGTAGCGGTGGCAGTGGTGGCAGCAGCACCGGTGGTACCGGCTCGAGCGGGGGAACCTTCTCGATCGCCATCGAGGCTCCGCAGTCGGGACTGGCGCCCACCAACTGTTACGACCTGTACTGCGCCCAGGTGGACCAGGGGCTGTACACGGGACTCTTCGAATTCATCACCGATGACTCCGGCGCGATGGTGCCGCAGAACTCGTTCCTGACGAAGTCCGTGACCCCGTCGGATGACAACAAGACCTACACGATCGAGATCAACGAGGGCAACGCGTTCACCAACGGTGAGAAGGTGACGGCCCAGACCTTCGTCGACACCTTCAACTTCGCGGCCAACGGTGGCAACGGCCAGCAGCTCGGCTTCATCTTCGGGCCCTCGCAGCTGAACGTTGTCGGCTACGACAAGGTCTCCGGCACCGACAGCACGGACGGCAAGATGGCCGGTCTGAAGGCCGTCAACGACACGACCCTCGAGATCCAGCTGGCCGCCCCGCTCAACCAGAGCCTGTTCATGAACTTCATGGCCGGCCCGCAGATCTACCCGATGCCCAGCGAGGCGTTCAAGGATCT
>CAZVYU010000159.1:0-3528 GCA_964631645.1 uncultured Actinomycetes bacterium
ACCTCAGACGGGCCGGGTCATCACGTGGTCGTGTTCCGTCGCCGAGCCGACCCGGAACGTCTTGGCGCCGGTGATCGCGAACCCCTGGCGTTCGTAGAACGCGATCGCGCGTTCGTTGAGTTGGTTGGTCCCGAGCCACACCTGGTCGTACCCGTGGGTCCGCGCGTGGCGCAGGGCCGTAGCCATCAGGGCGTGACCGACGCCGTTCTTGTGCCGCGCTTCATCCACGTAGATCCGGCGCAACTCCACGGGATTCCGGCCCGCCGGGCCGTCGGGAGGCGGCGTTGGACCGACCAGCATCGTGTAACCGACGACCTCGGGCCCGATCTCGGCCACATGGAAAACGACCCCGGTACGCCGCAGGTCGTCGGCGAACCGCTCGACGGACAGTTCGCTCTGCTGGTAGCGCTCGATATCGGCCGGGGCGGTGTGGGGCGGGCAGGCCAGCGGAAAGGTGCGCACCGCCAGGTCGGCGAGCGCCTGCTCATCGCCGGGTCCGGCGCGGCGGACGGCCACGTCGGTCATCGCGGCTGCGCGGCCACCAGACGCAGGGACCGGTCGCGGCACCCGTCACACTCCACGAGGGCGTAGGACGTCAGCGGGCCCCGAGTGGTCGAGTAATCGGTGAAGCGGTCCACGACGCGTAGGTCGACGCCGCAGTGGGAACACAGGAAGCGAGCCATCACCCCAGCGTGGTGCCCACGATCCGTCAAACCAAACAGACGCGCCGTCAGCCGGTCGCCGATTCCTCATCGACGGCCTCCGCACGCAGCCGGGGGACCCGGACTTTGCGTGGGTCGATGCCCCGCTTGTCGGCGAAGAAGTCCCGGATCCGGTCCATGTCGGCGCGCACGTCGCCGCTGGCCGGGAAAGTCGGGCCGAAGGTGACGACCTTGGTCGGGCCGTCCGGCGATACGAGGATCATCGGGATCCCGGTCTCCTGGGACAGACGGTAGAACCCGGACTTCCAGTACTCCACCGGCTTGCGCGTCCCCTCCGGGGTCAGCACGAGCTGGAACCCGTGACCGGTCTCGGCCAGGTGGATCAGCTCGTCGATCAGTCCCTCGGGATTGTCCCGATCAACCGCGATGGCTCCGACGGACCCGAAGAACCAGCCCAGCGGTCCACGCAGGGCTTCCTTCTTGATCAGGAACCGGACCCGCAGGTCGTTCTGCCACGCCACCGCGAGCATCAGGAAGGTGTCGAAGTTCGACGTGTGGGGTGCGCCGACGAAGATCCGGGTGTCGGACGGGGCCGGGACCGGGCCACGTACCTTCCAGCCGGTCGCCTTGAGGGCGCCTTGGGCCAGTAGCCGTCGAATCATCGGGTCCTCCTCGAAGCCCCCAGCCTAGAGGCCCCGGCCCGTCCGTGGACGATCGGACCGCCTGTGGGTCACTCCCCGCCGAAGTCCCGTCCGTAGGCGTCGTACAGGACACCGGTGGTGCGTTCCTCCACCCGACGCAGTCGATGCAGGAGATCGCGAACGGCTGCGCGGACCGTCCGCGCACTCTCAGGATCGCCTGCGGACAGGCCGGTCAACACCCGGACCCGCAGGACCTGACTCTGCAGATCCTCCTGTTCGGCGTCGATCCGGCGCAGTTGGGAGGACAGATGAGGCGCATCGAGGGTCAGTTGACCCTGGAGCGCCTGCCAGGCGGACTGGCTGTCGGCCATGAGCCGGGCCGCGAGTTCATCGAGCTCGCCGGCGAGATCCACCCACCATTGCGCCATGGTGGTGCGGTCGTTGAGCAGATGGCCCAGGCGGTGGGAGACGTCGGACAAGGATCCGGTCGAAACAGCGGCAGCAGTCATCGGGACACCTCCTACTAGGTGGGTCTTCAGGATGCGGCCGTTACCTGTCCGTTACCAGGGGCAAAAGGCCCCAACTGAGTCGCAGTTGTGTCGCTTCAGGGGCCGAAATCGGCGTGTCGTCCGCTATGTCGGTCAGGGGACTGGAGTGGGGGTAGGTCGCGGGGTCGGGATAGTGGCACGATCCTCGCCCGGCGCCAGCGACAGCGCCACCAAGGTGACGTCGTCACGCTCCCAGTCCACGGCGCGAGAGCGCGCCTGCGCCAACGTCCGGCGGACGATCTCGTCCTGTTCGGCGCCCGCTTCCCGGGCGTCGCGGACCAGGGCGAGCAGTCCCGGTACTTCGAGTTGTTCACCGTGCTCGTCGTGGGACTCCAGCAGGCCGTCGCTGAACGCCAGCAGCACATCGCCCGGCTGCATGGTGGTCGACTCGCACGCCCAGGGGCCCCCGATCCAGGACAGCAACGGACCGGTGCGGCCCAGTTCGCGGACCGTGTCGTCGGGTGACAGGATCACCGGGGGATGGTGTCCGCCGTTGGCCCAGCGCACCCCGCCGCCGACCGGATCCACACACACGACTGCGACCGTCGCGAACCGGTCGAACTCGTCGGTGAACGCGCGCGCGGCCAGCGTGATGGCTTCGTCCGGACCGGCGCCGGATGCCAGAACCAGCGCGAGCAGATGTTTGATCCGCATCGCCGCGACTCCCGCTTCCGGACCGTGGCCCGCGATGTCGGTGATGAGCAGGGCGGCTTCGCCGGTGGGCATGGCGACACAGTCCCACCAGTCGCCGGCCAATACCCCCTCCGCTGCGCGGACCTCGCCGTGCACCCGCACCCCGGGCACCGCGGGATCGGTCGGCATCGACAACTCGCGGCGGATGGCAGCCACCAAGGGGGCACTGTGCTCGAGGGCTTCGCGGGCTGACCGGGCCTCGTCGATCTCGGACACCAGTTGGCGCCGCATCGTCTCGGCGTCGTTGCCGAGCGCGGCGATCTCGGTGGGGCCGAGCGGCTGGATCGGGGTGTGGTGTTCGCCCCGCCGCGCCACCGACCGGAGCTGTCGGCGCAGATCGTCGATCGGCCCGAGGACCCAGCGCACCAACAGGAACCCGGCCGCGAGCAGCGCCAACAAGAGGACGACGAGAGCGGCGATGACGACGTTGCTCAGTTGGTGGGAGAGGTCGCTGAGCTTGGCGAAGCCCGCGATCCGGTTCGCGTTGATCGTGTTGCCCAGTCGATCGGTGGCCAGCACCAACTGGTCATACAGGACTGTCGCCCGGTCGCTGGTGACGCGCCGCTCGGCGGCCGCCGGCCTGTCGGCGCGCATCTTCTGGATCCCCGGCCGGGCGGTCTGGTTGATCCAGGCGGTCCGGCTGGTCTCCGCGGCCTGCAGCAGCGGCGCGATCTCGGGATCGTCTCCGACGAGCCGTTGCAGGGAGTTCAGTGCCAGCGCCGAGCGCCGCTCGCCGTCGACGTAGGGGCGTAGGTCGTCCTCGACGCCGGTGAGCACGTAGAGGGTGAGCCCGCGCTCCATGTCCGAGGTGGCCAGGCTGAGCGTCGCGACGTCCTCGGCTGCGGGGTCGTAGACCTGCACGACCCGGTCGGTCTCGCGCAGCACCTGGGTGGCTCGCCAGCCGACGCCGACGGCGGCGGCCAGCACACACGCCAGTCCGACGGCGGCCAACAGGAACAGCAAGGCGCGCAACGACAACCGGTC
>CAZVYU010000159.1:3628-5052 GCA_964631645.1 uncultured Actinomycetes bacterium
CGGGCACTGCGGTCGGCGCCTCCCGGGGCCACGAGTCCGATCCGTACCCTTGTCGCGTGACACCACGACTGCGCCCCGACCTGCATGGCGTCCCTGCCTACAAGGCCGGCGCACGGATCACCGCCCCCGGCGGTCCCAGCTGGTCGCTGGCGTCGAACGAGGTCCCTTTCGGGCCGCTGCCCGGTGTGATGGAGGCGGTGGCCGAGCGGCTCCCCGATCTGCATCGTTACCCCGATCCGGCCGCCAGCACGCTCTCGGCGGCCTTGTCGGAGCGGCTGGGCGTGGGCATCGACGAGTTGACTCTCGGCACCGGCTCGGTAGCGGTGTGCCAGCAGGCCGTCATGGCGGCCTGCTCGCCCGGTGACGAGGTGGTCTACGCGTGGCGCTCGTTCGAGGCCTACCCGATCGTCACCACCCTGGTCAGCGCGCGGTCGGTACAGGTGCCGCTGCTGCCGGACTCCCGGCACGACCTTCCCGCCATGGCCGCCGCCGTCACCGACCGGACGCGCGTGATCTTCGTCTGCACCCCCAACAACCCCACCGGGCCGGCCGTCACCGACGCCGAACTGGTGGACTTCCTCGACCGGGTTCCCGACGACGTGCTGGTCGTCGTCGACGAGGCCTATTACGAGTTCGGGCTCGGCTCGCATGAGCACGACCTCGACGCGGTCGCGGTCTCTCGGGGGCGCCCGAATGTCATGGTGCTGCGGACCTTCTCGAAGGCCTACGGCCTCGCCGGGCTGCGCGTCGGCTACGGGGTGGCGTCGCCGATCGTTGCCGCCGCGATGCGCAAGACCGCGATCCCCTTCGGGGTCTCGCTGATCGCCCAGACCGCCGCCCTGGCCTCGCTGAACCAGACCGACGAGTTGCTGCGCCGGGTGGCCGCGGTTCGGGACGAACGCACCCGGGTCATGGCCGCCGCTCAGTCCCTGGGGTACGACATCCCGGATTCACGGGCGAACTTCTACTGGGTGCCGTTGGGGCATGACGCGGAGCCGTTCGCCCACCGCTGCCGGGAACACGGCGTGACCGTGCGAGCCTTCCCCGACGAAGGCGTCCGGATCACCGTGGGCGAGCCGGACGCCAACGACCGCGTGCTCAGCCTGCTGGGGCAGGAGGGCTGAGCGCCTCGTCCTTTGCTGCGCGAGCGGCCGCCTCCGCCGCCTCGGCAGGGGTATCGAGCGATCCGGCATAGGGATCGACGATGTCGGACGGATTCACGCGTTTGCGGAACACCCAGTACGTCCACGCCTGGTAGGCGAGCACGATCGGCGTCAGGATCACCGCGACCCAGGTCATGATCGTCAGCGTGTACTCCGACGACGACGCGTTCTGAATCGTCATGCCGGGCAGCGCGCGATCGATGTTCGGCATCACGTACGGATACAACATCCCGAACAGGCTCGCCACGGCCGCCGCCAACG
>CAZVYU010000160.1:0-5014 GCA_964631645.1 uncultured Actinomycetes bacterium
CCGGAGGAGGCCTTGGCTTCGATACGCGGCTGGCGCCGCTACTCACCCCGCGGCCGAGGATCAGACCACCAGTCGCAACGCCCGCGGCACACTCTCCAGCCGCAGGGTGTGCTGCGGTCCGACCCCCTCGCCGTCGATCTGGACCGCGATGGCCGGGTCGGCGGTCAGCTCCACCGACGCCAGGTCGCGGGCGACAAAGAGGCCTTTTCGTTCCACTTCGGGAGTCCCCCAGATGAGGCTGCGGGTCACCCGGAGGGAGGGGACCACCCGGAGGTCGCGGATAGCGAACACGGCGAGGCCGTCGTCGAAGGTGGCCTCGGGGTTGGGGTTGACGGGGAGGTCGCCGAGGAACGTCCACGGTGCCGCGTTCTGGACGATACAGACGAAGACATGATCGATCTCGCTGCCATCAGGCCGCCGCAGCGTGATGGCCGGATTGCGTCGGTCGGTGCGTCGGAAATACTCGTTCAGGGTCGTCGCCAGGTAGCGGGTGGGCGAGGCCTTCTTGCCGGCGGCGCGTTGGCTCTCCATCGCCGAGATGATCTCGGCGTCCAGGCCCATCCCGGCGTTCATCGTGAACCAGCGGTCGTTCGCGCGACCGAGTCCGATGGTGCGGAAGCGCCGGTCGTGCAGTCCGCCGAGCAGGACGCCGGTGGCCTCGACCGGGTCCTTGGGCAGGCCCGCTGCCCGGGCCAGGACGTTGGCCGATCCGCCCGGGACGGTGGCCAGCGCGGGGACGTCGGGTCCAGGGCCGTCGGCGAGCATGCCGTTGACCGCCTCGTTGATGGTGCCGTCGCCGCCCAGCGTGATCACGACGTCGAGTCCGTCGTGCCGGGCCTGCTCCCCCAGTTCCTGCGCATGGCCGGCATGGGTGGTGACCACCACCTCGAGGTCCACCTCGGTATGCAACGCCGCGACGATCACGTCGCGTACCCGTTCTGTGGTCGTCGTCGCCCGAGGGTTGACCACCAGAAGACCGCGCACGGGGGGAGCCTATCGGCGCTGACCTACCCTGGTGGGGTGAGTTCCGCGCCGCGCCTGGTGACCGCCGCTGTTGCGGGCCTCGAGGCCGTCCTGCTCGTGGGCTACGCGATCAGCATCACGGCCGTGGTCGCGACCACCGGGCTGCAGGGGCCACAGGAAGTGTCCAGCGCCTCCGGAGTGACGGTGGAGATCGCGGTCTTCGTGCTGTTCGGGCTGGGGTGTGCGGCGGTGGCCGTGGGCCGGTGGCGCGGGAGCGGCTGGTCGGCGGTGCCCTTCGTCGTGATCCAACTGCTCGCCCTGACCGTCAGCATCCCGCTGGCGACCGGCGCCGGCGGCGGGGTGCCATTCGGAATCCTGGTCACGGTGGCGGCGCTTATCGGCCTGGCCGCGATCGTGTGGGGGCGCATCGTCGGAGCGGAGCAGGAGCCCGAGGTCGGCTGACACCGCACGAAGGCAAGTCGACGGCAGAACTGCTGTGTGACGAACGCGACACGCCAGAGGGCAGGCACGCGCGTGGAAGCCCTTGTGTGGCCCCCGTGGACCTGTAACCCTAGACGAGTCGGTGAGAGCCGACGACGTGGGGGTCTTGGTCGCAGCCTAACGCATGGATTTTTCCTGCCTGCTGGGCCCTTGACCCTGCTCGTGAACTCATTCACAAGCGTCCGAGAGCCGGGCGCTGAGCCCCGAGGAGGACCGCATGGACTGGCGTCATTCCGCCGCCTGCCGTGACGAGGAACCCGAACTGTTCTTCCCGATCGGGAACACCGGTCCGGCCCTGCAACAGATCGAGGACGCCAAGCGCGTCTGCCACACGTGCGACGTCCAGGAGTCGTGCCTGAACTGGGCCATCGAGTCCGGTCAGGACGCCGGCGTCTGGGGTGGCCTCAGCGAGGACGAGCGTCGCTCGTTGAAGCGGCGCCGCGCCCGTGAGCGCGCTCGGATGAGCTGACCCGCTGATCCTTTCAGACCCCGCAGGCGATCGTCACTACGGTGACCATCGGTTGCGGGGTCTGTTCAATTCTGGGGGCGCTGTCGATGGTGAGGGTGCCGTCCAGCTGTTCGGACACCAGCGTTCCAACGATCTGCAGCCCCAGCCCCTCAACCACCCTCGGATCGAAGCCGACCCCGTCATCGGCCACCGTCAGCAGCAGCTGGTGGTCGTCGCGCTGTGCCGTGACCTCCACGACGCTCGCGCGGCTGTGTTCCATGGCGTTGAGGAGCACTTCGGCGAACGCCATCGCCAGCGGGGTGGCCACGGCCGAGGGAAGCACCCCGAACGAACCCACGGTGACCACTCGGGGCGCATCGGTATCGAGAGCTGCGGCCGCGTCGCGTGCCATCACCAGAACGCGCCGCGAGATCTCATCGAAGTCCACATCCTCACCGGGGCTGCGGGACAACGAGTCGTGCACCAGTGCGATGGTGCCCACCCGGGTGACTGCGTCCAGGAGTGCCGAGCGCCCTTCTCCGACGGGCATCCGCCGGGCCTGCAGCCGTAGCAGGGCACCGACCGTCTGCAGGTTGTTCTTGACCCGGTGGTGGATCTCGCGGATGGTCGCGTCCTTGGACAGCAGAGCCCGCTCCTGCCGGCGCACGTCGGACACGTCGCGGACCAGGACGACCGCTCCCACCGGCCCGGTCGCATCCCGCAACGGCAATGAACGGAGCGTCAGCACGGCCGTGGGCGAAGCGAATTCAGTATCACCAGCCGCCTCGCCGGCGGCCAGACGCAGCCGCTCGGCGTCGGGCGCTTCATGGCGCCGGTTGGCCAGCACCAGTTCGTCAGCCAACGCGGAGCCCGGCGCCGGATCCGGCACTCCCAGGTGGCGCAGAGCGCTGCGGGCGTTGGGTGATGCGTACTGGATGGATCCGTCGGCACCGAGTCGGATGAAGCCGTCCCCCACTCGTGGAGCGTCGCCGCCCAGGGTGGGTGGGGCGGCCAAGGGGAACTCGCCGCGACCGATCATGCCGAACAGGATGTCGCCCGCGTTCAAATACTGCCGTTCCAATTCGCCCAGCCTGCGCTGGTCGATCTGGCTGTAGCGGGCGATGACCGCGACCACACTCCCCTGGTACGGGACCGGGATCGCCTCGATCGGCTCAGGCAGAGTGGCACTGCCGAGTCGGACGCTGCGGCCGCTGCCGCCGCGTGCCGGCTTGGCGGACTGATAGGCCCGCTCAAGGGTCAGCGCCTGCGATCGGGGCAGGAATGCTCCGAGCGGGTCATCGGTGAGCGACGTGGGAGCGGTACTGGGGCGGACATGGGCGGCGACGAACCAGCCCGCTGCGTCCCAGGTGCGGACGAACAGGACCAGGTCGGAGAAGCTCAGGTCAGCGGGCAACGACCATTCCTGGATCAAGATCGACAGATGCCCACGTTCCGACTCGGACAACTCCGTCCTCGTACGGATCACGCTCTCCCAGGTGGCCATGTCTGAAGCGTTACCAGGTCTCGGTGACCTTCGCCAAGCCGCGGGGCTGATCCGGATCGAAGCCCCGGTTCACGGCCATGTGCTGGGCCAATTGTTGCATCGGGATGATGTCGACGATGGGGGCGAGTTCCTCCGGCTGATCGTCCGGCAGCGCGAACCCGACGGTCCCGAACTCGCGCGCCGCAGCGCTGCCGAACACTGCCACGTCGGCATTGCGATCTCGGAGCCGTTCCAGGACGGGCACCATCGCGTCCCCGCCGACCCCGGCCGGGACGACGGCCACGACAGGGTGGTCGGAGTCGATCATGGCCAAAGGACCGTGGAGCAGGTCCGCCCCGCTGAACGCATGCGCGGCGACGTAGGACGTCTCCATCAGCTTGAGCGCCGCTTCCCGGGCGGTCGGGTAGGAGTATCCGCGCCCGGTGGTCACGAGCCGGTCGGTGAACCGGTAGCGGGTGGCGAGTTGTGCGACCTCCGAATCGCGCGCGACCAGTGACTGGGCCACCGCCGGCAGGTCGGCGGCAGCACCCAACGGCGCGCCCGCCACGGAGTTGACCAACAACCACAGCGCCAGCAGTTCCGACGAATAGGTCTTGGTCGCTGCGACCGCCTTCTCGGGCCCGGCCAGCACGTCCACATGCCATTCGGCGGCCTCCGCCATGGCAGATGCGGCGTTGTTCGTCACCGACAGGGTCAATGCGCCACACTCACGGGCCACGGCTACCGCCTCGAGCAGGTCCGGGGATCCCCCGGACTGGCTGACCCCCACCATGAGGACATCGTTCAGATCGGGTCGGGCGCCGTAGGCGGTCAGCGTCGACGGACTGGCCAGTCCGGCGGGCAGGCCGAGGCGCACCTCGATCAGGTACTTGGCGTAGAGCGCGGCGTGGTCACTGGTTCCGCGCGCCGCGAGCAGCACGAACCGCGGCCGACGGGCCGCGATGGCAGCACCGATGTCTGCGATCCCCTGCGCGGCGTCCAGCAACCGCTGCAGGGCGGCGGGCTGTTCCGCAATTTCGGCGGACATGAGTTCGGCGGCCATGATTCTCCTCCGGGCGGCGGGATGACTGGCGCCAGCATAGGAGCGGGCGGCGTGCCGTCGCCCTGCGAGCAACCCCGCCTCGGAATGCAGAGCGATCACCACACGGGCCGGTGACTGCGGGGTGAGTGCCGCCGAAGGCGGTGTATCGAAGCCCGCCCACGACGGCCCGCACCCAGCACCGGCAGGCACGAGCCGGAGGAAGGCCTTGGCTTCGATACGCCGCTCCGCGGCTACTCACCCCGCGGCCGGGGACACCAGCAGCGGCTACTTATCGCGCGGCCAGGCGGAACGCCGGCGGTTACTCACCCCGCGGGCGGTTGTTACTCGCTGTCTGGGGAAGGGGTGGGCCTGCGACCGAAGTCGGTGTCCAGGGCGGTCTGCACGATGGTGTCGATGTAGTCGGTGACCGCCGGACACGTCACTCCGGCGGGGGCCAGATGATCATCGGCCTGGGTGGTGTCGAAGCGCAGCCCCAGTTCGAGGTAGGGCCGGTACACCAGACCGGCGGTCAGGGTCCGTTTCAGGCGCTGCGACGGGACCACCAACAGCAACGGTC
>CAZVYU010000161.1:0-2843 GCA_964631645.1 uncultured Actinomycetes bacterium
CTCCGCCTTGGCTTCGATACGCGGCTGCGCCGCTACTCACCCCGCGGCGGGTGTCTCCTGGGCTCTGTCGCGCCTCAGTACACTCGCCGCGTGGCGGTGACGGACAAGCTGCGGGCTCCGGGCGGGGAGAGCCTCAAGATCGGGCTGTTCCTTCTCGTCATCCTCATGATTCCCGGCTTCATCGCGTCGTCGATCGGCGGTCAGGCGGCCTCTATGGCCGTCGGGATCGCGGCCGGTTCGGGGCTTGCGTTGGGCAGTGTGCTCGACCTGCGCCGATCCGTCGGACTGGTGGTGCTGCTGGGGGTCGTGGCCGCCGCCGGAGTGCTTGCGGCGGGTCAACCCATCGCGGCCGCCCTCGTGGTTGCGGCAGTGACCGCCTTCACCGGCCTCACCAACGGCTGGTCGGCCGGGAGTTACGCCCTGGCTCCGGTTCTGGCCATCGTGTTCGCAGCCACCGATCGGGGACTGCCCTGGTGGTCGGCGGCGGCGTGGTCGATCGCGGGCGGGCTCATCGGCCTGGTGGTCCTGCGACTCATGAAGGTCGACTCGGAGCCATCACCCATGTCCGAGCGGCACGCCTGGCGCCATGCGATCGCGCTGGCCGCCGCATGCGGCGTCACCTTGTGGGCAGCGCTGGCGTGGGAGCTGCCGCAGGGGTACTGGATCCCGGTGACCCTGCTGGTCGCACTGCGACCGCTGCCCGAGGAGCGCAGCGACATCCTCGCCGACCGGCTATGGGGCACCGTGATCGGTGCCGTGGTGGCGCTCGTCGCCGCGTTTCTCTTGCCGCCGTCGCTCACACAACTCGTGGCACTGGTGTTCCTCGGGCTCGTCGCCGGCTACGGCGTGGCCCGTAACTACTTGATGCAGACGGCCTGCCTGACCCCCATGCTCATGCTGTTCGCCACCGCAGGTGACGATCTCCGGACGTTCGAGTTCACGGCGCAGCGGGTCCTGTTCACGATCTTGGGAGTGATCATCGGCGCCGCCGTGATCACTGCGCTTGCGATCTGGGACGCCCGGGACACCGAGGACGGCGCGGCGGTCCTCGAGGGGTAGCCGGTCAGCCGAACAGGCGGCCGAAGAACGTGTTCTTCCGGGCGGCCTCGCGATCCGCCGCCGTGCAGCGGCATCGCTGGGCCTTGGGGACGCCGCGCAGGACCTCGTTCTTGTGCTGGCCGCAGCCGGCCCAGGTGGTCTTCGAGCACAACTTGCAGGTCGTCTGACGGCACATACCGGTTCCTTCCGTTCGCTCCGGAACTATACCCCATGGGGTATGCCTGTGGGCGCCCGTGAACCCGGGCGCTTCCAAGGCCCTAACGTGGGGCGATGTCATCCCGCACCCCGCGGCCGGGTCCGCCGCTGCTGACGGACCAGCAGCAGGCCGCGATCGAGGCGGTGTCCGGTCCGGTCGTAATCCATGCCGGCGCCGGGACGGGGAAGACCACGGTCATCGCGCAGCGGACTGCCCGAGCCGCCGCAACGGGAGCCATGGACCCGGCCCGCGCGCTGCTGCTGACGTTCACCGACCGGGCCGCCGGGGAGATGGCCGAGCGAGTCGCGGCCCTGGGGGTCCCTGGGGTGACGGCGATGACCTTCCACAAGGCGGCCTGGCGGCAACTGCGGTACTTCTGGCCGCTGGCCGGTGGTGCCGACCTGACAATCCTGAGCCAACCATGGCGCTTGGTCTCGCCGATGATCCGAAGGCTCCCCGGCCACTACCGGTTCACCCCCACCGCCGACGTGCTCGATGCGATCTCGTGGATCAAGAACGCGCGCCTGCAGTCAGGTGAGGTCGAGGCGGTGGCCGAGCAGTCGGGTCGCACTCTCCCGCTCCCGCCCGACCTGCTGATGGGAGTCGTGCGCCGCTACGAACAGCGCAAGGACGACGACGGGCTGGTCGACTTCGACGACATGATCCTTCGGCTCACCGACCTGTTGGCCGATCGCCCGGACTTCGCGGAGCAGGTCCGGCAGCGCTACGCGTGGTTCAGCGTCGACGAGTTCCAGGACACCAACCCGGCGCAGTTCGACCTTCTGCGTACGTGGCTGGGGGATGGCCTCGATGTCGGGGTGGTCGGTGACGAACACCAGACCATCTACTCCTTCGCGGGCGCCACCAGCGAGTACCTGAGGGACTTCGGCCGGTGGTTCCCCACCGCTCGCAGTTTCGACCTGACTGTGAACCATCGATCCACGGGCCAGATCCTCGATCTGGCCAACCGCCTGCTCCCCGACGCGCTGGGGCTGACCGCCACCCGTCCCGACGGTCCGACTCCCTTGGTCGAGGAGTTCGCCGACGAACACACCGAACTCGACAACATCGTCGCGCGGCTCACCGGCTGGAACGAGGCAGGCATCGCCTGGGCCGAGGCAGCAGTGCTGGTGCGGCTCAATGCCGACATCCCGCCGCTTGAGGCCGCGTTCACCCGGGCGGAGATCCCGTACCAGGTGCGCGGAACCGCATTCTTCGAACGCCGCGATGTGCGAGAAGCCGAACGACTGTTGGCGGCGCTGCCCGGGGACGACCTCATGGTGGAGTTCGTGACGGCGCTGACGAGCCGGATGGGCTACGACCCGACGGAGGAGCCCGCCACACCGGAAGCGCGCGAACGGCAGGCGGCCCTGGCCACTCTGCTCGACATCGTCCGGGCCACGGCCGCCGACGGGCTCGAAGCAGTGCTGGCGGATCTTGCGCGACGCCGGGGAGCGGAGTCGGACGCATCGGGCAACGGGGTGACCATCGCGACACTGCACCGGGCCAAGGGTCTGGAGTGGGACGCGGTCATCCTTCCCGGACTGGAGCAGGGGCACCTGCCGGTGAAGCAGGCGGCCAAGTCCCC
>CAZVYU010000161.1:2943-4996 GCA_964631645.1 uncultured Actinomycetes bacterium
TCCTTCCCGGACTGGAGCAGGGGCACCTGCCGGTGAAGCAGGCGGCCAAGTCCCCTGAGCAGCTGGCAGAGGAGCGACGACTTCTCTACGTGGGGATCACCCGAGCTCGTAGGGAACTGCGGCTCAGTTGGGTCCGGGAACGGGCGGGCAAACGGCAGACTCGGAGCGCTTTCCTGGATGCTCTGGCTCCTCGGCCGGCTCGCTCGGTGGGGCGGGTCCGGACGAAGCCGCGATCTGTGGACGCGGTGGCCGCCGCACTGGCCGACGGAGACGCCGGGTCGCTGTATGACCGATTGAAGGCCTGGCGGCTCGAGGTCGCCCGGGCCGAACAGGTGCCCGCCTACGTGGTCTTCTCCAACTCGACACTGGCGCTCATCGCGCGTGATCGGCCGACCACGCGGGATCAACTCGCGGGAATCTCAGGGGTCGGCCCCGCCAAGCTGGAGCGCTACGCCGATGACGTGCTGGCGGTCGTCGCCGCACAGGTGGATTGATCACGAGGACTGCGTTCCGGACGAGGGTGCGGCATGCTGGCAGGACACCACCGAGGAGGACTCACATGGGGCTGCGGGACCGAATTCAGGAGCGACGGGACGACCGTAGTGGCGCCGTTCACTTCCAGATGCGCCAGAAACTCGTCTCGATCGGGGACGACTACTGGATCGAAGATTCGCAAGGCAACCGGGTCTACAAGGTCGACGGCAAGGCGCTGCGAATTCGAGACACCCTGAAATTCGAGGACGCCAGCGGCACCGAACTGCTGAAGATCCAGCAGAAGGTCGCACGGATCCGGGACACGATGAAGATCGAGAACGCCAACGGGGACACCGTGGCCAGCGTCCGCAAGGCGATGATCAGCCCGATCCGCGAGCGGTGGCACGTCGAGGTGGAAGGCGGTCCCGACCTGAAGATCAAGGGCAACATCGTGGACCACGAGTACAGCCTCGAACGGGATGGCGCCACAGTGGCCGAGGTCTCGAAACGTTGGTTCCGGGTTGCCGACACGTATGGCGTCGAGGTCGCGCCGGGTGAAGACCCGGTCCTGGCACTTGCGATCACCGCAGTGATCGACTCGATGGCCCACGAGGACCGTTAGCGCACGGCATGCCGTTCACCGGGATACCTGCCGAGGCCTTCGACTTCTACGACGCACTCGCGGCTGACAACACCAAGGCGTTCTGGGCCGAGCACAAGGCCGACTACGAGCAGTTCGTGCGCGATCCCTTGGTCGAACTCGGCCAGGACCTGGCCGCCGACTTCGGAGAGCCCAAGCTGTTCCGCCCCTACCGTGATGTGCGCTTCTCCAGGGACAAGACGCCGATCAAGGATCACCAGGGGATGTACGTCCTCATGCGTAACAGCGTCGGGTGGTACGTCCAGATCAGCTCTGCCGGGCTCATGGTCGCCGGCGGTTGGTACGAGTCGGCGCCGAACCAGATCGCCGCCTATCGACAAGCGGTGGAGGCCGACCGCGCCGGCGCCCTGGCGACGTTGGTGGCCGGGACGGCGAAGAAGGGCTTCACCATCGGGGGGGATCAACTCAAGACCCGTCCGCAGGGGGTGCCTGCCGATCATCCCCGGATCGAACTCCTGCGCTACAGGACGTTGTACGCCGAGCGGTGCTGGGAGCCCGAGGCCTGGATGGGCACGCGGCGCGCGCTGACCAAGGTCAAGCAGTCGTGGGAGAAGTTGACGCCGCTCATGACGTGGTTCGCCGACCACATTCCGCCCGCCGCAGTCTCCCGGCCGCGGGGTAGTTGAGGCGCCCCGGGTAGCGTGGTGTTCCGGCCGCGGGGTCTCCCGGCCGCGGGGTGTGTAGCGGCGTCAGCCGCGTATCGAAGCCAAGGCCGCCTCTGGCCCGTACCGCCCGGCCGCAGTGGCGCGACCTGGTTCGGGCCGTGCTGGGCGGGCTTCGATACACCGCCTTCGGCGGCACTCACCCCGCAGTCCCTGGCCTTCCCACGGGGGGGACTGACGCAAGGTCTCCGGGGCCGCGGGGTGTTCCGGCCGCGGGGTGAGTAGCGGCGTCAGCCGCGTATCGAAGCCAAGGCCG
>CAZVYU010000162.1:0-4986 GCA_964631645.1 uncultured Actinomycetes bacterium
TCAGGCCAGCGAGCGCAGGCGCAGCAGGTCGCGCAGGCTCGCGTCGAGGCGCACCCGGCCGGTGGCCCAGGCGTGGGCGAAGTTCAGCGATCCGTCGGTCAGGGCGATCAGGTCATCGCTGGTGCACACGACCCGCACCTGGGGCCGGAAGTCGCCGGGCTCTTGGCGGACGTTGATCAACTCGCCGTCCTTGATGTCACCCGCGTAGGTGACGTCAAGATCCAGGAGCGTCACGCCGACAGTCCGGTCGGGAACGTGCTTGCTGCGCTCGGAGTGATCGTAGGACGCAAGGCGCTCGATGAGTTCTTCGATGGCCTGACGGCACTGCTCCTCGCTGGCCAACAGACACCTCCAGGCTCCGTGCGATTCCGACACGATACTGCGCGCAGTTTCGCCAGCGGTGCAGCGGAGTGCCACAATCACCATGTCGAGTGCGAAGAGGAGCAGTCATGGTTCTGGACGTCATCAGGGGCTACATGCAGGTAGCCAACGGACTCAGCGATGTCGCCGTGGCGCGCGCCCGCGAACTGGCCGAGCAGTTGACCTCACAGAGTATGGAGGTCACGAACAAGAGCCAGGAGCAGGTCCAGGTCCTCACCGACGAGATCATCGAGACGAGTCGCACGAACCGCGATCTGCTCACCGGTCTCATCCGCACGGAAGTCGATCGCACCGTCGGCCGCATGGGATTCGTGCGCGAGGAGGAACTTGCGGCGGTACGCAAGCACGTCCAGCGACTCGAGTCGCAGTTGCGCAAGGAACAGCAGAAGGCGACCGATCGGGCCACGGGTGCAGTGATGACCGCCGCGGGCGCTTCGCAGAGCGCGGCCAAGACGGCGGTAAGTGCCGCTTCGGCCGTTTCGGGCGCAGCGGCGCAAGCCATGGGCCGGGGGACCCCGGTGGAGAAGGCCGCATCCGAGATCAAGGAATGGCAGGCGGACGACACCCCGATCGAGCCCAAGTTGCCCGTCGCGAAGAAGGCTCCCGCACAGAAGGGGTCGGCGGCGAAGAAGACTGCGGCCAAGAAGGCACCCGCCGCGAAGAAGGCTCCGGCCCAGAAGGCCGCGGCGGCGAAGAAGACGCCGGTGAAGAAGGCACCAGCTGCCAAGAAGGCGCCCGCCCGCAAGACCACTGCCACGAAGGCCCCGGCGGCGAAGAAGACGCCGGCCAAGAAGACCACCGCGAAGAAGACCGCCCGGTGACCGAGCCTGACCATGAACCGCTGGACGCCGAGGTGGCCGCGGTTGTCGTGTCCGTCGACGGCGACGAGCAGGTGACTGTCGGCGAGGAACAACTGGCCGCCACAGCCGAGTCGGGCCGCGAACAACTCAGGCAGACCGTCGCCGATCTTCAACTCGAACTGGCCGGCATGCAGCGCACCGGTGTGCCCGGCGTCGACGAGGCCCTGGATCAGTTGGCTGGGCTTGATCCGGACGATCTGGAAGGATCCGCCGATCTCCTGGCCGAGGTGCTGCGTCGCCTGGAGTCGGTGATGAGCCAGCCGGAGTGAATGTCCGGCGGCGTCTGGATGTTGCGATCACGCGGCGGCGGTTGGCGGAATCCCGCGAGGCAGCCCGCCGGCTGATCGAGGAGGGGCGCGTCACGGTCGAGGGTCAGACTGCCGACAAGCCGGCCCGGATGGTGCTCGACAGCGACGCCATCGTCGTGATGGGACCACCCGGCGAGGACTTCGCGTCCCGTGGTGCCCACAAGTTGATCGGCGCCCTCGATGCGTTCGAGCCGCTCGGACTGAGGTCGCCCGGGGGGCGTCGAGCGTTGGACGCTGGCGCGTCGACCGGCGGGTTCACCGACGTACTTCTGCGCCGCGGCGCCGAGCATGTGATCGCTGTGGACGTGGGCTATGGGCAACTGGTGTGGCGGTTGCAGTCGGACCCGCGCGTAACAGTCGTCGATCGCACCAACATCCGGTATCTGACCGCCGATGACTTGCCGTACCGGCCGGACCTGGTGGTGGCCGACCTGTCGTTCATCTCGTTGCGACTGGTGTTGCCGGCGCTGGTCGGCGTGGCCGCCGCGGACGCCGATCTGGTGCTGATGGTCAAACCGCAGTTTGAGGTGGGCCGCGAGCGGTTGGGCAAGGGCGGTGTCGTGCGAGACCCGGCGCTGTGGGACCAAGCGGTATCGGGGGTGTCGGCTACCGCGGCTGGACTCGGATGGATCGAGCGGGCGCAGGCGCGAAGTCCACTGCCCGGTCCGGCCGGCAACGTCGAGTTCTTCCTGTGGCTGCGCCGCGCCGAAGCCTGAGCGCGATTCCCGGGGGTTGTCGGAGGAGGCGGTTAGCCTGCGGGCATGGCGGATTACGGCGCAGAGCAGCACATCAACGTCCACGTCCCGGCTGACTCGCGCGGGGGAGTGTGGGCCAACTTCGCGGCGGTCGCTCACAGTCCGTACGAGTTCACTTTGGATTTCGTGCGCATGGAGTATGCGAACGAGACCCAGACCGAGTTGCCGGGGGTGCTCGTGGCCCGGGTGAACCTGTCGCCGCTGCTCGTGACGCAGTTGATTGACGCGCTTCAGGAGAACTGGGAGCGCTACGCGAGCAAGGCGTTGCCGCGGGACCTGGGGGAAGAGACGCCTGACGGCGATTGGTGAGTCGTCCTTGCGCCGGAGGGCCGCAGCCCTTCCGCGCCGCGGGGCGAGTAGGCGCGCAGCGCCGTATCGAAGCCAAGGCGGGGTGCGGCCCGTACTGGCGTCGGCCTGGGCGCCCTCCGCGGCCGGGTGGCACGTCTGGGTACGAGCCGATCTGAGCGGGCTTCGATACACGGGCTTCGCCCGCACTCACCCCGCAGCCCCTGGCCGCCGTAGGGGACGTGGGTGAGGTCCTCGCCGCGGGGTGAGTAGGCGCGTAGCGCCGTATCGAAGCCAAGGCGGAGTGCGGCCCGTACTGGCGTCGGTGGCGGGCACCCTCCGCGGCCGGGTGGCACGTCTGGGTGCGAGCCGATCTGGGCGGGCTTCGATACACGGGCTTCGCCCGCACTCACCTCGCAGCCGCCCTAGGCCGTCCCGCCGCCGTCAGGACCGGCTCCCCGCCGTGGGGTGAGCGCTCGGCGCTGGGCGTGCCTGAAGGTGCTTGTCGGGAGCGGCGGTTAGCGTAGGGGCGTGGACATGCCGCGCCAAGTGCTTCTCGTCACCCACTCCGGGCGCGACGAGGCGCTCGTGGTCGCCCGCCAACTCGCGCGAGAGTTGAGCCAGGCGGGGATCACCGTCATCGTCCCGCCGGATGAGTGGGACGACCTGGTCGCCGACGATCCCGAACTTCCAGTGGTCGCGACCGAACCCGGTGCCCGTCCCGCCGGGCTCGAACTGGTGGTGGTGGTTGGCGGCGACGGGACCATCCTGCGCTCCGCCGAGTACGCCGTCTCCGCCGACATCCCGCTCCTGGGCGTCAACCTGGGCCACGTCGGATTCCTGGCCGAACTCGAGTCCGACGACGTCCCGGATCTGGTGTCATCCGTCGTCGACCGGACCTACCTCGTCGAAGAACGAACGGGCTTGTCCGTACGCGTGCTCCAAGCGGGCACCGAGGTGTGGCGCACGTTCGCACTCAACGAGGCCAGTGTCGAAAAGGCGTCTCGGCAACGCATGATCGATCTGCTGCTCGAGATCGAAGGCCGCCCACTGTCCCGATGGGGATGCGACGGGGTGGTGGTGGCAAGTCCGACAGGCTCCACGGCCTACGCCTGGAGTGTCGGTGGACCTGTCATCTGGCCCGGCGTCGCGGCCATGATGGTGGCGCCGATCAGCGCCCACGCGCTGTTCGCCCGCCCGCTCGTGGTGGACCCGACCAACACCGTCGGCCTCGAGTTGGGGATGGACAGCCCCGATGCGGTGCTGTGGTGCGACGGCCAGCGGATGCACCCGGTCGCGCCGGGAGCCCGGGTCGAGGTCACCGCCCTCGAACGGCCCATCCGGTTCGCCCGCCTTCATCCGGCGCTCTTTACCGATCGGCTGGTCGCCAAGTTTCACCTCCCCGTGGACGGATGGCGCGGACGGGGCCCGCAGTGATCCGCCACCTCGGTATCAGGGGCCTCGGGGTCATCCGGACCGCCGATGTCGATCTCGGCCCGGGGCTGTTGGCGTTCACCGGCGAGACGGGGGCCGGCAAGACGATGTTGGTGTCGGCCTTGGGGCTCGTTCTGGGGGATCGGTTCGACTCCGGGCTGCTGGCCGCGGACGGTACCCGGGTCGAAGCAGTCGTCGACATCCCTCCTGGTGCCGAGGTCCTCCAGCAGGTACTCGAGTCCGGCGGCTCGGTCGAGACCGACGACGACGGCGCCGAGCTGGTGATCGCCCGCATCGTGCCGCCCAGTGGTCGGGGACGCGCCACCGCCGGCGGGGTCACGGTCCCCGTCAGCGTGCTGGGCGAGGTGGGGGCAGTCGTTGCACAGCGTCACTCGCAGAGTGACCAGGTCGGACTGCGGAGTCCCCGGCGCCAGCGCGATTCGCTGGACCGTTTCGCCGGACCCACGCTGAATGATCTGCTCAGTCGGTACCGCAGCGCGTATGAACGGTTCACCGCGCTGAGCCAGGCGCTGACCGAACGTGTTTCCAATCAACGCGACCGCACCGACCGGGTCGAACGCCTGCGCGCCGAACTGGCCGCCATCGAGGACGTCAATCCTGCGCCCGCCGAGGACGACACGCTCACGACCGAGATCGCGCGGCTGTCCCACACCCAGGCGCTGCGCGAAGACGTCAGCGCCGCACGTGCCGCACTGGATGGCGATGAGGGAGCCGCCAGCGCAGTTGCCACCGCCGCCGAACGTCTGCGCCGCGCCTCAGCGCACGATCCCACCCTGCGCCCTCTGGCTGACCGCGCCGACCAACTCCAGGAACTGGCGGCTGATCTGACCAGCGACACGGGACGCTACGCCGACGGACTCAACGACGAACCGGGTCGGCTGGAGGAGCTGCAGCAACGCAAGGCTCGGCTGGCGCCGATCCTGCGCCGGTTCGGGCCCAAGG
>CAZVYU010000163.1:0-4955 GCA_964631645.1 uncultured Actinomycetes bacterium
GTGTCCCGTCTCATCGAACCTGACCCACGCGTCATCTATCTGAGACTCGCGTCGGTTTAGGCCAGGTTCGTGAGACACGCGGCGAGTTGTCTGAGGGTGTTGAAGTAGCGCCGGTAGCGTCATTCTCGGGTTCTCTTTGGGTGCGAGTCCCGGGGGTTGATCACGATGTCTGTTGCGGCTGCGGTGTCTACATCTGCTGCTGTCGACGCGTGCCGGTTCTCCGTTCGGTATGTGGACTCGTGTGGCAGGGCCAGCCTTGCGCTGTTGTCGGTGTCGTCGCAGGTCGGGTTCGAGTCGCTTGCGCCGGTGCAGCCGCTGCGGATCAAGGGACGGCCTGGGTTTGCGGGTTTGTGGTGGATGGCGACGACTGGCTTGCATGTCGGCTTTGAGTCGTGGCGAAAACGGGACCAGTTGATCGCGCTGGATTTCGATTCGCGCGTTGAGGCGGTGGCGTTGCGTCCGCTGTCGCTGGTGTTTGCAGCCGATGACGAGCTGCTGGAGTACTGCCCCGACTACTTCGTCCGGCTACGCGACGGGACCGGCGTCGTGGTGGACGTGGTCGACGACACTGCACTGTCGCGAGTGCCGGATTTTGTCCCTGCCGCTGTGAATCGGGCCGGTTGGCAGTACTGGACCCCTGCGGCGGTGAGCCCGGTGAGACTGGCGAATCTGCGGTGGCTTGCGGGGTATCGGAATCCGCGCTGCGCGGACGAGGCTCGGGTCTCCTCGGTGATTGAGGCGTTTGCCGTTGCCCAGTCGCTGGCTGCGGGTATCGCCGGCTTGGGTGACCGGATTGGGGTGCTGCCGACGTTGTTCCATCTGCTGTGGCGCGGTGTTCTGGTCGCGGATCTGGAGTCACGTGTGCTCGGCGACGACACGTTGGTCACCGCCCGTGCGTGGGACGGGGGCAACCGGTGAAGCAACGCCGCTTCACCGGCGTCATGGTCGGTGACCAGATCCGGCTTGGAGACGCGACCATGCGGGTCTGCCGTATCGCCGACGGGGCTGTTGGGTTGACCGCGGTGGACGGCGCCGAGGTCGAGGTGTTGCTGCCTGAGTTGCTGTCCGATGCGTCGTTCACCATCGAGGCGAGCGCTTCGCGGGCCCGTGTTCCCGTTCCGCCGCGGGGTCTGTTGGAGTCTTTGCCGTCCGAGGTGGCTGCATCTGCATCGGAGTGGGAGAAGCACGTCACCGAGGTGCTGCGTGGTGTGCCCGCCGACGCACCCAGCGGCTGCACCCCCCGGCCGGAGTACGACCCGGCTCGATCGAGTTTGCGACAGCGGCAACTGGCGAAGGTCGAGGAGCTGGCGGCGGCAGGGACGACTGTGTCGCTGAGCCGGTTCGGGCGGATGTGCCGCGCTTACCAGCGTGAGGGCCTGATCGGATTGGTGGACGGCCGTAAGCGACGGCGATCCGACGGCGGCGTTGATCCGCGGGTCGAGTCTGCGGTCCGCCAGGCCATCGCTGAGGAGACCGACCGTTCCACGGGCACGGTCGCGCGCCTGCGTCGGCGGGTTGAGCAGATCCTGACCGAGCATGACGACGTGGCACCGGTGGAGGTGATGCCGTCTCGTGCCACGTTCTACCGGCTGGTGGAGCGGTTGTCTGGGGGTCGGCACACGTTCGGTTCGGCGCCGACGCGCCGGTCGTTGGCGCAGCAGCCTGAAGGCCCGTTCGGCAGCGTCGATGCGTTGCGGCCCGGTGAGTGGCTGCCGGTGGATTCAACTCCGTTCGACGTTCGGGTGGTGCTCGATGACGGCACCGTAGACCGGGCAGAGCTGACCTTGATGATCGACGTCGCCACCCGCAGCATCCCTGCAGCCGTGTTGCGTCCGACGACGAAGGCGGTGGACGCGTCGCTGCTGCTGGCCCGATGCGTGACGCCGGAGCCGATGCGTCCGGGGTGGCCGGACGCGCTGCGGATGTCGCGGTCGGTGTTGCCGTTCGACAGGTTGCTGGAGATCGACGCCCGCTTGGAGCATGCAGCGGCCCGTCCGGTGATCGTGCCGGAAACGATCGTGTGCGACCACGGCACGGTCTATCAGTCGGCGAGCTTCCGCGCCGCCTGCCGCGCCCTGGGGGTGAGTTTCCAGCCCACCCACGTGGGCTCGCCGTGGCAGAAGGGGGTCGTGGAGCGGACCTTCTCCTCGATCGCCACGCTGTTCGCTCAATACGTCCGGGGCTACGTCGGTCGAAGCGTCGACCGGCGCGGCAAGAACGCCGACACCGACGCTGCCTGGCCGATCGTGGAACTGCAGGCGCTGTTGGACGAGTGGATCGTCGCGCACTGGCAGAACCGGCCTCATGACGGATTGCGGCACCCGTTGATCCCGGGGCGGGCTCTGACGCCGAACGAGATGTATGCGGCGTTGATCGAAGTGGCGGGCTCCTTTCCGGTCCCGCTGACCGGTGACGACTACATCGAACTGCTGCCGGTCACGTGGCGTGCCATCAACAGCTACGGCATCACGATCAACCACCGCCGCTACGACACGCTGGCCCTGAACCCGTACCGGCGCATGGGGTCTGGGGTGGCGGCCAAGCGAGGCCGATGGGAAGTCCATTTCGACCCCTACGACGTCAGCCGGATTTGGGTGCGCAACCACCATGACGGCGGCTGGATCACCGCGGCGTGGAGTCACTTGACCACTGGGCCGACACCGTTTGGCGATGCCGCGTGGCGGCAAGCGCAGCAGGTCCTGACCCGCCGTGGCGAGGACCCGACCAACGAAGCTGCCATCGCCGCCACCGTCGCCGCCCTGCTCGACAAGGCCGCGGTCGGACCGGCCCCGGGCGGGGCGGCAACGACGAAGCGGGACCGGCGGGTCGCGGCCCGTACCCGCGTGGCCAGTGCTGACTCGTCGTGGCTGCGGATGTCAGGCGGCGACCAGGACACCGATCCAGAGCCGGTGGGGGCGACCCCGCCGGCTGAGGAGGCGGCCACGCCCCCAGCCTCCACAGCACTGGCGGAGGTCATTCCGCTGGCCGTGTTCGACGCCCGCGAGGAGGCCAAACGATGGTGGTGAGGTTTCGTGCTTGCTGACGATCTTGACGCTGACCGGCGGGAACCGACGATGACGCTGACCGGCTGGCGACGCTTCGTCGACACCCCTGCCGCCGCCTTCGATCTGGTTCCCGATGACACCTGGCGCCAGCTGACTGAGCCGGACCGGACCCGCTACGACGAGGCCCGCATCAACTACCACTCCCAGCTGGTCGTGGTGGCGACGTCGAGTGTGCGCGACGTCGCCCGCCAGGGTCGTTTGCTGACGTTGCTGAACCGTCGCGAGATCAGCGCGCGGCGAGGGCTGATCGTGTCGGGGCTGCAGACCACGGGTAAGAGCACTGCCTTGAAGGAGCTCGGCAGGACCCACGAGCTGATGGTCCGCGATCGGCATCCCGGTGCCGACCGCATCCCGGTGGTCTACGTGACGACCCCACCCAAAGGGTCTCCCCGCAAGCTGGCCATGGAGTTCGCCCGGTTCCTGGGCCTGCCGCCGATCCGACGCAGCTACAACGCCACCGACATCTCCGACGCCGTGTGCCAGGTCCTCATCGAGGCGAAGGTTGACCTGGTCCTGGTCGACGAGATCCATAATCTGAACCTGGCCACCAGCGGCGGCGAAGACATGTCCGATCATCTGAAGTACTTCACCGAGCACCTCCCTGCGACCTTCGTCTACGCCGGCATCAACGTCGAACGGTGCGGCCTGTTCACTGGGGTACGCGGCAGACAGATCGCCGGCCGCTGCGTGCTGGTGAACACCGGCCCGTTCCCCGAACACGACGAGTGGGCCGCCCTGGTCGCCACCCTCGAGGCTGCGCTGCGGCTGCACCATCACCGTCCCGGCACGCTGTCGGGCCTGAGTCACTACCTGCACTCCCGCACCGGGGGCATGATCGGCAGCCTGTCCCACTTGATCCGGGCTGCGGCGCTGACCGCGATCCTGGACGGCAGCGAGGCGATCACCCGCGACCTGCTCGATGCCATCCCGGTGGACCATGCAGCCCAGTCAGACCGGCAGGGTGTGGCGTGACCCCTGGTCTCGATGCCCCACCCACTGGCAGGCTGCGTCCGCTGCCGCGCCCAGTGGCGCCGGTCGGCAATGAGCTGCGCAGCTCCTTCGTGCGCCGGGTGGCGCTGGCCAACCGGCTCAACGCTGAGGAGTTCCGGGCCTACGTGGCTGCGGACGACCGGAAGCGAGCCGCTATTCCACTTGACCGGCTGGCGATCCTGAGCGGACAACCCGAACCACGGCTGCGCCGTGCGCTGGACGACAGCTCGGACCCAGCTGACCCTGACGGCATGGTGCGCGCAGCATGCACGCTGTGCATGGCTGCCCGCAACATCGCGATACCGGTCACCGTCCGGCTTGCCGCGACGGCGGTGGTGTGCCCGAGACACCAGCGATGGCTGGGTGCTGGTCACTGCAACGGGCAACCGCCCCTGCACCGACACCCCGAAATCCTGGCCGCCAACCGGTCACACCGTGCCTTGGTACGCCGCCTGGGGCCCACCCGAACCCGATACGCGCTGTCCGACGCCGAGATCGTGTGCCAGGACTGGCAGCGCCACAACCGCCACCAGACCCAGTGCCAGGAGCTGCTGAGACGCTTCCACCCCCACCAGACCTGCATCCCGGCTGGGGCGCCCACCATCGAGGCGGCGCGCTACCCCCAAGTTGTCGCGTTGGCGCAGATCCTGTGGTCCCCGACTCTGCGCGAACTGCCCTTCACCCCGGCCACGGTCAGCCGCTTCGTCGAGGCGGTTCGACGCACGGTCGCCCCCACGTTCACCTGGACCACCACCAGCCACTACGGTCGCTGCGACCCGCTAGTCGAGCTGTTCCTGACCGAACAGCGCTGCCGCCGAGCCGGCGAGTCGACGCGGTCACCGGTCTTCGCCACCCCGCAACGACCGTTCGAGTCGTGGCCCGACGCGTCGCTGAGCAGCC
>CAZVYU010000164.1:0-4899 GCA_964631645.1 uncultured Actinomycetes bacterium
ATGGTCAGTCGGTGGACACCAGGTCGGGGAAGAAGATCGCGATCTCGCGGGCGGCGGACTCCGGGGAGTCGGAGCCATGGGCCACGTTGAACTGCATCTCGGTGGCGAGGTCACCGCGGATCGTTCCGGGGGCGGCGTTTACCGGGTTGGTGGCGCCCATCATCGTGCGCCACGACACGATCGCCTCCGGACCTTCGATGACGCCGGCCAGCAAGGGGCCGCCGGTGATGAACTCCACCAGGTCGCCGAAGAACGGCTTGTCCTTGTGTTCGGCGTAGTGCTCGCCAGCCGTGGCCTCATCCAGGGTGCGCAGTTCCAGCGCCACGAAGCGGAAACCTTTGCGCTCGATCCGGCCGACCACCTCGCCCATCAGTCCCCGCTCGACACCGTCGGGCTTGACCAGGATCAGGGTGCGCTCACTCATGTTCGGCCTTTCGTGCGGAATCCGGCGGTCCAGTGTCCCCGATGACCGGCGCGGCTGGAGCAGCCGCCCCCTCGCGTTGGGCGCGGAGTGTGTCCACCCGACGCCCGTAGTACACCGCTGCGAACCACAGACCCGCAAAAACGGCCCCTAGGATCAGCAGGAGCGGGACCACCAGACCCGCGACCAGTATCCACACCTGCACCGCCCAGCCGGCAGCGACACCGAAGGGCCGGGTGATCGTGGCGATGGCGGCGAAGATCAGGACAGTCATGACGCCCAAGAACACCCATGCCGCGGTGGGAGTCACCCCGGACGAGTTGATGGCCACCGGAACGCCGAGCGCCAGGATCATCCACTCGAATACCAGAACCGTGGAACCCAAGACCCTCATTCGGACTCCCGCAGGATGCGGCGGGCGTCGCCGGCAGTGACCACCGAGCCGGTCACGACTACGCCGCCACCGGACTGTTCCGCGTGCCTGATCGCCACACCGAGAGCGGCCGCCAGGTCCGGTTCGAGGTCTACGGCGTCCGCACCGAAGACCTCGGTCGCGGCTTCGGCCAGAGCGCCGGCCGGCAGGCACCGTTCCGACGAGTTCTGGGTCGCGATCACGCGATCCACACAGGTACGGAGCGGGGCCAGGATGCCGACCACGTCCTTGTCCGCCATGACGGCGATGACGGCGGTCGTCTCGAAGAAGGTGTAGGACTCCGACAGGGCAGCCGCCAGCGCCGCGGCGCCCGCCGGATTGTGCGCGGCGTCGACCAGGACCGTGGGGTCGCGGCGGACGGGTTCCAACCGGCCGGGCGACATCACGCTGCCCAATGCATCGACGAGGGCCTGGTCCAGCGGTTCTTCCGACACGAGGAGTGCATCGACCGCCGCCACCGCGAGGGCGGCGTTGTCCGCCTGATGAGCACCGTGCAGCGGTAGGAACACCTCGTCGTAGCGGACATCCCCTACCTGGACGCTGAATACCTGCCCACCGACAGCCACCGTCCGGTCCAGGACGTGGTGGTCGGTCTCGACCACGCGGGCGGCGGCGCCGACTTCGGCACAGCGGTCCAGCAGCACCTGACGGACGTCCGGCTGCTGATGCCCGATCACAGCGGTGCAGCCGGCCTTGATGATGCCGGCCTTCTCAGCGGCGATCTGAATTGGCGTGGTGCCGAGCCATTGGACATGATCCACGGCGATGGGGGTGATGACGGCGACATCGGCATCCGCCACGTTCGTCGCGTCCCAGACGCCGCCGAGACCGACCTCGATGACTGCCACGTCCACCGGGGCATCCGCGAAGGCGGCGAAGGCCATGCAGGTGATGACCTCGAAGAACGTGAGGCCCGGACGTCCGTCGGCTTCCTCCTCGGCGTCCACCATTCCCACGATGGGCCGGATGTCCTCATACACCTCGATGAAGCGCTCGTCGCTGATGGCTTCGCCGTCGATGCGGATCCGCTCGGTGACCGACTCCAGATGCGGGCTGGTGTAGGTCCCGACGCGCAGGCCCGTCGCCACCAGCAAGGTCTCGAGCATGCGTGCGGTCGACGTCTTGCCGTTGGTCCCGGTGATGTGCACGATCCGCGGCGAGCGCTGCGGGTCGCCGAGCAGATCCATGACCCGCTGCACCCGGCGCAAGGTCGGCACCATGTCGGTCTCCGGCTGGCGTGCGAACAGCTCGCCGGACACGTCGGACAGGTCGGGGAGCTCGGGCTGGGTCACCGGTTCAGGATAGGGGTGCCCCCGCCGTGGGGCCGGTTTCGGTCGCCTGCGACCGAAACGACCAGTAGCGACCGGAAGAACCGGTCGCATAGAGAGGTTTCGGTCGCACCTCGGCCGGGTCGACCCCGGTTCCGCCCCGCCCCGATCGGATAGGCCCAACCCGCGGGGTCAAGAGCGTGGACCGGATGGGGTCGGGAACGTAGAGTGGCCGTCTGGCGGAGTGGGCCGCCGGGGGTCGAGCCGCAGTGCGGCGGGTGGGGTGAGTTATGGGGTTCGAGGCTGCCCTGATGGGGCGCGATCTCGCAGTGGATCTGGGGACCGCGAACACGCTCGTCTACGTCCGCGGTCGGGGCATCGTCGTCGACGAACCCAGTGTGGTGGCCGTCGATCAGACCACCGGTGCCGCGATCGCGGTCGGGGAGCGGGCCCGCGACATGATCGGACGCACCCCCGACGACGTGGCCGCGGTGCGACCGCTGCAGGTGGGGGTCATCGCCGACTTCGAAGCCGCCGAGGACATGCTGCGGCACTTCGTGCAGCGAGCCCAACCACGCCGTGCCCTGGCAAAGCCACGCCTCGTCGTCTGTGTCCCTTCGGGCATCACCGGGGTGGAGCGGCGCGCCGTCGAGGACGCGGGCTACGCCGCCGGAGCCCGCCGGGTGTACCTGATCGAGGAGCCCATGGCCGCCGCCATCGGTGCCGGCTTGCCCGTCTACGAAGCCGCCGGCTCGATGATCGTCGACATCGGCGGCGGCACCACCGAAGTGGCGGTCGTGTCGCTGGGCGGAGTGGTGGTGAGCATGTCCGCGCGCGTCGGCGGCGACGCCATGGACGACTCACTCGTCCAGCACATGAAGAAGCACTACTCCCTGCTGCTGGGCGAACGGACCGCGGAACGAATCAAGGTGTCCATCGGGTCCGCCTATCCGGCGGCCGACGAACCCGACGCCGAGATTCGCGGTCGGGACCTGGTGTCAGGCTTGCCGCGCACCATCGTGGTCTCGGCTCAGGAGATCCGTGAAGCTCTCGAAGAACCCGTGACCGCCATCGTCGACGCGGTGCGCACCACCCTCGACCGCACGCCGCCCGAGTTGGCCGGCGACGTCATGGATCGCGGCATCGTACTGACGGGTGGAGGTGCCCTGTTGCAGGGTCTCGACCGGCGGTTGGAACACGAGACTCGCATGCCGGTGCGCACCGCCCCCGACCCGCTGCGTTGCGTCGCGGTCGGCGCGGGCCGCTGCGTGGAGGACTTCTCCAACCTGCAGTCACTGCTCATGAACCGGCCCCGGCGGTGACTGGTGAGCACTTCCCCCACCCGGCTCGAACGACCCCCCACTCCGCCTGATCTCCGGCGTCGCCGGTGGCGCCGCTGGACGCCCGGTCCCGTCGCGGCGGTCCTCATCCTCGTCAGCCTGTCGCTGATGCTGTTGGACCTGCGCGGTGGCCCCACCGACACCTTGCGGTCGCTCACCGCGACCGTCGTCGGCCCGATCCAGGCAGCGTCGGACACGCTGTTCGGGCCACTGCGCACCGCGGCCCTGCGCCGTGCGGACGCGGGTGAACTGGAGGCGCAGTTGGCCCAGTTGCAGGACGACAACCGCCGCCTGCAGACGACCAACGATCAACTGACCCGGCAGTTGGCGGACCTACCCGCCGCGCGCGCGGCGGCGGAAGCAGCCCAAGCCCGCGCCGAGGCCGCGGTCCCTGCCCGAGCCGTTGCAGCCGATCCCGCCCTCGGGGCGCAGGCGGTCACGCTCGATGTGGGCAGCGACGACGGGATCGTCATCGACAGCCCGGTCCTGGTCGCGGGCGGTGTGGTGGGGCGGGTGACCTCCGTGGCGGCCTCCACCAGCAGCGTCACCCTGGTCACCGACCCGGGCAGCGCTGTTGCTGTCAGGGTCCGCGGGACCAGTGCCCTGCTCCAGGGCACAGGAGACCGGCACGCTGCGGGTCTGGGCTACCTCGACCCCCTGGCTGAGGTGCGGGTCGGTGATCGCGTGGAGACGCTCGGATCCGACGACGGCTGGCCCTACCCGGCCGGGCTCCCCGTGGGCACCGTGGCGACGGTGAGCGGCGATCTCGGCGACCTGGACCGCGTCGTCACCGTCGAACCCACGCTCCCGTTGGGCACCCTCGATCGGGTCATCGTGCTCACCGAGGCACCGGGGGGTGGGCAGTGACCCCGCGGCAGTGGCAGGCGCTGGTGGCGACCCTGGTGGTGACGGTCGCATGCCTGCTGCAGTTCGTCGTGGTGGCCCGCCTGCCCGGGCCACTGACCGGGCCCGCCCTTGTCCTGGTCGCCGTCGTGGGGGTGGGGATGGCCGGGGGGCAGACCTTCGGCTCCGTCGCCGGGTTCACCGCTGGACTGGCGCTCGACCTGCTCCCGCCGGCCGACGGCCTGCTCGGCAGTACGGCCTTCGCGCTCGTGGTCGTCGGCTACCTGGCGGGTCGTGTGCGCGATCCCCGCGGCCTCGCTCCCTTGCAGCTCGGTGGCGTCGTGGCCGCGCTGGCGACACTCAGCGGCGTCCTCATGCTGGTCTTCCAGGTCGTGTTGGGCGGCCGGTCATTCGCCGCCGGTGCGGCTCTGGTCGCACTGGCCGGGTACGTGCTCGTCGCCGCGGTACTCGGAGTGCTCGTCGTTCCCGCGATCGGGGCCGCGGTCCGCCGGGTCGGGGGCACCCGGCGCGCGCCCCGAAGGTTGGGGCGGCTCTCCGCATGAACCACCGCTCCACGCTGCGGCTGGCCGTCGT
>CAZVYU010000165.1:0-4852 GCA_964631645.1 uncultured Actinomycetes bacterium
GCGCTCATGATGCCCGCGACCGGAGCCGCCTGGGCTCGCGGTGGCGACGACGACGTCGCCGGCTCCGATGACAACGGTGGCCGTCACGGTGGCCATGGTGCCGACGACGTGGCTGGCACCGACGACAACGGCGGTCGCCATGGCGGTCGCGGATCCGACGATGCCGCCGGTTCGGACGATAACGGCGGTCGTCAGGGAGGCCGGGGCACCGACGACAATCCGACCGGATCCGACGACGGCACCGCCGATCAGGGCCGCGGTGACAAGGCGCGGTCCGGCAAGAAGGACGACAACTCCAAGGGCCAGAAGCGCCGGGGCCGGGACAAGAACCGCGCCGATGTGCGGGAGTCCGGTCAGTGCTCCGCCGATTCCGCGTGGCGCCTTCGGGTGAAGACCCGCAAGGACCGGCTGCGGATCAAGTTCCAGGTCAAGACCGGTGTGGTCGGCCAGGAGTGGTCGTACTCGATCGCCGACAACGGCACCGAGGTTCGTTCCGGCACCAAGGTGACGCACGACGACAACGGCGACTTCACCGTCCAGTACCGCGCCCGTGGCGTGAGCGGCTCCCACGCGGCCACCGCCACCGCCACCAACAGCGCGACCGGCGAGACCTGCGACGCCGCCGCCTCCACCGCCTGACCCCCGGGGGACCGCAAACCTCGGTCTCCGCCGCGAACCTCGGCCGTAGCACCCCCCGTGCGGCCGAGGTTCGTGTTTTCGGTCGAGGTTTGCGGTCCCCTGGGCCGCAGGCGGAGAGGGGCGGACGGCGGGGTCGAGGGTCGGGCTTAGGCTCGGACGGTGACGTCGCCGGCTCTGGGATCGCTGCCTGGGTGGTTCGTCGTGCTCGAGGGCGGCGAAGGCGGGGGGAAGTCGACCCAGATCGAACTGCTGGCGCAGCACCTGCGAGGTCAGGGCTGCGAGGTGGTCGTGACCCGCGAGCCGGGCGGGTCGCCGCGGGCCGAGGCCATCCGGGAGTTGATCCTGGCGCCGGGTGACCTGGATGCGCGCTGCGAGGCGCTGTTGTTCGCCGCCGCCCGTGCCGATCACGCCGCCACCGTCATCCGACCCGCTCTTCAGCGCGGTGCCGTGGTGCTGAGCGACCGCTATCTCGACTCGTCCGTGGCCTACCAGGGAGTCGCCCGTTCACTGGGTGAACGGCAGATCCGCGACCTGAGCCTGTGGGCCACCGACGACCTGGTGCCGGACCTGACCGTCATCTTGGACATCGACCCGCGGGTCGGACTTGCCCGAGCCCAGGACGCCAACCGGCTCGAAGCTGAGCCGTTGGATTTCCACGACGCCGTCCGGGCCGCGTTCCTGAGGTTCGCCGACGCCCATCCGGATCGCTACCTGGTCGTGGCCGCCGACAGCGACCGTGAGGCCGTCGCGGCCGCGATCGCCGGGCGAGTCGACGTGCTGCTGGGGGAGGGCGCATGACCGTCTGGGACCGTCTCGTGGGTCAACCG
Source organism: uncultured Actinomycetes bacterium (assembly GCA_964631645.1). Lineage (GTDB taxonomy): Bacteria > Actinomycetota > Actinomycetes > S36-B12 > CAIWTL01. Next base: position 1,467 of record CAZVYU010000165.1, read on the forward strand.
GAGGCCATCTCCCAGTTCCGGGGAGCGGCTGCCGCGGCTCACGGCCACGGCCCCTCGTTCGGCATGACCCACGCCTGGCTGGTCACGGGGCCGCCCGGGTCGGGTCGCTCAGTCGCCGCCGTGGCATTGGCCGCCGGTCTGGTCTGTCCCGATGAGGGCTGCGGTGAGTGCGACGTCTGCCGCACGGTGATGTCGCACGCCCACCCGGACGTCACGGTGGTTCGTTCCACCACGTTGTCGCACGGCAAGGAGCAGACCAAGGCCTTGGTCGTGGCCGCCGCCGGGACGCCGGTGACCGCACCCTGGCGGGTCATCGTGGTCGAGGATGCGGATCGGATGACCGAGGCAGCCGCCAATACCCTGCTCAAGGCGATCGAGGAACCCGCGCCGCGCACCGTGTGGATCTTGTGTGCGCCGAGTGTCGAGGACCTGCTGCCCACCATTCGCTCCCGGACCCGCCACGTCGCGCTCCGCGTCCCGTCGGCGCGGTCGGTCGCGCAGTTGCTCGAAGCGGAGGGCGTCGATGCCCCCATGGCGTCGTTCGCCGCCCACGCGTCGCAGGGGCACATCGGCCGGGCCCGCGGGCTGGCGCGCGACGAAGAGACCCGCTCCCGGCGAGCCGAGGTGCTCAAGGTGCCTCGGATGATGACCAGCATCACCGACGCCTACGCGATGGCTCACGACCTGCGCACCGTCGCCGAAGAGGACGCCAAGCGCCGCAACCAGGAACGAAACGAGACCGAGAACGCCGAGATGCTCGCGGCCTACGGCCAAGGAGCGGAAGGCCTGCCCGCAAACCGCGTTCGGACACTGGCCAACAAGGCCATGTCGGATCTGGCGAAGACCCAGACCCAACGTGCGTCCCGGTCCGTTCGTGATGAGCTCGACCGTTACTTCGTCGACTTCCTCGGCTACTACCGCGACGTGCTGATGCTCCAGCTGGGGATCAACGCCGACCTGATCAACGTCGATCTGCGCCCTGCGCTGGAGCAGTCGGCCCAGGTCGACGATGCGGTGATGACGATGCGCCGCATCGACGCGATCACCGCAGCCCGCGCCCAACTGGAGGGCAACGTGCCCCCGGCCCTGGTGTGTGAGTCGCTGCTGGTGCAGTTGCTGCACCCCGTGGGCTGAGTCGCGACACCTCCGCCCGCGGGCGAGCCTGCCTGCCGAGGATGACCCCATCCGTGTGCTCTGCAGGTCGAGTAGCCGCGCAGCGTATCGACACCGTGAGGACTTTGGTCCTCGGCTGAAGGAGTCACAGGAGCTCATCAGCGTCTGTCCACGAGGAGTCGTGACCGCTGGCCCCCTAGCGTCGGAATGAGGGCCAGGAGGCACACCATGAATGGTCGGTGGTACGCGGCAGCAGGAGTCGGATTCGCAGGAGCGGCATTGGTCGCATCCCTCACAGGGGCCGCCGACGGTGCCGTCCAGGCGCCGACGGCCGCAGGCAAAGGGGTGACCAAGACCCAGGCGACCGCCATCGCGAAGAAGCAGGCGAACAAGGCGATCACGGCCCGCGCCCCGGGTTTGACTGTGGCAAGCGCCAAGAAGGCGGCGCCCACCGGCGTGGCCGGAGGCAACCTGACCGGTACCTACCCGAACCCCCTCGTGGCACTCGGCGCAATCACCACTCCGCGGCTCGCTGCCGCGGCGGTGACGGCCGGGAAGCTGGCGGACGGCTCGGTCACAACAGGCAAACTCGCCGCGCAGTCGGTCACCCACAAGATCTTGGCGAGTGGCTCGGTGACGAGCGAAAAGCTGGCCACACAGGCGGTCACTTCTGCCGGATTGGCCGACGGTTCCGTGACCGAGGCCAAGCTCGGCGGTCAGATCGTTGCCGCCCGGAATCTCGTGGACGGAGCAGTAACCGCTCAGGCGCTCGGCAGCGTGACGATCGTGTCGGGGGATGGACGCTCGGTCTTAGCCGGCGAGTCCGGGGCAGCCACCATCGTGTGCCCCGAACCTTCTCGAATCCTCTCTGGAGGTGGAGCAGCGAGCGATGTGTTCATGACCCTCGTTTCGTCGTACCCGCAGTCCGAGTCCAGTTGGCGGGTGGTCTACCACAACGGCGGTGGTTCCACGGCCTTCTTCTCCCCCATGGCGAGCTGTCTGGATGCCACCGGCGGCTGACGGCGGATGTGGACCGTCGCGCTACGGATGGCTAATCGGCAGACTCCGCCAGCGCCTGCTCTGCCAGCGCGAAGGCGCCCGTCACACCGGCGTTGTCGCCGAGACCGGGCGGAACGATGTAGCTGTCGATGTTGTGGGTGATCGCCGGGCTGTCGATGTAGCCGTTCAACGATGCCTGCAGCAGCGGCCGCACCCGCGAGATCACGTTCTCCGATGATCCGACGCCGCCGCCCAGGATGATCCGTTCCGGCGACAGGGTGCACACCAAGGCATGTAGACCGACAGCGAGGTACCCGGCTTCCAACTCCCAGGCCGGATGATCGGGCGGCAGGGTCTCGCCCGGAACTCCCCAGCGGGCTCCAAGCGCGGGGCCGGCGGCGACACCCTCCCAACAGTCACCGTGGTACGGGCAGACGCCGGCGAATGCCTCGATTTCGGCCACTGGTCGGGGGATGCGGATGTGACCCATTTCGGGGTGGACCAGTCCGTGGATCAGTTCGCCGTCGACCAGGCCACCGCCGCCGATGCCGGTGCCGACGGTCAGGTAGACCAGGCTCGACAGCCCCTGGCCGGCGCCGTACAACTGCTCACCCAGGGCAGCTGCGTTCACATCGGTATCGAACTTCACCGGTACCTCGTCGACTCCGCGCTTCGCCAGTTGGCGGAGCAGGATTCCGATCACGTCGGTGCTGGCCCACCCAGGCTTCGGGGTGGAGGTGACATAGCCGTAGGTCGACGATTCCGGTGACGGGTCGCAGGGGCCGAAACTGCCGATCCCGATGGCCGCCAGTGGTCCGCGTTCGGCCACTTGGGCGGCGATGAACTCGGCGGCGGCCGACAGGGTCTCGGTGGGGTCGGCGGAGGTGGGGATCCGGATCCGGTCCAGCACGGTCTGGGGTTCGAGGGCCACGGCGACGACGGTCTTGGTTCCGCCGGATTCGATTCCTGCGAGCAGAGGCATGGGATGGTCCGTTCCGTCGAGTGGCCGTGGCCGACATTATTGACGGCTCGCGCCCCCGGTCGCAGGTCGTCGGGGCCTGCGGGGTGAGTGCCGCTGAGGATGAACCGGAGTCCGCGGGGTGAGTGCCGCCGGAGGCGGTGTATCGAAGCCCGCTGGGGTCGGCTCGTACCTGGGTGCGGGCCGGAGGTCGGCCTTGGCTTCGATACGCGCTGCGCGCTACTCACCCCGCGGCTGGGGGGGTGCGGGTCGGGGGTCGGCCTTGGCTTCGATACGCGCTTCGCGCTACTCACCC
>CAZVYU010000166.1:0-4722 GCA_964631645.1 uncultured Actinomycetes bacterium
ACTTCATGGCCGGCCCGCAGATCTACCCGATGCCCAGCGAGGCGTTCAAGGATCTCAAGGCCTACCAGAAGCAGCCGATCGGCAACGGTCCCTACAAGCTCGAAGCTGCGTGGGACAACGCGACCGGTGGCAAACTCGTGAAGAACCCGGACTTCAACGGAACCGCCGGAAGTGCGGACTCCATCGACGTCCGGATCTACTCCAGCAACGACGCCTTGTGGGCCGACCTGCAGGGGAACAACCTGGACGTGGCCACGACGCTCCCGCAGAACTCCTTGGCCTCGGCGTCTTCGGTGCTCGGTGATCGCTACATCAACGATCCGGGCGGCCTGCAGTACTCCTACTACGGCTTCGCCGCGGACGATCCCACGTACAAGAGCAAGGACGTGCGCATCGCGATCGCCAAGGCGATCAACACCGAGGAGATCAACCAGAAGCTGTACTACGGCACCCGTCAGGCCGGCCAGAGCTTCGCTCCCAGCACCATCGCCGGTGGTGGCACCGACATCTGTGGTGACAACTGCGTCTTCGACGCAGCCGCTGCCAAGTCGCTGCTGGACAAGGCCGGCGGTCTGCCGTCGGGTTCCAAGGTCCACGTGACCAAGTTGGCCAACGAGACCGGTGATGTTCAGACCGCCATCTGTAACCAGATCCAGGCGAACCTGGGCGTCGAGTGTGTGGTGGACACCTACAAGGACTTCGGCACGTTCCTGGACGCGCAGGAGAACAAGGAGGTGCCGGACGGCACGCTCATCGGTTCGGGCTGGATCGCGGACAACCCCACGATCCAGAACATGATCACGGCGAACTTCACCTCGGACAGCCCCAACAACTACGTGGGCTACAAGAGCGAGCAGTTCGACAAGTTGCTGCTGGAAGGCACCCAGGCCAAGGACGACAGCGAGCAGATCGCCAAATGGCAGGAAGCCGAGAAGACCCTTCTGACGGACTTCCCGGCATGGCCGTTCCAGCTGCGGAACACCGTGGGTGGCTACTCGACCAAGGTCGGCAACGTGTCCATCAACCCCGGTGGCTTCGTCAACCTGTCGACGATCACCGTCAACCAGTAGTCCGATTGTCCGGATCCTGGGTTCGCCCAGGGTCCGGATGACTACACTTCTGACCGGACCCGGTATCACCGGGTCCGGTCAGCTGTTTCACGAGGTCAGCTGGGAGAGCGAGGGCTCATGGGTCGCTATGTGATCAGACGCCTGATCCAGATGATCCCGGTGTTCTTCGGCACCACGCTGCTGTTGTTCCTGCTCATGTCGGTGGTAGGTAATCCGCTCAACGCCCTGACGCCGGCACAGAAGCAGAACCCGGCGTACATCGCCTACCTGAACGAGCAGTTCAATCTGGATGATCCGGTGATCGTCCAGTACCTCAAGTACATCTGGAACGTCCTGCACGGTGACTTCGGCCAGACGTTCGGCGGCCAGTCGGTCTGGGACATCGTGGTCCAGCGGTTCCCGGTGACCGTGACGCTCGCCGTCACCGCAGTCGTCATCGAGATCGTCCTGGGTATCTCGATCGGGATCTACGCGGCGATCAAGAAGGGCAAGTGGTTCGACAACGTGTCCTTGGCAGTCGCGCTGATCCTGATCGCCATCCCGCTGTTCGTGCTCGGCTTCGTCCTGCAGTGGGTGTTCGGGGTCAAGTTGGGCTGGGTGGCTCCTTCGGGGATCTCACAGGGCTGGCCGACCAGTTACATCCTCCCGGCGTTCGTCCTGGCGGCCGGGTCGCTGGCGTATGTCCTGCGTCTGACCCGGCAATCGCTGCTCGAGACTTTCAACCTGGACTTCATGCGGACGGCGAAGGCCAAGGGGCTGCCGCGGCGCACGATCATGCGGAAGTACGGGTTGCGCAACAGTCTGATCCCCGTGGTGACGTTCCTGGGCATCGAACTGGGCACCCTCATGGGCGGCGCGGTCGTCACCGAGGGCATCTTCAACATTCCCGGGATCGGGCAACAGCTGTACAGCTCGATCCGGCAGGACGAGACGGTGGTGGTGGTCGGCATCGCCACCATCCTGGTCATCGTGTATCTGCTGACCAGCCTGATCGTGGACATTCTCTACGCCGTGCTCGACCCGAGGATCCGCTATGAGTGACATCCAGCTCGACGTCGAGTCCACGTTCGGGGACGAAGAGCCCGAGAGTCGCACCCTGTTCAAGGACGCGTGGCTGGATCTGCGTAGCAGCAAGGTGTTCTGGATCTCGGCCTTCCTGCTCGTCATCGTCCTGACGATGGTGTTCTTCCCGGGGCTGGTCGCCGACGACAGCAAGACGTCGTCGCTGACCGGCGGCTGCATCCTGAGCAACTCGCTCCAACCACCGGGTGGGGAGTACTTCCTGGGCACCGACCAGCAGGGGTGTGACGTCTACGCGCTCAGCGTCTACGGCGCCCGGCCCAGTGTCTCGGTCGGGGTGATCGCGGCCATCGGGACCACGCTGATCGGGGCGTTCCTGGGGCTCATGGCGGGTTTCTACGGCGGAAAGACCGACTCGATCCTGTCCCGCATCTTCGACATCTTCCTGGGCGTGCCGTACATCATCGGCGCGATCGTGCTGCTGTCCGCGATCGACCTGCCGGGGATCTGGGGGGTGACCCTGGCCCTGACCCTGCTGAGCTGGCCGGTGGCGGCGCGGATGGTGCGCGGCAAGGTGATCGAAGCCAAAGGGCAGGACTACACCCTCGCGGCGCGGGCGCTGGGCGCCACCAACGGAAGAATCATGTTGCGGCACATCCTGCCGAACGCGATCGGGCCGTCCATCGTCGTGGCCGTCATCAGCCTGGGACTGTTCATCGGCGCTGAAGCGACGCTGTCCTACCTGGGGCTGGGCATCCGGCCCCCGGCCTTCTCCTGGGGCACCATGATCGCCGCCGCGCAGAACACGTTCTTCCAGGCCCCCTGGACCCTGTTCGTCCCCGCGGGGATGCTGACGATCGCCGTCCTGGCCTTCGTACTGCTCGGCGAGGCAGTCAGTGACGCCCTCGATCCCAAACTGCGGAAGTGACGCGATGGCCAACCTCCTGCTCGAAGTCGACGAACTGAAGGTCGAGTTCCACACCCGCGACGGGATCGCGCGAGCGGTCAACGGTGTCTCGTTCACCCTCGATCGCGGTCAGACCATCGCCATCCTGGGGGAGTCGGGATCCGGTAAATCGGTGACGGCGCAGGCGATCATGGGGATCCTTGACACTCCGCCGGCCCGGATCTCCGGTGGCTCGATCAAACTGCAGGGCAAGGAACTCATCGGCCTGCCCGAGAAGGAGTACCAGCAGATCCGCGGCAGCCAGGTGGCGATGATCTTCCAGGACGCCCTCTCGGCGCTGAACCCGGTGATCAGCATCGGAGAGCAGATCTCCGAGATGTTCCGGATCCACCAGGGAATGAACAAGAAGGACGCCAAGGCGGCCACCATCGACGTGCTCAAGCGGGTGCGCATCCCGGGGGCCGACGAGCGGTACGGGTCCTATCCGCACCAGTTCTCGGGTGGCATGCGCCAGCGCATCATGATCGCGATGATGATCGCGTTGAAGCCGTTGGTACTGATCGCCGACGAACCGACCACGGCACTGGACGTGACGGTTCAGGCCCAGATCATGGACCTACTCAAGGAACTTCAGGCCGAGACCGACATGGGGCTCATCCTCATCACGCATGACCTGGGAGTCGTCGCCGATGTGGCGGAACGTATTTCGGTGATGTACTCGGGCCGCACCATGGAACGTGGCTCGGTCGACGAGATCTACACCCACACGGCCAACCCCTATACCTACGGCCTGCTGGAGTCGATCCCCAAGATCGACAACCGGGAAGGCCGGCTCCCCGCGATCAAGGGGCTGCCGCCGAGCCTGTTCAGTGTGCCCCCGGGGTGCGCCTTCAACCCGCGGTGCCCACGGGCGGAGGACAAGTGCCGGCAAGGCGATCCCCCGCCGCTGGTAGAGGTCGCACCCGATCACGGGAGCCGGTGCTGGTTCGCCGAGGAGGTGTACGAGCATGGCATCGAACTCTGAACGGGTCATCGACGCAAGCGGATTGGTGAAGTACTACCCCATCACCCGCGGCATCGTGTTCAAGAAGAAGATCGGCGACGTCCGCGCGGTGGACCACGTGGACCTGACCTTGAACCAGGGCGAGACGCTGGCGATCGTGGGCGAGTCCGGCTGTGGCAAGTCCACCACCGGTCGGTTGCTCATGGGTCTCGAACCGGTGACCGAGGGGACCATCGAGGTCCTGGGCGAGGACATCACGTCCATGTCGGCCAAGGAGTTGCGCCTCAAGCGCCGAGACATCCAGATCATCCTGCAGGACCCGTACACCTCGTTGAACCCCCGCATGACGGTGGCCAGCATCATCGGGGAACCTTTCGAGATCCACCCGGATGCGCTGAACGGACGGACCAAGAAGGAAGCCGTGCACGATCTGATGGATCGCGTGGGGCTGAACCCCGAGTTCATCAACCGCTATCCGCACCAGTTCTCCGGCGGCCAGCGGCAACGCATCGGGGTCGCCCGGGCATTGGCCCTGAACCCCAAGATCATCGTCGCGGACGAGCCGGTGTCGGCGTTGGACGTGTCGGTGCAGGCGCAGGTGATGAACCTGCTCCTCGACCTGCGGGACGAGTTGGGGTTGTCGTACATCTTCATCAGTCACGACCTGGCCGTCGTGCGTCAGATCGCCGACCGCATCGCGGTCATGTACCTGGGCAAGATCG
>CAZVYU010000167.1:0-4672 GCA_964631645.1 uncultured Actinomycetes bacterium
CGAGATCGCCGCCGAGATCCTGACCATCCTGCCCGAGGAGACCCCATGACCCGCCGCGTGACCGTCGCCGGTGACCGGCCCTACGACGTCGTGATCGGCCGTGACCTGACCGACGAGATTGTCGCCGCGGTCCCTGGCCGTGCGACGAAGGTTGCCATCCTGCACGCGCCCTTCTTCGCCGACGACGTTCGCACCCTCGCCGACACGCTGGTCGAGAGGGGCCGCGAGGTGCTGACCCTCGCCCTCCCCGACGCCGAATCCGCCAAGACCGCCGTCACCGCCGACGAATGCTGGCAGGCCCTGGGCGACGCGCGCTTCACCCGCACCGATGCGATCATCTCGCTCGGCGGGGGTGCCACCACCGACCTGGCGGGCTTCATCGCCGCCACCTGGCTGCGGGGGGTCGACATCATCCACGTCCCGACCACCCTGCTGGCGATGGTCGACGCTGCGGTGGGCGGTAAGACGGGGATCAACACAAGCAGCGGCAAGAACCTGGTGGGCAGCATCCATCCACCGATCGCCGTAATCTGCGACCTTGACCGCCTGCGCAGCCTCCCGGCCGCTGACCTGGCCGCGGGCTACGCGGAGGTCGTCAAGGCGGGCTTCATCCGCGACACGACGATCCTCGACCTGGTGGAGCGCGACCCCGCGGCCGCACTCGACCCCACCGGCGAGGCGATCGAGGAACTGGTCGATCGGGCGGTGGCGGTCAAGGCCGGCGTCGTCGCCGACGACCTCACCGAGTCGGTGGATCGGGAACTGGGCCGCGAGACGCTGAACTACGGCCACACACTCGCCCACGCGATCGAGCGGGTCGAGAACTACACGTGGCGCCACGGCGACGCGGTGGCGGTGGGCATGATGTTCGCGGCCACCCTTGGTCGCCTGTCAGGCAACTTGACCCACGCCGAGGTCGACCGCCACCGCACGATCCTCGAGTCCTTGAACCTGCCCACCCGTTACCCCGATGCGTCCCGCTGGCCCGAGCTGCTGGCCGCCATGCGCGTGGACAAGAAGGCGCGCGGCGCCACGCTGCGGTTCATCGTGCTCGCCGGGATCGGGCACCCTGCGCTACTGTCCGGACCGGACGAGCGGATGCTCGCCGACGCGTTCGCGGAGGTCTCATGACCGATCAGGTACTGGTCCTCAATGGCCCCAACCTGCGGCGGCTCGGCACGCGTGAGCCCGACGTCTACGGCCGCGCCGACTACGCCGCCCTGGTCGACCTGTGTACCGCGACGGGCGCCGAACTGGGTCTGACCGTCGAGGTGCGGCAGACCGACGACGAAGCCGAACTCGTCGGCTGGCTGCACGAGGCCACTGACAACGGCTGCGACGTCGTGCTCAACCCCGCGGCGTTCACCCACTACTCCTACGCCTTGCGCGACGCCTGTGCACAGTTGTCGGGCCGTTTGATCGAGGTCCACATCAGCAATCCCGCCGCCCGCGAGGAGTTCCGCCACACGAGCGTGATCGCCGGTGTGGCCACCGGGACAATCGCCGGCTTCGGGCTCGACTCCTACGTCCTGGCGCTGCAGGCGTTGGCCCGCGCGTGACCCACGACCACGCGGGTCGGATTGCGCGGCTGCGCGCTCGGCTGACCGAAGGTCCGGCGGACACGATGCTGATCACCGACCTGATCAACGTGCGCTACCTGTGCGGGTTCACCGGCTCCAACGGCGCTCTGCTCGTGCTCCCTGATGCTGCGGTGCTGCTGACCGACGGCCGGTACCTGGAACAGGCCGCGGGTGAGACCACCGACGTCGAGATCATCGACGGGCGCGACGGGGTCACCGCCGGCCTCCGGCTGGCCGACCGTCGCGGCGCCGACGCGGTCGTGATCGAAGCCGAAGCCGTCAACCTGGCGCAGTTCGCCCGTATGGAACCGGTCGGTCCGACCCTGGTGCCGGAGTCCGGGATCGTCGAGCAGTTGCGTCGCCACAAGGACGCCGGTGAACTCGCGCTCCTGCGGCGCGCCTGCCAGATCATCGACGACGCCATCCGGGCTCTGATGCCGCAGATCCGACCGGGCCTGACCGAGCGGGAGATCGCCCTGACCCTCGATCGCACCGTGTGTGAACTCGGCGGTGATGCGCCAGCATTCGAGACGATCGTGGCCTCGGGCCCAAACTCGGCGATCCCGCACCACAGTCCGACACTGCGCGAGGTCCGCGCCGGTGATCTGCTGAAGATCGACGCGGGTGCACTGGTCGACGGCTACCACTCCGACACCACGCGCACGTTCGTGGCCGGTGCCGAACCGACCGCCGAGCAACTCGACCTTCACGCTGCCGTGGCCGCCGCGGCCGCCGCTGCCCGGGCCACCGTCGCTCCCGGGACCACCGGGCGCCAGGCCGACGATGCAGCCCGAGCCGAACTCATTCGCGCCGGTCTGGGGGACCGTTACCCGCACGGGTTGGGCCACGGGGTGGGTCTGCGCATCCACGAGGCTCCGATGCTCGGGGCGGTTTCGACCGATACCATTGAGTCCGCCGACGTCCTGACCATCGAACCGGGTGCCTACGTGCCCGGTTTCGGCGGAGTCAGGATCGAGGACACCCTTGCGGTCACCGACGCGGGCAGCGAAAGCCTGACGACGCTCGCTCGGGATCTGATCCGCCTCGCCTGACGGGGCCCAACCGGGAGAACAAGTGGCCACGACCAACGATCTGAAGAACGGACTCGTGCTGAACCTCGACGGTCAGCTGTGGGCCGTGGTGGAGTTCCAGCACGTGAAGCCCGGCAAGGGTGGCGCCTTCGTGCGCACGAAGTTGAAGAACGTGTTGTCGGGCAAGGTCGTGGACAAGACGTTCAACGCCGGCACCAAGGTCGAGACCGCCAACGTCGACAAGCGCGACATGCAGTACCTGTACCACGACGGCGATTCGTTCGTGTTCATGGACACCAGCACCTACGACCAGATCCCCGTTGCTGAGACAGTCGTCGGCAGCGCCAAGGACTTCCTGCTCGAGAACCAGAATGCAGTGATCGCGTTGCATGACGGCCTGCCGCTGTATGTCGAACTGCCGGCGTCGGTGGAGCTCACGATCACGTTCACCGAACCGGGTCTGCAGGGCGATCGCTCCACCGGCGGGACCAAGCCCGCCACGCTCGAGACCGGCGCCGAGATCCAGGTGCCGCTGTTCGTGGACGAGGGAACCAAGGTCAAGGTCGACACCCGCGACGGGTCCTACCTCGGTCGCGTCAACTAGGTGGGCGCGCGAACCAAGGCCCGGCGCCACGCCCTGGACATCCTGTTCCAGGCTGACGTGCGTGACGTCGATCCGCGCGAGGTGCTGAGCGACCTGGAACAACGCCGCGTGGAAAGCGCTCAGCAGCCGTTCAACGAGTACGTCGCAGTTCTGGTCAACGGGGTCAGCGACAAGCGCGACGAGATCGACGAGCGGATCTCGATGGCGTCCATCGGTTGGGACCTCGACCGGATGCCCGGCGTCGACCGCAACGCCCTGCGCATCGGCGTGTGGGAACTGCTGTGGGGCTCGGGCGTGCCGGGCGAGGTGGCGATCTCCGAGGCTGTGGGGACGGTGGAGGAACTGTCCACCGACGAGTCGCCGGCCTTCGTGAACGGAGTCTTGAGCAGCGTCATGGCGTCGCGGACGTGAGGGGTGCCCCGGGTGGGATTCGAACCCACACTGGACGGTGTTTGAGACCGCTTCCTCTGCCGGTTGGGATACCGGGGCGCCGTGCACAGAATACCGTCCGGCCATGACGACTGTTGTCGTGGCCGAGGACGAGGCGGTCATCCGCCTGGACCTGGTGGAGCAACTGCAGGAACTGGGCTACGACGTGGTGGGCCAGTGCGGCGACGGCGCGGGTGCGGTGCGGCTGTGCCGCGACCTGCGACCCGATGTGGCGCTGCTGGACATCAACATGCCCGGTACCGATGGCTTGACCGCCGCCCAGCAGGTGTCCGGCGACACCGCGGTGATCATGCTGACGGCCTACGGCCAGCGGGAGCTGGTCGACCGGGCGGTGGCCGCGGGTGCGATGGCGTATCTGGTGAAGCCGTGGTCGGAGTCGGATCTGGTGCCGGCCATCGAACTGGCGCGGGCCCGGTTCGCCGAGTTGCGGCAGTTGGACTCCCAGGTCGGGGAGTTGGCCGACACGTTGCGCAAGCGCAAACTGATCGACCGCGCGAAGGCTGAGTTGATCAAGGCCTACGGACTGTCGGAGGCCGACGCCTTTCGAGCACTGCAGAAGCGGGCAATGGACGGCCGAACGTCGATGGCAGCCGTAGCCGCCGACCTGTTGGGTGAACCACCGGAACCCCCGCCGCACCCGCCGCACCCGCCGCGGGGTGAGTAGCGGGCGTGAGCCCGCGTTTCGAAGCCAAGGCGGAGTACGGCCCGCACCGCTCGCCGCCGCGGGGTGAGTAGCGGGCGTCAGCCCGCGTATCGAAGCCAAGGCGGAGTGCGGCCTGCACCTGGTGGACCGCCTTGGGTACGGGCCGTTCTGGGCGGGCTTCGATACACCGCCTTCGGCGGCACTCACCCCGCAGCCCCTGGCCGCCCCGCCCGCCGCGGGGTGAGTAGCGGGCGTGAGCCCGCGTATCGAAGCCAAGGCGGAGTGCGGCCTGCACCTGGTGGACCGCCCTGGGTACGGGCCGTTCTGGGCGGGCTTCGATACACCGCCTTCGGCGGCACTCACC
>CAZVYU010000168.1:0-4632 GCA_964631645.1 uncultured Actinomycetes bacterium
GTCCTGTACGGCAATCCGGAACGGGCGGATGTCCAGAGCAGCCCTGATGGGCGGCATCTGAGTTGGCTGGCTCCGGACGAGGGCGTCCTGAACGTGTGGGTCGCGCCGACAGCCGCCCCGGGCGCTGCTCGCGTTGTCACGAACGACCGCCGCCGAGGGATCCGGTCGCATGACTGGGCGTTCACCGGTCGGCACATCCTGTACCCGCAAGACACCGGCGGTGACGAGGACTTCCATGTCTACGCCGTCGACATCGAAACTCGGGAACAGCGCGACCTGACCCCCTTCGACAACGTCACCGCCGCCTTGGCGGCGCGCAGCCGGGACGAACCGGACCGGGTTCTGGTCCAGGTGAACGACCGGGTACCCGAGCTGCACGACATCATCGCCGTCAACATCGTCACGGGGGAGTGGGACCGGCTGGTCGAGAACCCTGGTTTTGCCGAGATGATCGCCCGCGACGACTTCACAGTCCCGCTGGCCGCGGCCATGCGTGAGGACGGTGGCGTCACCCTGTTCCGCTCGGCAGAGGCCGGGTATGAGCCGCTGCTGCAGGTGGAAATGGCCGACTCGCTCACCACCGCGGCCATCGGCTATCCGGCTGACCCGCAGCACTTCTATCTGCTCGACAGTCGCGGGCGTGACAAGGCGGCGCTGTTCCTGGCCACACTGTCCGACGGGTCCGGGGAGTTGCTGTTCGAAAGTGATGTCGCTGACGTCTCGGGAATCCTCACGCACCCCCTGGACAAGACGGTGCAGGCGGTCGAGGTGGAGCACGAACGGGCCGAATGGATCCCGCTGGACGACGCGGTTGGACCCGACTTCGCGGCTCTGGCGGCGGTGGACTCCGGCGATCTGAAGGTGCTCAGCCGCAGCGATGACGATGCCACCTGGGTGGTGGCCTTTCTCCACGACGCGGGTCCGGTGACGTATTACCGCTACGACCGCCCCACCCGAACTGCCCACTACCTGTTCTCCAACCGCAGCGACCTGGACGACTACGTCCTGACCCCGATGTTTCCGCAGGTGATCGAGGCTCGCGACGGCACCGAACTCATCTCCTACCTCTCGCTGCCGGCCTGGTCGGATCCGGACGCAACGGGTCGACCGGATCGGCCGCTGCCCATGGTCCTGGACGTTCATGGCGGCCCGTGGGCGCGCGACAGTTGGGGCTTCAACCCCGAACACCAGTTGCTCGCCGACCGCGGCTACGCCGTGCTGTCGGTGAACTATCGGGGGTCCACCGGATTTGGCAAGGCGTTTCTGAACGCGGGTAACAAGCAGTGGGCCGCTGCCATGCACGACGACCTGCTCGACGCGGTGGACTGGGCGGTCGCCGAAGGCATCGCCGACCGTCACCGGATCGCCATCCACGGGGGTAGTTACGGCGGCTACGCGACATTGGTGGGCCTCACCTATACCCCCGACGTGTTCGCCTGTGGTGTCGACATCGTGGGACCGTCGAACCTCATCACCCTGCTCGAGTCCATCCCGCCGTACTGGGCGCCGATGCTTCAGGTGTTCAAGGACCGGGTGGGGGACCCCACTACCGACGCGGGTCGAGAGTTCCTCGCGAGCCGGTCACCGTTGACCTACGCCGACCGGATCCGACGGCCGCTGCTCATCGGGCAGGGTGCGAACGATCCGCGGGTCAAGCAGGCCGAGTCGGAGCAGATCGTGACCGCCATGGAATCGCACGGCATCCCGGTCACCTATGTGTTGTTCCCCGATGAAGGGCACGGGTTCGCCGAACCGGCCAACCGGCTGAGTTTCTTCGCCGTGACCGAAGCCTTCCTGGCCGAGCACCTTGGTGGTCGAGCGCAGCCCTACGACTCGGTGTTCGAGGGATCGAGCATCTCCGTGCCGCACGGCGAGGCGGGTGTGCCGGGCCTTGCGGCCGCGCTCGGGGGATGATGGGGACCAGGGCGGTCAAGGGGGGCTGAGGATGTCTGAGGGCGGCTGAGGCCGGCTCAGCCGTGGGGGTCGGAGGAGTGGTCGGCGCGATGGTCGGCACGGATCTGCATCGCCCGTTTCGCCGACCCCGTCACCGTCTTCAGGGCGACGGTGAACAGGGTCAACCCGATCAGCATTTGGGTGGTGACGATCATCCGCGGGGTGTCCAGAACCGGCGTGATGTCACCGAAGCCGACAGTCGACAGGACCGTGACCGTGAAGTAAGCCGCGGAGATCTTGGTCAACGGTTCGGTGAACGACTCCGGCTGCGACTCGCTCAGGGACAGGTACATCCACGAGTAGGACAGGATGAGGAGCGCGATCATCACGATGATGAACAGCGCACCCTCGATCAGAGGTCGCGGCGAGGTGTACAGGCGGATCACCGAGGCGATCAGCAGTCCCGTGTAGACCGACAGGGCCAGTGCGCCGAACAGGACGAACTCCCACACGTCCCACCCGGCTTCGGGCTCAGGTGCGATGGCGTAGGCGACGATCATGAGCGCGACGACCACGGCCGACGTCAGAGTTATCGCTGCCGCGTGCTTGAACAGCACGACCCTGGCCCTGGCTTTGTCCACCACGGGATCACCTTGGCAGGAGCCGGGTGCGCCTCGGCGGCGACACGCCCCGTGGATTCGTGCGGGACACTGGGCGGGTGACCTGGCAGTTCATCGTCCTTGCCCTCCTGATCGTGGTGGCCTTCTCGGTGATGGGTGCGACCTTGACGATCCGGTCGGTGCTGCGCCGTCGGGTCCGACGCGCCGAGAAGGCGTTGCCGCCCGTCCGGTTCCAGGGTCCGGCGGTCCTAGTCGGGACGAGTGTCGCCGACGATCTGAGGGGCGTCGGGGCGATGGGGATCACCGACGACGAACTGGTCTTCGTCGTCGGCAAGTCGAAGGAGCGATTGGCCATCCCGTTGAGTGCCCTGGCTGCGACGGGGTACCGGCAGAGTGAGCGCCAACGAGCTCCGGCCCTGCGCGTGGAGTGGCTGGGCAACGCAGCAGTCTTCGACGTCCAGAAGCCCGGCGTCGCGGACTGGCTGGCCCAGCTCTCCCCCAACACCCCCTAACCCCCTCGCTGCGCGAGGGTGCGGTTTCGGTCGCCTGCGACCGTTTCGTCGAGAAGCGACCGGAACTTCCGGTCGCCTTCGACGGTTTCGGTCGCTCGTGCTCCCGCCGCCCGGGCCACCCGTCCGTCCTGTCGGCCGGGATCCCTGTGGACAGCCCAAGCGGCGCCCGCTCGCAGCGGTCACGGTGGAGCACATGCACACCTTCCACGTGGACGTTCAAGCGATCGCGGCGCAGAACGAAGGGCTGATCCGAACCCGGGATCTCGTCGAACTGGGACTCAGTGACGCAGCCATCCGGAGCGTGACCCGCCGGCTGCGGAGGATCTGCTGGGGCGCGTATGTCCTGTCCGCACCGGCCAACGAAGAGGAACGGCATCGACTGGTGGCGCGAGCGACCATCCAGCGCTATCGCACGACCGTGGCGTTGAGCCACATCACGGCGGCCGTTACCCATGGACTTCCCGTGTCCGGTGCAGATCTCGCTCGGGTACAACTCACCGGAACCAGCCCCATCCACGTGCGTCGGGGAGACCGTCACCGCATCCGGACCCACTGCCACCCGCTTCCCGACACGGACGTGGTCGATCTGTCGGGTATCGCGGTCACGTCTGTGCCTCGTACCGTCGTCGATTGCGCCCTGGCCCTTCCGGTCACCCGGGGGTTGGTGATCGCCGATCACGCGCTGCATCACCGACTGGCCACACTCGATGACATCCGCAGCCGGGTTGCGGCGTTGGGCCCTCTTGAGGGGATCAGATCGGCCCGGACGGTGGGGGAGCTCGCGGACGGCCTCGCCGAGAGCCCGGGCGAGACCCGTACCCGACTGATCCTCGTCAATGCGGGAATCCGGTATCAGCCGCAGGCAGTCATCGAGGATCGACGGGGCCGGTTCGTCGCGCGCGTCGACTTTCTCTTGCCCGAGTTCGACGTCGTCCTGGAGTTCGACGGCAGGGGGAAGTACGAACAGACTGGCAACGTCGCTCAAGCACACTGGGACGAGAAACTGCGTCAGAACGCCATCGAGGCGGCCGGGTTCACGGTGGTGCGGATCGTGTGGGCCGACCTGGCCTCACCGACGGGCGTCATCGCGAAGGTGCAGGCGGCGGCTCACCGTCACCGACGCAGGCAGGCTGGCTGACAGGTGCGACCAGAGCCGGGGAAGGCGACCGGAACTTCCGGTCGCTTCTCGACGAATCGGTCGCAGGCGACCAAAACCGTCCCCCGCGGGGAGCGGGGGTGGGTGGTCGGGGGGCGGGTTTTGACCGATCCGGGAATCGTTGGCTATTCTGGACAACCGTGCCCGGTGAATGCTGGGCGCGCTACCGGGAACCTGGTTCCCGCGGCTGATGGCCGAGCCTCCTTCGGGTGGATCGGCCCCCCTCCCGGGGGAAAGACAGGGAGGGCGGCTCGCGGATTTCGGACCGGCCCTGGGTGACCCAACCCACGATTCAGGTGAATCGTGCTGCCGACCGGCTGCGCGACACACCCGACCTCGGGGGTGGGGCAAATCGGACATCGGGTCCGGTGCGCCCGACACGAACGAAGCCGAGACGGAGAACAGGTGCCCACAATCCAGCAGCTGGTCCGCAAGGGCCGCGAGGACAAGG
>CAZVYU010000169.1:0-4591 GCA_964631645.1 uncultured Actinomycetes bacterium
GACACCGACATCGAGTACCGCAGCGCCAGCGCGAGCAACCTGTCGGCGGTGAGCGAAGCGGCTCGGCGCCGGTTCGCAGTGGCAGTCGGGCGCGCCGACAACCGCCGCCACAGCGTCCTGCACCTGTCCCCACCCGTCGACGGCGGAGCCGATCCGATCCGCGAGTGGCGCGACCAGACCATGCACCGCGGCAGCGAAGCAGCCGTTCCGGCCGCGGTGTTCAGCGCCCCGAAGCCACAGGTCACGGTGTTCCTGCGGCATCTGTGGGCGGCGGGTGGCACCATCAGCCGCCACCCGTCCGGCTCCCGCGGTGCGATTCACTTCGTGACGGCATCCCGGCGGCTGGCCGACGATGTGGCACGGCTTCTGCTGCGGTTCGGCGTTCCGGCCCAGGTCACGGCGGTGCCCGCCGCCGACGGTCAGGTGTTCCGGGTCGCGATCATCGACCCGGCCGACCAGAAGGTGTTCCTGCGTCGGATCGGTGGCTACGGGGTGCTGGCCCGCCCGGCTGCCGAGCTGCTCGGAGCGTTGGAGTCCCGCGCCGGCGGCGGGCCCGAGGACCCGGCGACCCGCGATCTGTGGCAGGAGGTCCGCGAGGTCCTGGCGGGCGCCGACCTCGGCGATCTCGAGCAGCGCGCTGCCGCAGCGGTGGCCGTGGACGAACGCCTGGATCACCCCGAGATGGACGCCGACGACGACATTGTGCGGCTCCCCGATTCTGAGGCCCTGCATCTGCAGCGGTTGGCACGCGTCCTCGACACCGGCGAGATGGACCTGATCGCGACCAACGACATCCTGTGGGACGACATCGTCAGCATTGAGTCGATCGGTACCCGCGACGTGTTCGACGCGACGGTGCTCGGCTGCCACAACTTCATCGCCGACGGTGTTGCTGTGCACAACAGCCTGGAACAGGACGCCGACATGGTCGTGCTGATCCACCGCGAGGACGCCTACGACAAGGACAGCAGCCGCCTCGGCGAAGCCGACCTGATCGTGGCCAAGCACCGCAACGGTCCGACCGACACGGTCACGGTCGCCTTCCAAGGCCACTACTCCCGCTTCGTGGACATGGCCCGCGAGTAGGTGCAGCCTCTGCGAGAGTCCCAGCACGGCTCAGCCCGTGCGAGCTTGCCCAAGTGATGGTGCCGTCATCTCGGGAGCGACTGCTGAGCCCGCACGTTAGCGCCGGATCGGAAAACTGCTATCAGGCGGCGATCAAGTCGCTGGCCCGCCGAGCTGGCTCGACGTTTGGCTGGCGGATGATCGCACACGCGGGCGCGGGATCCTTGGGGTTGTCGTCAGGCAGGGTTCCGACAGCGCGCTGGCGCACGGCGTCCATTGGCCGTTCATTCGTCCGGAAGAGGCGCACCATGACGACAGTCGAAGGGACACACAGGGCCAACCACAACAGGCCCAACCACACAAGAACGTTGATCATCAGCTCTTCCTCGTCCGCGGCGTCACGCCGTCCACGAAGGGCTACCCCTGACCTCCCGGAATAACCTCTGCAAGTGCTCAAGAGATGGTCAATCATTCGGCAGGTTGGCTGGTGATCCGTCGATGACGGTGTCTTTCCGGAGCCTCGGTCCCAGCACTGGGCTATGTGGTCCGGTCCTCGTCCGACTCCACGGTGAACAGGTCGCCGGGCTGGCAGTCGAGCGCATCGCAGATCGCCACCAGGGTCGTGAACCGGATGGCCTTGGCTCGATCGTTCTTCAACACACTCAGGTTGACGAGGCTCACATCCACCCGGCGGGACAGTTCCGTCAGCGTCATGCCCCGCGCCAGCAGAAGCTCATCGAGGTGGCAGGACACACTCGACACGGATCACACCAACCCTTCCGTGTCCTCGGCCAGGGTGCGCCCCGCGCGGAAGGCAGCTGCCAACGTCAACGCGATCAACGCCAACGCGGGCGGGATGTAGGAGTAGTAGGCCGTCGGAACCAGGTCGGCGGGAAGCTGGTACTGATTCACGAACAGGGAGGCCGTGGCCCAGGTGAGAGTGTCGGCTCCCCACGACGCGACCAGGATCGCACCCGCGATAACGGTCCACCGCCGGGCCTGGGCCGGCGCGAACGGTTCGTTGCGGGCGATGCTGGTGACGATCCGGGCCAGCAGCACCGAGATGACCGCCAGCGCCGCCGACCAGAGCGCGGTGGGAAGCACACTAAGGAACCGCAGCCACAGGGGCGCGCCCTGCTCCGCGGCGGTGCAGGCTGAGCTGCCGGGATCGCACGGCGGGGTCGTGGCCGTGACGTTCACCGTCAGACCGTCGCTGCCGGTCGGGGCCAGCGTCACCCCGTCGGGCAGACCCGGAACCTGCGCGAGGATGGAGCCGGACGGCTCGGCTGCCAAGTTGACCGTCACGGTCGCCGCCGGCTGGGTCAACTGGTAGAGCGGGGCGACGATCGCCCACAACGCGAAGGCCCCGGCCGCCGCGTACAGCACGATCGGCAGCCAGCCCATCCAGCGAGGCAACGGAGATGTGTCAGTCACGAGCGCGCTCCGTCACCGTTTCACGCACTCGAGGTCTCGCGTGTTCTTCGCGACCGCGATGGTGCCGAACACACACAGGCAGCCGGCCATCGCGATCAGCGCCAGGTTCGTTACCGGGATCGTGGCGTCGAAGATCATCCAGTAGCCCACGATGATGAAGGGCGCCAGGGCAGCGGTCCAGGCGACGCCGGCGAACATGCCGGTGACCGGGATGCCCTCTTCTTTGTCCCGGACCACCTTGGCGACCGTGACCACACCGGCGAGCAGGGCCAGGAACGCCACGATCAGCAGGTAACGACCGTTGACGTCGATACCTGGGGCGTACCAGGTGGCGTACAGGAACGTGATGCCGCCGAGAGCGACGGCGAACCACGACACTCCCTGGAAGGCCGCCGAGGGCCGGGGGATCGGTCGGGGCAGGCGCTGCGGCGGGCTGGTGGGGGGCCCGGCGTTCATCAGCGAGGGGGCGGGACTGGTCATCTCTACCTCCGGTGAGTCAGGTGGTCGGGGAAGGCCACAGCATTAGGTTATCGCTTATCGATAATATCGACTACCGATAACCCCCGCATCACCCGATCAGCCCCTTTAACGGGCCGCGACTCACTCGGGCGGAAGTCTTCTGACAGAAAACCACCCTTGAGCGTTTAGACGGACAGTGTCCGGGCATAAGCACTTCGTCGGAACACAGCGTCCCGAGACACTAGGAGAACCTCATGAACATCGCACTGAAGATCCTGGCCACCGCTGGGACCGCCGCAGTCCTCACGGTCGGTGCCGCCGGAGTCGCATCGGCTGCTGCCGCCCCTGCCGCCTCCGCAGCCCCGGCCGCCTCCGCCGCGCCAGCCGCTTCCGCTGCGCCGGCTGCTTCCGCTGCACCGGCTGCCCATACCCACGGCGCTGCCACGGTCGGCCAAAAAAAGGCCCAGAACAGCGAGGGCGAGCGGACCAAGTTCTTCGCCGGTCCCATGAATATCCGCTACATCAACAAGACCGACCAGAAGGTGTGTGTCGACGCGGTCGGCACCCGGATGGACTGGAAGGGCTGTCTGACCCCGGGCGCCACCTCCGGCTATGCACAGGGCATGGCGTGGTCCGGCACCGACATCTGGTCCGACGTCACCTACGCCAACGGCGACAAGGTCACCATGTGGGCGAAGAACCCCGAGGTGGGTTACCCGATGATCGGCTTCGGCACCGGTTGGGGCGAGCACCAGGGTTACGACGTCGGCGAGAGCGCCCAGTGGAACTACGCCGGCCACGACTACACGATCACCCGCACCGACGACGGCGGTTACTGGAAGACGTTCGACATCGAACTGACCCGGTGACCGTAGCCGCAACGAGGACCCCGCCAAGTGCGGGGTCCTCGACGTGCGCCTACGGCAGGATGCTGCCCAGCGGTTGCTGAGGGATGATGAAGACTCGCGAACCTGGAGGAGCCCCATGAAACGCCGTGCGCTGGCCGCAGCGGGTGTCGTCGCCGTCCTTTCCCTGTCGGCCTGCAGCAGTTCCCCGTCCGACTCCGCGTCCCAACCGGCGGCAGCGAGCCCATCGACGACGGCACCAAGCGAGTCCGGGACTTCCGCTCCCGGCTCGGCTACGGAGATCGCGTTCGCACAGTCGATGATCCCCCACCACCAACAGGCCGTGGAGATGTCCGACATGGCATTGGATCCGGTGCACGAGGCGTCGCCCGACGTGAAGAAGCTGGCCAAGCAGATCAAGGCAGCCCAG
Source organism: uncultured Actinomycetes bacterium (assembly GCA_964631645.1). GTDB lineage: Bacteria > Actinomycetota > Actinomycetes > S36-B12 > CAIWTL01. The sequence goes on from CAZVYU010000169.1 coordinate 4,234, forward strand.
GATCCGGAGATCCAGGAGATGACCGGCTGGCTGGAGGCATGGGGCGCCCCGACCGCCATGCCCAGTGCCAGCGGTGACATGGCCGACATGGACCACTCCGGTCACGACATGGGCGGCGTGACGATGAGCGGCATGATGACCGCGGAACAGATGCAGCAGTTGGCCGCTGCCAAAGGCCAGGCCTTCGACACCCTCTGGCTGCAGATGATGATCGACCATCACGAGGGGGCCATCCAGATGGCGGAGCAAGTGAAGGCCGAGAGCAGCAACCCACAGGTGATCGCCTTGGCCGACGCCATCATCACGACCCAGAAGAAGGAGATCGCCACGATGACCTCCTTCCTGGCCCCCTGACCCG
>CAZVYU010000170.1:0-4473 GCA_964631645.1 uncultured Actinomycetes bacterium
ATTCCAACGCGCGACCCACGTTCCCCTGGGAAAGGCGTATGACTTCGCGGTTCGGTGGACGACCAAGGCGGGGCGGACCATCTGGACTCAACACAGATGTCGCCGGTCGAGCCGACCCGACGGCAGCGTCGTGTTGACGGGAATCGCGACCGAAGTGACCACGGCGATGGAGCGCTCCGAATCGCAGACGCGCCGACTCAGCGGCGAGACGCTGTTCGAGGTGTCGATCAGCCAATCGGCTGTTGCCACCTTGATCTGTCGGGTCGACGGCAGAATCGTCGACGTCAATGATGCGATGGGTGAACTGTTCGGCCGTTCCCGCGACGAACTGCTGGGGCTCACGTGGCGGGACCTGACCCACCCTGACGATGTGGCGGCGGGTCAGTCGGCTCTGCAGGAGGTGATCACCGGCCGTCTGCCCTCCTACCGGACGACGAAGCGCTACCTGCACGCCGATAGCCATGTCATCCACGCCGATCTGAATCTCAGCCCCGTCCGGGTGGCCGGTGAGGTGCGGTTCATGCTCGGCCAGATCATCGACGTCAGCGACAGTGTGCTCGCTCGGGCAGCGCTGGCCCAGTCCGAGGAGCGGTTCCGCCGATCCATGGCGGAATCATCCGTGCCGATGTGCATCATCGAACCGGACGGCAGCTTCGGCGACGTGAACCAGGCGGTGTGCGCCTTCTTCGGATTCTCCCGGGACGAACTGTTGGGGAAGACCTGGCAGGAGCTCACTCACCCGGACGACCTGGAGATCGATCTCGCCGAGGTCCACCGGATTCTGCGAGGCGACACCGAGCACTACCGGCTGACCAAGCGCTACCTGGACTCGACGGGTCGGACCCGTTACGGCGATCTGAGCGTCACCGGCATCCGTGATGACGATGGATCGCTGTCCTACTTCGTGTCCCAGATCGTGGACATCACCGAACAGACCGAATCGCGCGAGGCGCTGACCCGGTCCGAGGAGTACTACCGGTTGCTCGCCAACAACCAAAGTGATCTGGTGCTGCGCACGACGCCGGGAGGGGTGATCGAGTGGGCGTCGCCCTCCGCCCATGCGCTGGGATGGTCGGAGTCCCAACTCGTCGGTCAGAGGTTCGACGATCTGGTCCATCCTGACGACCTGGAGAAGGCCTTTGGGCTGCGGGAACTGATGAGCCAGGGGACCGCAGCCAACCAGGAACTGCGACTACTGACCGGCAGTGGTGACTACCGGTGGATGGCGGGGGCCTTCAACCCGATCGCCTCGCGAGACGACGTCCTGGGGCAGGTCGTGACCCTTCGGGACATCCAGTCACTGGTCGAGGCGCGCTCCCTGGCCGCCCGCCGGACGCGCGAGTTCGAGTTGCTCGCCGAGAACGCCGCCGACATCGTCAGCCGGGTCGGGGCAGACGGCCGCATCGAGTGGATCTCCCACGCGGTGACCACCCTGCTGGGCTGGGATCCGGACGAGATGGTCGGTCTCGCGCCGGCGCACTTCATGCACCCCGACGACCTGCCGCGATACCGGGAACGCACCTCCCAAATGGACGACCGGGGCCGGGGCGCCGTCTCACTGCGGTTGCGCGACAGGGAGGGACGCTTCCATTGGTTCTCCAACGTCGCCACCGCCATCGACGACGATCTGGGCCGGCCGGCCGGTCGGATCGTGGGGATGCGCAACATCGATCGTGAGATCGCGACGATGGAACGGTTGGCTCGCAGTGAGGAGATGTTCCGTCTGGCGATGGCAGGAGCCCCCAGCGGGATGGCCCTCGTGGCACTGGACCGCACCTTCCGCGAAGTCAACGACGCCCTCGCCGGCATGGTCGGTCGCGACAAGGACTGGCTGCTGCACCATTCGGTCCGCGACATCCTGACCCCTGAGGACGACGCGGTGGATCTTCATCTGCGGGATCAGGTCCTGGCCGGGGGCAGTCCGGTAGGCGTTCAGGAGAAGCGGCTGCGTCACGCGGATGGTCACCTGGTGTGGGTGCAGCACTCGGTGAGCCTGCTTCGCGACGATGCCGGTCAGCCTGTTCTGTACGTGTCGCAGTTCGTGGACATCACGGCCGCCAAACAACAGCGCCAGGACCTGGAGTTCATCGCCCGCCACGACGCACTCACCGAACTGCCGAACCGGCGCGCCCTCGAGGATGAGATGAACCGACTCCTGGCCCCGCCCGGCGGCCGCGGTCTGGGAGTCCTGTTCTGCGACCTGGACGACCTGAAGGCGATCAACGACACCTATGGCCATGCCGTGGGCGACAGCGTGCTCACGGTGGTGGCGCGTCGGATTGCCGACAGCGTGCGTCATACCGATCTGGTGGCCCGAATCGGTGGCGACGAGTTCGTGGTGCTGTTGGCCGACAGCACGGATGACCACACCATCACCCAGGTCGGTGACCAGATCCGACGCGCGGTGAGCATCCCGCTGGCAGGGCCCGAGCCGACCGTCACCCCGAAGCTCAGTCTGGGTGGAACCACAGCGCGGGCCGGGGAGACGCCGGCAGTCGTATTGGACCGCGCGGATCGCGCGCTCTACCGGGCCAAACGTGGCGGTCGGGATCAGGTGGCGGTGTTCGACGAGGTGTTGGATGCCGCTGGCGTCGCGGATCCGCACCCTCCTGCCGTCAGCCCCGGCTGACGACGCTCACCAGTTGCCGTAGACCTTGACCGCGGTTCCGATGGTCCACCCCTTGCGCCACAGCCAGTCGACGTCGCGGTGCAGCATCCGTACGCACCCGTGCGACGCCGGGTAGGTCACGACGTAGGTGTCGCTGTAGGAGCCGTGGATGGCCTGGCCACCACTGAAGTACAGCGATCGGTACATGTTCCAGTGGTCCTCGGGGAACGAGTTCGAGGTCTCGACCCCGTTCACCGACCGGAAGATCCGGAACGTCCCCAACCGGGTCCGGTACCCCGGCCGGCCGGTCGACACCGGGACAGCACGCAGCACCTTTCCGTTGCGCACGAAGAACGCGGTCTGGCATTTCACGCTGACGTTGACACCGTTGACCATGCCCGCGGGTGCACGCCGGAACTCCTGGGTGGCCAGCCAGCGAGCCCGAACCTTGCGCTGCGGCTGGCTGCGCGACGCCGGGAACCCGGCCAGTTCGCGCGCCGCACACGACGCCCGGGCGGTCATCCCGGCAGTGACCGAGTCGGAGAACACCTTGGGCATGCCCAGCGGTCGCATGAGGCGATTGAGTTCGCGGGGGATCATCTCGGTGGGGGGGACCCGGCCGTAGCCGATCACCGTGCGCGGCCGCGACGCATAGCCGCGTCGGACCAGGTCCTGCGCCGGGATGTAGGCCCGGAACTGCCGGGTGCCTTGACCCACGGCGCCGGTGGTCAACGTGATCCGATGATCATCCGGGATGGTCCGGCTTTCCAGGTCGCTCCACTCGCACGTCTTGCAGGTCCGTCGCTGCACCACGATGCGGGCTCCTGCCGGGGTCGCCCGCACGTTCTGGGTGATGCGACTGTCGCGCGGCAGGTAGAGCGTGCGTGTGCCCCAGCCGGTGATCGTGCCGCGCGCCTGAGTGGCTTGCATGGTGATCGTGGGCGAGCGGTAGGCGTCATGCTGCGCAGTCGCGGGGGCGGTGAGCCGGTACTTGGTCGCGCCCAACTCGGCGGCCGGGAACTCGACGGTGGCGGATCCCGAGGCGGTCGGGGTGACCGTTGCCACGGACCCCCACGAACCGTCGGCCTTCCGCTCCAGGTCCAGGACGGTCACGGCCGGCAGCACCCGGATCGGATCGGACACCGTGACGCCGGCGTTGACGGTGTGGACGGTCGCAAGGCCGCGCACCTCGACGGGAGTCGCGGCCGCGACGGGGGCGACGACGGCAGCCATCAGGGTTCCGGCCACGCCGGCGACCAGCAGAGCGGAGCGTTTCATCGCCCTCAGGATAACTCCCGGAGGGCGCCTCAGGCCTTCGAAGCCTTACGCCGGGACGCCGCCCGTGCGCGGGAGGTCGCGTCGAGCTGGGTCTTGCGCAGCCGCACCTCCGCCGGGGTGACCTCGACACACTCGTCCTCGCGGCAGAACTCCAACGCCTGCTCCAACGACAGTCGTTTGGCCGGGATGAGCCGTTCGAGCTCGTCGCCGGTGGACGACCTGATGTTGGTGAGCTTCTTCTCCTTGGTGGGATTGACGTCCATGTCGTCGGCACGGGCGTTCTCACCGACGATCATGCCTTCGTACACCTGGGCCCCCGGATCGACGAACAGGGTGCCGCGCTCCTGCAGCCCGAAACACGCGTAGCTGGTGACGGCGCCCTGGCGGTCGGCGACGAGCGAGCCGCTGGGGCGGGTGCGCAGTTCGCCGTGCCACGGTTCCCAGCCGCCGAACACGTGGTGCATCAGACCGGTGCCGCGGGTCTCGGTGAGGAACTCGGTGCGGAAGCCGATCAGTCCCCGGGCCGGGACGCTGTACTCGAGCCGCACCCAGCCATGGCCGTGGTTGAGCATCTGCTTCATGCGGCC
>CAZVYU010000171.1:0-4411 GCA_964631645.1 uncultured Actinomycetes bacterium
CCGCACGGTTGCTGTCCAGGTTGGGGGCGAAGCCGCCCTCGTCGCCCAGACCCGTGGCCAGGCCGCGCCCCTTCAGGACCGCCTTCAGCGCGTGGTACACCTCGGTGCCCCACCGCAGGGACTCCGCGAAGGTTCCCGCGCCGATGGGAGCGATCATGAACTCCTGGATGTCGACGTTCGAATCGGCGTGGGCACCGCCGTTGAGGATGTTCATCATCGGAACGGGCAGGATGTGGGCGCTGGGGCCCCCGACGTACCGGAACAGAGGCAGGTCAGCGGACTCGGCGGCCGCGTTGGCCACGGCCAGGGAAACGCCCAGGATCGCGTTGGCCCCGAGCCGGGACTTGTTGGGCGTGCCGTCCAAGTCGATCATGGCCTGGTCGATGAGTCGCTGTTCGGAAGCGTCGAAACCCAGGATCTCGGGAGCGATGTCGTCCTCGACGGCCACGCAGGCCTGCGTCACGCCCTTGCCGCCGTAGCGGTCGTCGCCGTCGCGGCGCTCGGCGGCCTCGAAGGCTCCGGTCGAGGCGCCACTGGGGACCGCGGCCCGGCCCACCACACCGTCGTCGAGCCCGACCTCGACCTCGACCGTCGGGTTGCCCCGGGAGTCGAGGATCTCGCGAGCGATCACGGCTTCGATGCTGGCCATGCTGGTCCTTCCGTCGATGACGAGCCCACCCTATCCGGCGGGTGCCGACCACTCGTGGCCGACGGGAGCCGACGCGGTGCAGCGACGCATGACGGCTCGCGGCATGCCGCTATCGGGTCGAACAATCGTCCACTCCTCCCGGCCGGCTCTCGGCTGGGTTAGGGTCCCCGCATGAAGCGCACTGCACTTGCCCTGACCACCGCCGGCCTCGCGTCGGGTCTTCTGTTGGCCGGGACCGTGCCCGCCGACGCCACCATCAAGGCGCTCGGAATCGCCGGGGTGCGCACCAACATGTCGAAGGGCGAGGTGCGCGCGGTCAAGGGCGAACCGCGCGACATCGGCTACGGCCGGGTCTCCATGGTGGGCAAGGTCACGCGATGGAAGTACGGCCGCAATGGCGACCGGTTGACCGTCACGTTCGCGGAAGGGGTCGTGATCCAGGTCGCCACCAAGAGCGAGAAGCAGCGGACAAAACTCGGCGTCGGGCCCGGATCCCCCGCCTCCCTGTTCAAGGAGAAGTACCCCGCACAGGCGTCGACCTGCTACCGGGTTCGGCCCGGCGTCAAGAACTGCGGCTACACCCCCGACCCCGGTGCCCACGAACTGAGTTTCCAGGTCTCCGGGGACCGGGTCGTCAAGGTCGTCGCCGTCCTCGGCACGTACTGAGTTCCGACGGAAGCGACTGCTGCGTCGCCCTCATTCCAGCCCGACGAGGCTGCGGAGGATCGCGGGCGGCACCGACCCGTGGGACAGCACGGCGTCATGCACCTGGCGCAGATCCCAGTCCCGCCGCTGCGTGTCGAGGTCATCGACCACCTGGGCCACGGCGCGGTATCCCACGTAGTAGGTGGCCAACTGACCCGCGGTCAACCGGGCTCGGTCCCACTTGCCCACGATCTCGCCGTCCTCGGCGAAGCCTTTGGTGGCCATCAGACGCCGGGCTTCGGCCTCCGTCATGCCGCGGGTGTGGACCCGGATGTCCAAGATCGTGTTGATGATGACGCGCAACTGCATCTTCAACTGCTGCAGCCGCAGTGAGAGGCGCCGCTGCGGATCGACGAAGAAGCCCCGATGGGCCATCAACTCCTCGGCGTAGACCGCCCAGCCCTCGATGAACAGGCCGCTGGGCATGGCGGCGCGCACGTCGGTGGGGGCGGAGACCTCGCGGGCGCGCGCCAGTTGCAGAGCATGGCCGGGTACTGCTTCGTGCACCATCAGGTCGAACAGCATGTGGAGGTTGTACTCGCGGTGGAACGAGTCCCGCCGTTCGCTGTCCCACGAGTCCGGAGCCGGCGAGATCCCGATGACGGTGGGGAGATCGGCCTGCTCCAGGGGCCCCGGGGCGTCGCAGTAGGCGACGCTGACGCCTCGGCGCACGGGAGGCATGAGTTCGAGGCGCAGGTCGAGCGCGGGCACCGTCATGAGGTCGCGTTCGGACACGAAATCCGCGGCCGCGCGCAGGGCGTCGGCGGCGACGTCCAACAGGGTGTCGGGCGTGCTGGCGTCGGAGGCCATGATCTCGAACGCGTCGCTGACGACGGTGCGGTCGGCCATGGTTCCCCGCCGGAACCGGGCCGCGACGCTGGCCAGTTCCTCCAGGGTCCGCTCGAGGTCGTCCTCGGCGGCCCCGAGGAGTTCGTCGACCTCCAGCCCGGGATCGAGGTGGTGCGACAGCACACCCTCGTACAGTTCGGGGCCCAGCGCCTGGGGGCGCATCGACAGGGGGTCCTGGTCGGTGAGCCAGGCGATGTGACGGTCGATCGCTTCGACGCCGACCTCGACGGCGTCGGCGACACCTCGTTGGTCCGCGAGCGGTCCCAGGGTCTCCTCCAGCATGGGCTCGATCTGACGCAGCTGGGCGACCGCGGTGGCCACGTTCACCGCGGGCATGCCGGACAGCGTGTGACGGGCGTTGTCGAGGAACTCCCCGATCCCCCGGAGGCGTTCGACCAGCGACCGGGCCCGGACCGCGGGCGGGGCGAACGCGCGCGAGGTGATCCCATACAAGGCGTCCGCGGGGTTCCACACCAGCGGATCCCACTCGTTGCGACGCAGTTGGGTCAGGTCGAAGATGCGGCGGGCCACGCCGTTGCGCAGGATCGCCAGGTCCGCGGCGGCGAACCGGCTCAGGGCGCGATCCTCGATCCGGTCGAGGAACTGCTGGTGGCGCAGCAGCACGCGCGCGAACTCGTCGGCGCCGTCGGTGGTCAGGTCGGGCAGGCGGGTGTCGAAGCGATGGTCCCCGATGTCGGTGGCGTGGACCGGATCGCGGACCAGGATGTCGTCGAGCACACCCGCGGCGAGACCGACGAACCGCCGGTCCTCGGGACTGTGCACACCGGGATCCACGCACCGACCCTATCCCCGGGGGCAGTCCGCCGCCGCGGGACGCCGCCCGCTACTCGCCCCGCTGGCCTTCGTCATCCTCGGCGTCGTCGCCGCTCGCCTCGACCGACCTCACGTGGGAATGCAGGGCGCGGACGCGACCCCGAAGCGCGGCCTCGGCGTCCCAACCGTTGGATTCCGCGGTCACCACCAGGGCGAGCAGTTGCTCGGCGAGGTCGTCGGCGTCGCGGGGGGGCGAGTCCGCTGGGCCGGGGAGGTCGCTCGTGCCGGCCTCGGCGGCCCGGCGCCATGACTTCTGCGCCCACGACAGGGCGGGAAGGGTCGTCGGGATGCCGTCGAGCGCCGAGGTGCGCGACTTCTCGGCGGCTTTGATCGCCGCCCAGTTGCGGGTCAGGGTCTCGTCGTCGCTGGTGCCGACGGGAGCAAGATGGGCGTAGTCGCTGTCGGCGCCGAACACATGGGGGTGACGACGCACCAGTTTGTCCACGATGCCGCCGGCCACGTCGTCGATGTCCCAGCCCTCGGACTCGCTGGCGATGCGGGAGTGGAACACCACCTGGAGAAGCAGGTCACCCAGTTCCTCGCGCAACGAGACGGAGTCGTCGGTCTCGATGGCCTCCAGCGTCTCGTGGGTCTCCTCCAACAGGTACTCCGCCAGCGACCGGTGGGTCTGCCGGGCATCCCAGGAGCACTCCCGGCGGAGCCGGTCCATGACCGACACGAGGTCGGTCAGGCGGTCACCGGTCACTGGGCGGGCAGCACCGAGGCGGGCTTCTCGGGCCGGGAGACGGCGTCAGGGTCCTCGATCAGTTGGAGGTTCTCGGCGTCCCACACGCCATAGGCGGGCGACACCTCGACGTCGATGGAACTGGCCACGTCCTTGACGGCGGCGACGAACGCGGCCTGTTGGGCCTGCTGATCCCCGCCGGGGGCGACCTTCGTGGCGATGGCCGCGGCCAGGAGCTGCGCCCGCAGGTCGCGCTGCAAATTCTCCGGTGCGATCCCCGCTTGAGCGGCCGCCTGCTGGAGTTGCTCGACCCCCCCGACCTGGGTGACCTGCTGGTTGTAGACCTCGTCGAGTTGGCCCTGGGTCACGGCCACCTGAGCCTTGGCCGCGGTCTGGTCGATGAGGGCGTAGCCGATGTTCGCCGACACGATCGTGCGCGCCAACTCGGCGCCCGGGGCATCGGCGGGGCGACCGACGGCTTCGTTCACCGCGCGCATCTGGTCGCCGACCGTCGCTTCGGAGATCTTCGTGTCACCCACGATCGCCGCCTGGCCCGGGTTGGCGGAACTGCAGGCCGACAGACCCAGTCCCGCGACGACGACGCCGGCCAGCGCCACCGTGATCTTGACAGGCTTCATGCCGTTCCTCCGCCGGGTCGCTCCACGAGCACAGTGTTGACCAGCGTAGTG
>CAZVYU010000172.1:0-4333 GCA_964631645.1 uncultured Actinomycetes bacterium
CACCAGCCAAGGCTGATCGTCAGGTGGCGCTCACCCGCATCGCTCCGTCGCCCAGCGGGTTCTTGCACCTCGGCAATGCCGTCAACTTCCTGCTGACCCGGTGGGTCGCCGAAACCGAACCCCGGTCACGACTCCTCCTGCGGATCGACGACCTGGGCCTGCCGGTCCGTGCCGACCATCTGGCAGACGTCTTCTGGGCCGTGGACTGGTTGGGGATCGAGATAGCCGACGGTCCGACGGACCCGGCGGACTTCTGGTCATCGTTCGCCCAACGCGACCGCGTCGCCGATTTCCGCGCCGCTGCGGCATCCTTGGGTCGGCAGTGGACGTACGCCTGCGAGTGCTCCCGCACCATGATCGTGCGGCGCGACCCCGGCGCACTGGATCCATGCGCCGACGCGAACCTGCCCTGGGTGCCGGGCCGCACCGCTCTTCGGTTCCGAGTACGCCAGGGACCCCCGATGGATCAGGCGACCGACGCGGCGCTGCAGCGACTGGGGGTCGGTCGGGAGCTGGTGGAGGCCCACATGGGGGACTTCGTGATCTGGCGGAGGGACGATCTGCCGGCTTACCAACTCGTGTCGGTCCTGTGGGACGAAGCGGCCGGGGTGGACACCGTCGTGAGAGGTACCGACCTGCTGCCCAGCACCGCCGCCCAGTTGCTGCTGGCCCAGGCTCTGGGCGCGCAGCGGTTCAGCCAGGCCCGGTTCGTGCACCACGAACTTGTCGCCGACGCCGAAGGGGCGAAACTGTCCAAGCGGGACAACGCCGACGCCCTTCGTGCCGTTGCCGGACGCCCGGACGGCTTGGCTGAGGTGAAGGCTGCCGCCACCGCCGTGGCGGGCCGGACCAGTGACCTCTACTGCCGCAGTGCGACCAGGGAATGATCTCCGGCCGCTATCCGCACAGCTTGCGCACCTCTCAGAGTCCCGGCGAGCGGCACGCGCGTCGGGACGAGTGCGGTTCCGCCGTCGGGGATTTGCCCCCAGCAGACAGGCACCCCTCCGGCTACCACGCAACTGCTGTTCCGCCCGACGCTGAGGTCGACCACCCGACGCCCTGCCAGAACTGGCACCGAGCGGATCGCCGACGGCAAGGTCGTGCGGTGTCGGCGGCCGTCACCCAACTCGCCGACGAGTCCAGCGCCCCAGCAATACGTCTGATCGGCCACCGCGCACGCATGGCTTTCCCCGATGGCGATGCGCGTGACGGGCTTCCGGGCCAGTGCACCGCCCACCGCGACGGGGGTGAGTGAGCGGGTGCGGGAACCCCGTCCGAGTTGACCCTCACTTCCGGCGCCCCAGCAGTACGCACGGGAGGCCGCGATGGCACACGTGGAGTTGGCGCCAGCCACTACGGCCGTGACCGGACCGGGAAGCGGGACCCTGGTGGGGACTGATGCTGAGCCGGTGGATCCTCGACCGAGTTGGCCATCTGCACCCCAGCCCCAGCAGTAGAGAGTCGCGTCGGCCACTGCACAGGTGTGCACGTTGCCAGCCGCGATCGCCGTGACTCGATGGCCCACCAACGCCCCACCCACTCGGACCGGTAGCTGGCGTCCATCGGGCGCCGGTCCGACTCCCAACTGCCCTTCACTGCCGGCACCCCAGCAGTAGGCGGCGCCGCCCGCGATCGCACACACATGGCTGTCGCCCTGGGCGAGTCGGCTGACCGGGCCAGGCAGGCCGGAGACCGGGGCAGCGGTTGCCCGCGGCGCGTAGGTCCCGGTTCCGAGTTGTCCGTACATGTTCCAGCCCCAGCAACGCACCGTCCCCGCGGCGAGGGCACAGGAACTGCTCTCCCCCACGCCGAGCGCCGTGACCGGTCCATCGACACCAGTGACAGGCTGGACACTGCGGGCGAAGGATGGGCGACCACTACCCAACCCACCCTGGCCGCCGTCGCCCCAGCAGTACGCCCGCGCGGCGTTCACCGCGCAGGTCACGCCAGAGGAGCCGGCGGGTTCGACCATGCTGGTCGGCTGAGCCATCAACCCCCCGACCACGATCACCGGCAAGGAACGGCGCTTGACGCTGCCGTCACCCAGTGCGCCGCGGTCGTTGGCACCCCAACACAGCGCGACGGCAGTACTCACCGCACAGGTGGCGTCGCGGCCGGCCCGCAGGTCGCTGATCTTGGTCAGGGCGCCCCTACCGTCCGGGGCGAGCACTGCCACCGGGTCAGCCGAATGAGCCCCGGCCGTTCCGGAACCGAGCTCGCCATAGCCGTTGCTGCCCCAGCACCACGCGTGGCTGGTGGTCCGGGCGCAGGTGTGAGTCGCCCCGGCCGTGATGCCGACGATCGTCTGGCCGGTGAGTGCCCCGCCCACCCGAACCGGCACCGTCGAGTTGTCCGTGCTGCCATCGCCCAACTGGCCTTCGGAGTTGTCCCCCCAACACCACACCGCACCGGCGCGCAGGGCGCAGGTGTGCCCGGTACCGGCGGACACCTGCGACACTTGTGAGTTCGAGAAGCCGTCCGTCGAGCGCACCTGGGCGGGAAGATACCGGTTGGTCGTGTCGCCCACTCCCAGCTGTCCGGAGGCGTTCACCCCCCAGCACCTGACCACACCCGAAGCCACCGCACAGCCGTGATCATCGCCGAGGTCGACCCGTTGGACCGAGGCCAAGCGCAGGGCTCCGAGGACGGGGCGCGCGGTGGCGCTGTCGGGGGCATTTCCCCGACCCAGCACTCGCCCGTCTCCCCAGCAGTACAGCCGCTGCCGACTGATGGCGCAGGTGCTGGCGCCGCCGGCGGAGAGGGCGCTGACACCTCTGGCCGGGTACCCGTCCGAGACCGCCGCGGTGGCGACCGGCGCGAGCGCCTGATCCCATTTCTTGGTCCCCAACTGTCCGGCGTGCCCCGCTCCCCAGCACGCCGTCCGACCGTCCGCGATCGCGCACACATGACTACCCCCGACTGCAACGGAGGTCACCCGGCGGCCGGCCAGGGCGGTGGCGACGCTGACGGGCGCCGGTCGCAGACGGGTGGCCAGCAGTCGCGGGCCTAGTTGGCCCAGTGCCCCGTTGCCCCAACCGGCGATGCGATTCGTCACCTCGGCGTTCGGCACCCCGGCAGCCGGGATGGCGGCGGATGCGGGCGGAGCACTCCAAATGGCGCAGACCAGGACGGCCGCTACGCCGGCACCGAGAATTCGTCGCACGATGGCTCCCGTCCGATAGGTGCCACGAAATGTACGGCGAAGTCACTCTGTGTTGCCAGTTGGCTACTCACAGTCCTGCACTGGCAGCGGCGGTCAGTAGCGGTATTGCTCTGCCTTGTACGGCCCGGCGACGTCGACGCCGAGGTACTCGGCCTGATCCTTGCTGAGCTCCGTCAGGCGGACCCCCAAGGCATCCAGGTGCAACCGGGCGACCATCTCGTCGAGCGTCTTGGGCAGTACATAGACCCCGGTGGGGTACTCGTCGGACTTCGTGAACAGTTCGATCTGCGCCAGCACCTGGTTGGTGAACGAGTTGGACATCACGAAGGACGGATGCCCGGTGGCGTTGCCGAGGTTGAGCAGGCGGCCCTCACTGAGCAGGATGATCGTGTGGCCGTCGGCGAAGCGCCACTCGTCCACCTGTGGCTTGATCTCGGTGCGGGTGGCCACGTCCTCGAGCCCGATGACCTCGATCTCGTTGTCGAAGTGGCCGATGTTGCCCACGACGGCCTGGTGTTTCATCTTGGCCATGTCGTCCGTGGTGATGACGTCCTTGCAGCCGGTGGCCGTGACGAAGATGTCGGCGGAATCGACGACGTCCTCCAGCCGCGCGACCTGGTATCCGTCCATCGCCGCCTGCAACGCGCAGATGGGGTCGATCTCGGTGACGATGACCCGGGCGCCTTGCCCCCGCAGCGAGTCGGCGCATCCCTTGCCGACATCGCCGTAGCCGCACACGACGGCCGTCTTGCCGCCGATGAGCACGTCGGTGGCCCGGTTGATCCCGTCGATCAAAGAGTGCCGACAGCCGTACTTGTTGTCGAACTTGCTCTTGGTGACCGAGTCGTTGACGTTGATCGCCGGGAACAGCAGCTTGTGCTCCGCGGTCATAACGTAGAGAAGGTTCACGCCGGTCGTGGTATCCTAAGACACGCCCATGATGCCGTCGGCCACCTGCAGGATCTCGTCGATGTTCGCCAGCGCCTCGAACTTCTCGATCTTGGCGATCAGCGGCACGTCGTAGCCGCCCTCGACGATCACCTTCTTGACCGAAGCCACATCATGCGCCGTGCGCACGAAGCTGAGCGCGATGAAATCCACTTCCTGGGCCAGGCCGAACTCGAGGTCGCGCTTGTCCTTCTCGGTCAGGATGGGCGCGTTGATGCTGCG
>CAZVYU010000173.1:0-4332 GCA_964631645.1 uncultured Actinomycetes bacterium
GCCAGCAGACGCTCGGAGTCGGTGGCCGCTTCCGCCAGCTGCAGATGGAGGTTGTCGCGCTCCCGGGTGAGCTTGTCCAACGATCGTTCGACCCGGGCGAGCGACTTGCGCAACTGACGTTCCTCGGCCGGGGTCACCCTCGGGGTCGACGGCGGACTCGCCGCGGGGACAGTGGGTGTGGGGCCAATCTGGGGCGCGTCGGCCCGACGCTGCAGGTACTCGTCGACCCCACCGGGCAGGTGCCGCAGGCGACCATCTCCCAGCAATGCGTAGACGTCATCACAGACCCGCTCGAGGAAGTACCGATCGTGGGAGACAACGACCAACGATCCCGGCCACGAGTCCAGGACGTCCTCCAACACCGTCAGCGTCTCGATGTCCAAGTCGTTGGTCGGTTCATCGAGCAGAAGCAAGTTGGGTCCCGACAACAGAACCCGCAGCAACTCCAAACGTCGGCGTTCGCCACCGGACAGGTCGCCCAGCCGTTTGTGCGGGGCGTCGCCGGTGAAGCCGAACATCTCCAACAGTTGGCCGGCGGTCAGTTCATCGCCGGTCGTGACGACGACGTGTTCCCCGGCCCGTTGCAGCCACGGGAGCACGCGGTCGTCGGGATCCCGATCCGCCAGTCGTTGGCCCAGCTCGGCGGGGACCACGGTCTTTCCGCGTCGGACGAAACCTTCGGTGGGGGGCATGTCCGGTCCCCCCAGGAACAGCTTCATCAGAGTCGACTTACCGGCACCATTCGGTCCCAGCAGCCCGATCCGATCCCCGGGACCCAGTAGGAAGTTCTGCCCACGCAGGACCTCCGGAACGTCCGGTGCCGGACGCACGGTGACCCCTTCCAGATCGATGACAGTCTTGCCCAACCGGGCCCCGGCGACCCGGTGCAGGGCCAGGGAGTCACGCGCGGCCGGCTCGTCGGCGATCAGGGTCTCCGCTGCATCGATGCGGAACTTCGGCTTGGAGGTTCGTGCCGGTGCGCCCCGACGCAGCCACGCCAGTTCCTTGCGCAACAGGTTGCGGCGCTTCGACGCCGCGGTCGCGGCACGGCGCTCACGTTCGGCCTTGGCCAGCACAAAGGCGGCGTAGCCGCCCTCGGACGGCACGACGTCGCCGTTGATCACTTCCCAGGTCGAGGTGGTCACCTCGTCCAGAAGCCAGCGGTCATGAGTCACCAACACCAACGCGCGTCTTCCCGGGGGCCACGAGCGCAGGTGGCCCGCGAGCCAGGCCACCGCCTCAAGATCCAGATGGTTGGTCGGTTCGTCGAGGAACAACACGTCGGCGTCCTGCATCAGGGCCGACACCAGTGCGATGCGCCGCTGCTCGCCACCCGACAGACCCGCCAATGGGGTGTCGAGACCGGCTCGCAGGAGTTCTCCGTTCACCCCGCCGAGCAGGCCGGTCATGACGTCGCGGATGCGCGGCGACGAGGCCCACTCATGATCGGCTGAGCCGCCTACCAGGACGTCGCGCGCAGTGAGCCCGGGCAGCGTGTCCAGTTGCGCCACCATCGCGCTGGTGGTGTTGCCGCTTCGCAGCACTCGACCCGAGTCCGGCGCCAGATCGCCCGCCAGGATGCGCATCAGCGTCGTCTTACCGCCACCGTTGCGACCGACGATGCCGATGCGGTCGCCGGGATGGACCCCCAAGGAGACGTCGTCCAGGATCACCCGCGTGCCGCGCTGGAGGTGGACGTCTTCGGCGACGAGGTAAGGGCTCGGCCTCATGCGGCGGGCCAGACTGTCAGGCCGAGGTCGTGTCCCTCGGCGATCGCGTTCAACTGATGTTCCAACAGCGGTCGGGACTCCGCGGCGCCGTTGGTCAGGGCGCGGCGAGCGAGTCGTTGCGCTCCGGTGGGGTTGCCGCGGCGCAGGTGAGTGAGTGCGACCGCAGCCTGAGCCAGGGCCTGCCAGCGGCGGCGGTCGGCAGCTGCGCAGGTCTTCCACCGCGCCTCCAGCACCTCGTGGGCCGCGAACGGCATGCCGTCGTCGAGCAGTTGTTGGGCGACGCGCAGAGTCTCGTCGTCGTCACGTGGAACGTCGGGAACGGTGCCCACACCCGGCTGCCCGTAGGGGAGCGGACGGCCCAATGCGTCTCGGGGCCGGTCCTGCTCGGGACGGTGCTGTTCATTGCGCGGCCGATCAGGCGCCATGAGTCGCCTCTCGGTCCGGCCAGGTGAGCAGGGCGGCGACGAAGAACCCCAGGGCACCGAGCGCGGTGCCGAAATCGCTCCAGTCCTGGCTCTGGAGTTGATTGTTGGGCAGCATCTTGGCCCCCCACGCGGACACGGCGAAGAAGAAGGACCCGGTCATGTTCATCCAACTGATGCCGCGGGAGTTCCACGGGATGCGCTGATGACGCCGAGCGCGGGCGATCGGGTGCCACGCGATCCAACTGGAGATCAGGAACAGCGCCGAACCGTAGACGTCCGGGGTCCAGATCATGTCGTAGTCGGCCGCAGTCGGGGGGAGGAACACGGCCCGGAGGGTCATGACGTTGAACAGCAGAGTGCCGATGAACTGGATCCAGGCACTGGCCACGTCGGGGTCGGTGACCATGGCCCGGATCCGGCTCGTACCTGCGGGGAGGTGGACGAACGCCGCCCGCATCTGGATGGCCGCGGCCGTGGTGAAGAAGCCCGCGCCGATCGCGTACGTGATGTTGGTCGGCAGCGCCGCAGCTCCGAAGAACTGCATAACGGCACCGGTGAAGAACAGCAGCGAGCCGATCCCGAATCCGATCGCCTCGCCGCGCAAGAACCAGAGGTCCCGGCGGGTGGCGCCGGTGATCGCGGTGACGGTCGACATGGTGCTTCAGGATACGAACTTGCCACTCCCGTGACCACGGGGCGCGGATCGGGTGGCCCGACCTCCGGACGGGCGGGGACCGTTATGCCCCGGCGCTGGGGGACGCTGAGGTCCCGGTGATCTGCATCGAGTTGAGCATGGCTGCGAACGTCGGCTGTAGTTTGTCCCAGTTCTCGTCGGCTGCCTGCGTGAGGATCTGATACTCCGTCGACCCGTCAAACACGAAGTACAGCGTCGACGAGATCCCCTTGCCCTCTTCGGTGAACGTGGCGTCGGCGGTGAACGCCGGCTTCCCCGCCACTGTCGTCTCGGTGATCTCGGAGATCTTCATGTCCTGAGTGCTGGCCTCGAGCTGCGGGATGACGCTGTTCTCGAGTTCGGCCTTGGCGTCGGGCAACTTGTCCGGGGTGATCTCGGTCTGCAGCGGATAGACGTTCACCACGAACGCATCGCGGTACTGACCGCCGATCTGGGCGCCGTCGGTGTCGAACACCGCAGTGGTGTTGGCCGAGTCGGCGCCGCCCTCGCCGCTGAAGGAGGTGTCGTCCTGCGGCTCGAACGGTGGTGCGTACATGAACGAGAAGCCGAACTGATCGTTCGTGATGGTTTCCGTGAGTTGCACATCGGAGGAGTTCTCGGGGGCCGGCGTGGTGCTCGAATCACCGACCGACACGGAGGCGGAACATCCCGACACAAGACCAGTCACGACGAACAAGGAGGCGGCAAGTGCTGCAAACGGCTTCATGAGGGCAATCATCACGCGAATCGGCGCCAATTCCAACGACCGGCAGCGGCTCAGCGCGAAGCCGGGACGACAGCGCCAGGGTGGTGCATCTCACCCGGGCCGCGGTTTGTGCCCTGGAGCCCAGGGCAGACACAAGGGAATGTCCGCCGACCCGCTGGAGTGACCGGCCGTGCCCAAGCACAAGACGATGATCGTGTCCGCTGCCGCTGTTGCGGCCCTGGTGATCCCGACAGGCGTCGCCGTCGCGGCCGTGAACACACCGCAGGCCGACGCCGAGGTCGCTGCTCCGGTCGCGACCAAAGCACAGGCGCGTGCCGCCGCTGCCGAGGCATTGGCCCTGGCGCGCGAGTTGAAGCGTGGCCCCGTCACGGAAGCGGACGCCATTGAAGCCGCCCAGCAGGCCGGCCCGGCCGCGCGGGCTCATCTGGCCGACGCGAAGGCGGAGGCCCTGGCTGCCAAGTACACGCCGGCATACGCGAAGTCGTACGCGAAGTCGTACATGAAGAAGCACTACGGCTGGGGCGAGGCCGAGTACCAGGCCGTCGTCGAGATGTGGACCCTGGAGTCCCAGTGGGACTACACCGCCGAGAACGCGACCTCGGGCGCCTACGGCATCCCCCAGTCACTGCCCGCCAGCAAGATGGCGTCCGAGGGTGAGGACTACCGCACCAATCCGGAACCGCAGATCCGGTGGGGGCTGAAGTACATCCAGTCCACCTACGGTTCACCCACCGCCGCGCTGTCGTTCTGGCACGCCAACAACTGGTACTGACCTCG
>CAZVYU010000174.1:0-1592 GCA_964631645.1 uncultured Actinomycetes bacterium
CCGACCGGCCGCGGGGTGAGTAGCGGGCGTGAGCCCGCGTATCGAAGCCAAGGCCCCCTCCGGCTCGTACCTTCGGCGGTGCGCCCCAGTGACCCGCGTGCGGGCCGATCTGGGCGGGCTTCGATACACCGCCTGCGGCGGCACTCACCCCGCAGAGTGGCGGCCGTACCGACTGGCCGCGGGGTGAGTAGCGGGCGTGAGCCCGCGTATCGAAGCCAAGGCCTCCTCCGGCTGGCACACATCCACCTCAGTCGACGTCGATGCCGTTGCGTTCCTGTCGGGCCTTGATCAACAACTCCATGAAGCGGTCACGCGGCAGCACCGCGCCTTCGCGGCGCACCATCCCGTCGTCGATACCGAGCGGACGGTCCACCCGCACCCACGAAGGCCGCTGTTCCCGGTCCCAGTCACCCGAGCCGACACTCACCCAGCCCCGGTCACCGGCGTGGTCCCGGCTCGACAGCATCAGCGCCACACACTGAGCGGGCTGCTCGCCCCGTCCGATCACCACAAGGGGTCGGTCCTTCCCGATCGAGGGGTCCTCTTCGTAGGGCACCCACGCCCACACGATCTCGCCGGGATCCGGGTCCCGGTCGGCCTCGGGGGAGTAGTCGGGCGTCACGCGCCCTGCGTAGGCATACGCCCCACCCTGCTCGGGGCGGCCGGTCGGTGCCCCGTCCGGACGGGTCACGACTTGCCTCCGGCCGTCCCGCGGGACTGGGTTGCGGGCTTCCGCGGGGTCACCTTCTTGGCCGCGCTCTTCTTCTTCGTCCGGGTCGGGCTGGATGCCGGACGCCGCTTGCGCACCGGCTTCTCCGGGGGGGTGTTGGGCCTGCCCGAAGCGCTCATGGGCTGTCGCAGTTGCCCCACCTGGAGGTCCCAGGCCTTTACCCCGCCGACGATTCCGGCCGAGTTGGGGACCACGAGGATGGCCCCGCCCACGATCAACAGGTCCCGCTGTTCGACCTTTGAGCCGTTGCCGCCGCCCAGATACAGGCGGTCCCACTCGAACATCGGGCGCAGACCGATGAGGCATTCCCGGACTCGTCGCGACCAGGCCAAATGCCCCAGCCGCTTGCGGGCCGCGTCGCCGATGTAGGTGTCATAGATGCGTCCGCGGCGCACGGGTGCCCGCGACACCTCGAGATGGGGCAGCAGATGGCCATCATCGAAGATCGCGCAGCCCAGACCCGTTCCCAGGGTGAAGACCACCTCGAAGCCGAATCCGGTGACGGCCCCCGCGCCTGCCACCTCGGCGTCGTTGAGGACGATGGCCGGCATCCCGAGCCGTTCGGCCACCGCCTGCTGTGCGTCGAAATTCCGCCACTGCTCGATCATCTTCGGGTCGACCCGCGTGTGCGGCCCCCGCTTGGTGACGTAGTGGGGCGTTGACACGACGCGCCCGTGGCGAATCATGCCGGGCATCCCTACGGTGACCCGGTCAGCCGCGGGCAGTTTGGCGGCCAGATCGTCAAAGATCCCCAGCAGTCGATCCGGTGGCAACGGGTAAGGGGTCCGCACCCGAACCTGCTCGGCCACCATCTGGCCGAGCGGATTGAGCACCGAGCCCTTGATGCCGGTGCCGCCGCAGT
>CAZVYU010000174.1:1692-4303 GCA_964631645.1 uncultured Actinomycetes bacterium
ACCATCTGGCCGAGCGGATTGAGCACCGAGCCCTTGATGCCGGTGCCGCCGCAGTCGATGGCGAGGGTCAGCGTGCTCATGACGACATGGTGCCGTGTCCCGCGAGACGTCACCTGTGGAACGGTGGCACCCGCCGCCCCGGCGCACGGCCAGGCAGACCGTCCCCGGTACATTCACGGTAGATCCCGGCCGAGGAGATGAGTCCGTGCGCATCGGAATTCCCCGCGAGTCCAAGACAGGTGAACGGCGGGTCGCAGCCACGCCCAAGACGGTCTCGCAGTTGCTCGGCCTCGGCTACGACGTGGTCGTGGAATCCGGCGCCGGATCCCTCGCAGCCTTCGACGATGCGGCGTTCGCCGACGCGGGCGCCCAGATCGTCGATGCCGAGGTGTGGGACAGCGACATTCTGCTCAAGATCAACCCGCCGGACCCGGCCGAGGTCGCTCACCTGCACAGCGGACAGACCCTCATCTCGCTGCTGGCCCCCGCGATCGACCCCGACCTCACGGCCGCTTTGGCTGCGCAAGGGGTCACGGCGATGGCCATGGATGCGGTGCCGCGTATCTCGCGCGCACAATCGCTGGACGTGCTGTCGTCCATGGCGAACATCGCCGGTTACCGGGCCGTCATCGAGGCGGCCAACGAGTTCGGGTCGCTGTTCACCGGCCAGGTCACCGCGGCCGGCAAGGTGCCGCCGGCCAAGGTGCTGGTGATCGGAGCCGGCGTCGCGGGGCTCGCGGCGATCGGAACCGCCGGCAGTCTGGGTGCGATCGTGCGGGCCTTCGACGCCCGGCCCGAGGTGGCCGAACAGGTCGAGTCCATGGGTGCGGACTTCCTGCGGATCGACGTCGAGGAGTCCGGCCCCAGCGCCACCGGTTACGCCAAGGAGATGGGCGAGGACTTCAACCGCAAGGCCGCCGAGTTGTATGCGGAGCAGGTCAAGGACGTCGACATTGTCATCACCACCGCGCTCATCCCCGGCAAACCCGCTCCCCGGCTGATCACCGAGGAGATGGTGGCCTCGATGAAGCCGGGCAGCGTGATCGTCGACATGGCCGCGGCCAACGGCGGGAACGTGGCGGGTTCGGTGGCCGACGAGAAGGTCGTCACCCCCAACGGGGTCACGATCCTGGGCTACACCGACCTTCCCGGACGGTTGCCCACGCAGGCATCGCAGTTGTTCGGCACGAACCTGGTGAACCTGTTGAAACTCCTGACGCCGGGGAAGGACGGGGAGTTGGTCGTCGACTTCGACGATGTCGTTCAGCGCGGTGTGACGGTGGCGCGCGACGGTGACGTCCTGTGGCCGCCACCGGCGGTGCAGGTGTCGGCGGCGCCTGCTGCTGCGGCGCCTGCGCCACCGCCCGAACCCCCACCGGCCAAGAAGCCGATGTCAGACAGCCGCAAACTGGGGCTCATCGGTGTCGCGGCGGCGTTGTTCCTCTTGCTGTCGTCGGTGTCGCCCGAGCCGTTCCTGGGCCACTTCATGGTGTTCGCCCTGGCTGTGGTGATCGGCTTCTACGTGATCGGCAACGTGCACCACGCCCTGCACACCCCGTTGATGTCGGTCACCAACGCCATCAGCGGCATCATCCTGGTCGGAGCGCTGCTGCAGGTCGGGCACGGCAGCGCGGCCGTGACCGCGTTGGCATTCATCGCGATCCTGGTGGCCAGCATCAACGTGTTCGGTGGGTTCACCGTCACGGCGCGCATGCTCAAGATGTTCAAGCGCGAGGACGCCTGATGATCTCGCTGACTCTCGTCCAAGGCGCCTACATCGTCGCGGCGCTGCTGTTCATCCTGGCGTTGGCGGGCCTGTCGCGCCACGAGTCGTCGGCCATGGGCAACCGGTACGGCATCTTCGGGATGACCATCGCCCTGGTGATCACGATCGTGGCCGCAGTCGGCGGGGTCGAGGGGGTCGGGGAGGCCAACGACCGCGCGGGAAGTGGCGGCTTCGGCTTGGCCTTGATCGTCGCCGCCATGGTCATCGGCGGTGCGATCGGCATCTGGCGTGCCCGGCGCGTGGAGATGACGGGCATGCCCGAACTCATCGCCATGCTGCACAGCTTCGTCGGTCTGGCGGCGGTGTTGGTCGGGTGGAACTCGTCGTACGAGCTCGATGTGCCCTACCCGGCGATCCACGACGCCGAGGTCTTCGTCGGGGTGTTCATCGGTGCGGTCACGCTGACCGGTTCCATCGTGGCGTACTTGAAGCTGTCGGCGCGCATCAAGTCGGCGCCGATGATGCTGCCCGCACACAACGCCGTGAACCTGGGCATCGTGGTGATCGCGGTTCTGATGACGGTGGCCTACGTGCTCATCCCGCGCGACGAGGTGACGATCCGCCAGACCCTGCTGGCGCTCATGACCCTGTTGGCGCTGTTCCTGGGTTGGCACTTGGTGGCGTCGATCGGCGGTGGTGACATGCCCGTCGTGGTGTCGATGCTCAACAGCTACTCGGGTTGGGCGGCGGCTGCCGCGGGCTTCCTGTTGAACAACGATCTGCTGATCATCACCGGTGCGCTGGTCGGGTCCTCGGGTGCCTACCTCTCGTACATCATGTGTCAGGCCATGAACCGGTCCTTCATCTCGGTGATCTCCGGTGGTT
>CAZVYU010000175.1:0-4302 GCA_964631645.1 uncultured Actinomycetes bacterium
GTCGAACTTCGCCACGGTCTTGTAGTGGGCCGGGTCCAGGTCGATCAGGGGCGCGGCGGACGGGACCAGGCTCAACGTTCCGTCGGGCCGGACCTCATAGGCATCGGAGCGCAGCAGCAGAAGATCGTTCGTCGTCTTCACGGGGAGGAATCGGCTGCGGGGAACCGTGATCGCCTGGGCACCTTCGAACACCTCGATGGCCGCACCCATGGCGGTCTCGATCTGCACGACCTCTGGCGACGAGGAATCGCTGGGATCGACCGTCTTCAGATTCCGGATGAGGGGCAGACCCAGCACGGCGCCGCCGTCGCGGAGGGCAGCGGCCAACTGCTGCAGGTCGAACCACAGGTTGTTCGTATGGAAGAAGGGGTGCCGCTCGATGTCGGTGAAGAAGTCCATCTCTTCCGGCGGAGTCTGGGCTGTGTCGCGCAGGATCAGGCGGCCGTCGCTGCGACGCACGGCCAGGTGACCGCCCTTGCGGTCGGCCGCGGTCCGATCGCAGACCTCGGCTGCGTAGGGTGCTCCCGACTGGGCGAACCAGGCGGCCAGCGCCGGGTCGGGGGCGGCGCCAAGGTTGTCCGCATTGCTCACGCTGGCGTAGCGGTACCCGGCGTCCACCAGTGCCTGCAGCACCCCGGAGGCGAGGATTGCGGTGTACAGATCACCGTGACCGGGCGGGCACCATTCCAGGGTCGGATCCTTGGGCCACGCCACCGGAGTGAGATCCGAGGCCAGCAACTTGGGCTCCGAGTTCTGCAGGAAGTCCAAGGGAAGACCGGCCACGGCGACGTCGGGGTGCTCCGCGAGTGCCGCCAGTGTGTCGGCCTGAGTGCGGAAGCTGTCCATGAAGATCAGCGGCAAGGAGACGTCGTAGCGTTCCCGCACACTGCGGACCTGTCGCACGATCAGGTCGAGGAAGGTCTGACCGTCGCGGACGGGCAGCAGCGACTTGGCCTTCTCCATCCCCATCGACGTACCCAAGCCACCATTGAGTTTGATGATCGCCGTCTGAGCCAGGGCGGCGCGTTCGGCCTCGTGGTCGGGCGGAATCTCGGACAGAGTCGGCGGGTCCGTCAACGGGTCGATGGTGTCCTCGGAGATGAGCCCGGTGGCGCCGGACTCGAGTTCGCCGTAGTAGTGCGCGAAGACGTCGATCGCCTCGGCCGCAACCCCGGCTTCCATCATCTTCTGCCGTGCCTGTTCCAGCCCGTCACTGCTCATGTGCGGCCACTCCCTCACTGCCTGATGAGGCCATGTAATCGCACCAGCCGCAGTGACGGGTCATTCCGTCTTCGATCGGGGCACCTTTTCTCTGCTCCGATCGCGATTCGGGCACTCCTGGTCTGCCCCCATGACGATCAGGGCAGCGA
Source organism: uncultured Actinomycetes bacterium (assembly GCA_964631645.1). Taxonomy (GTDB): domain Bacteria; phylum Actinomycetota; class Actinomycetes; order S36-B12; genus CAIWTL01. Next base: position 1,371 of record CAZVYU010000175.1, read on the forward strand.
GAGTCTGCCCCGATCGAACAGGGGAACCCCTCAAACTGGCGGCATGGCTACTTCCTTGGCTGACCGGGTACTACCGGTGCAGCAGCGGCGGACGTTGGCGGAACTGTCGGGGGACCTCGACCTGGCGTCGGGCGATTCGTCGGCGAAACAATCGGCCTTCTGGACGATGCTCACCCTGTCCGGACTCATCGCCGCAGCCGGAGTGTTGTCTGACTCCACCGCCACGGTGATCGGGGCGATGATCATCGCCCCGTTGTCGACGCCGATCATGGGGGTCGCACTGGGCATCGTGCTGCGCGACGGGTGGCTCACGTGGCGGTCGGCGCGCTACACCGCGCTGGGCGCTGGGCTGGTGGTGGTCATCGGAGTCCTGTTCAGTCTGCTCATCCCACTGAACTTCGACCTGTTGGCCAACGGTCAGATCGCGGGCCGGACGTCGCCCACCTTGCTGGACCTGCTCGCAGCCCTGGCGACCGGCTGCGCGGGGGCCGTGGGTTTGGCCCGCCGCGATGTGGCTGCGGTCCTTCCCGGCGTCGCGATCGCCATCTCGCTGGTGCCGCCCCTGATCGTCGTCGGGGTGTGCCTGGGCCAAGGTGCGGTCACGTTGGCGCTGGGTGCCCTGGTGTTGTTCGTGTCGAACTTCGTCGCCCTGGTCCTCGCCGGGACCTTGACCTTCACGCTGGCCGGCTACGCCCAAGAGGCGTCCGATGCACGAGCAGTGTCCCGCCGTCGCGCCCTGATGACCGTGAGCCTCATGCTCGTACTCGTCCTGGTCCCGCTGATCACCAACACCATCGCCGCCTACGCGATCACCATCTGGACCGGTCGGGTGCAGACCATCGCCGAACAGTGGATCGCGCAGGAACCCGGTGCATTCATCGACGATGTGCAAGTGACATCGAACCGGATCGACGTGACGGTCCAGACGCCGGGCAACATCCCGCCGGTGTCGGACCTCATGGCGGACCTGGATGGTCAGATCCCCACCGGGCTTCCGGTCGGGGTCCGCACCACTCTTGGCAGAGAGATCGATGCAGGGGTGGTCGGCGGCTGACGTTCCGCGACCTCCAGGGCGTATCCCGGCAGGCCATTCACGGTTTGCAGGGCTGGATTCGTCCGCGAGTAGGTGGCAGGGCGGCCGGCGCCTCCCGTCACGTGGAGAGGCTCGACATGAGCAGAAGCCGATCATGATCACCGCACTTGCCGGGGCGTTGATCCCGACAGAGCCACGGTGCGGGTGACGGCGGGTGCGTACCAGGCCCTCTTCGGTCCGCCCGGCAGCAGTGCTGCGGTGATCGTGCGGTAGGGGCCCCACCCGGTTCGAGATGCGGCGTCACGCCGGTCGTCTCACACTGCCGATGTGCGCCCCATTCGTGAGACCCCGCGCCCGGGGCAGGAGTCCGTGTGGGACTTCCCCCGGCCGCCGGCCGTGAGACCGGCCGGTGTGCGAGTCCGCGTGGTCCACGGAGGGATCGTCGTAGCCGACTCGCTGAGCGCCCTGATGATCTGCGAAACCGCCCACGCCCCGGCCTACTACGTTCCCGCCGAGGATCTTCGGCCCGGTGCGATCGTGCCCAACGGCCATGCCACGTGGTGTGAGTTCAAAGGGCAAGCGGAGTACGGCGACCTTCGGGTCGGAACGTCCGTGGTCCCTGACGCCTGCTGGTGGTACCCGCGACCAGACCGCAGGTACGAGAAGATTCAGGACGCTGTGTGCTTCTTCCCGCAGAAGGTCGATCTGTGTGAGGTCGATGGCGAAGCGGTCGCGCCCTTGGCCGGTTCGTTCTATGGAGACTGGCCCACCTCGCGTTTCGCCGGGCCTTTCAAGGGTGGTCTAGGAACCGAAGGATGGTGACCCCCTGCGGAAGGTGTGCCCGCGGAGGGGAAACGTCTTGCGTCAGTCGAGCAGTTGGTTTCTTCACCGGGTGTGGCTGGATCACCGAGCGGTAGCGTTCCGGGGTGAACCAAGGAGTCGCTGCTACCGACGGGATCGTCGGAACCGCTCGGACCCCACGGTCGGCGGGGGTGGCCGGCGTCATCTTCGCCGTGCTGATCTTGTTCGAGATGGTGGTGGCTCGCTCCAACGGTTTCGAGCAGGGGCAGGCCGGATGGCTGAGTGACCCCGCGCAGGACCAACTCGCTGCGGTGGCGCTGGCGCTGGTCCCATTCGCGGGGATCTCGTTCCTGTGGTTCATCGGAGTCGTGCGCAGCCGCATCGGGGAGCGGGAGGATCGGCTGTTCGCCACCGTCTTCCTGGGCTCCGGGCTGTTGTTCGTCGTCACGATGTTTGTCGCCGCGGCGACGTTGGCTGGCACCGCGCGGCTCTACCCCGATGGGGCGCCTGCGGGCGACACCACGGTGGCCCTTGCGAATGCCTGGTCGGCGGAGTTGGTGGCGACGTTCGGCCTGCGGATGGCCGGGGTGTTCGTGGCTGCGGTCAGCAGTCTCGGTTCGCGGACCCGGGCCATTCCCCGCTGGTTGGTGATCACCGGATACATCTGCGCGCTCGTCCTGCTGGTCGGATCGCCGGTGAACGACTGGCTCGCCCTCGTCTTCCCGCTGTGGGTCCTGGTGTTCAGCATCCACACGCTGGCTGTGGGGTTCGACGTTCCGCCCCCGGACTCGGCCGGTTCGGTGTGATCGTGCCGGTCAGCCGATCTGTTCCGCCAGTGCAACGATGATCCCCGCCGGACCGCGCAGATAGCACAGCCGGTAGACATTCTCGAACTGCGCCACCTCGCGCAGCACCTCGCCGCCCAGCGGTTGAAGGCGGGCGAGGGTGTCGTCGATGTCATCGACGGCGAACATGATCCGATGCAGCCCCAGGGTGTTGGCCGGCGGTGCCGCAGGATCGCTGGGCAGCGCCGGCGGCTTTTGGTAGCGGGTCAGTTCCAACCGCCCGTTCCCGTCGGGAGTCCGCATCATGACGATC